>JAVBOU010000015.1:0-3699 GCA_031550185.1 Kiritimatiellia bacterium | reverse complement strand
GTGTCTATGATTAAATCTCCACTCCGTTTCTTTCAGGTGCACGTAGAATACATTCGGACGTATGCCTCGCAGCTTGACCAAGCGCGTCTTGGCCACGCCCCAGAAGTTTTCAATGCCGTTGACATGCGCCTTGCCATTGGCAAAGACATCCTCGCAATGCCGGACGCGGTAATGCCGTTTGTAGCCGACGTTGTCACCGGCGCAAAAGACTGGAATAGCTTAAAGGAACCTATAACAGCTTGAAAACACCGCGAAACCCGCGGGTGGAACGCGAGGTGCGGGCGGGGCAAACCGGAATACCGCGCAAAAGAATGAAATAGGGTACGGGACGGGGAATGTGGCGGGGGTGAAACCAAAAAACGCCGCCCGGATGGACAGCGTTTTTGAGGGATCGAAAAGTATGCCGGGACGGCGTCGGGATGGATCGGGAATGACAGCCGCCCGCAAAACGAGGGGTTACGCGGAGGGGGGAGCAACGGACTTCTGCCCGGCCTCGTAAAAGGCCCCGGCCTCTTCGGCGATCACGTCGGCGCCACCAAAGATGTCGATACCCTCGCGCAAGTCCGCATCCAAAACAGCACGGGGTGAATCGCTGTTTTTAAGGGCGTCATAAACAACGCCGAGGGTGGCACGTTTTGCGGCCTTCAGTGCCGCGACACGGCGTCCGTCCACGCCGGGGGGAAGTGATGCCGGGCGCTGGCGACGGCGCGGCGTGACGGCGCCGGAGGGCGTTGTCGCCGCAAACGGAATGACGGAGGACGGGCTGGCTTTCAATTCCAACCCGTACCCGAGGCGTTCGCCGATGGTTTGAAGGCCGTCGGCGTCCGGCTGCAGACCGGCGGCGCTTAACGCGGCGAGTTCCGCCAGCGTCCCCTCCTTGTCCCGGACGGATTCCGAGCCGAACGCCACGACCGGCGCGGGGCCGCGCTTCCCTTTCACGCGGCAGTATTGTTCCAACAACTGCGGGCGCAGGGTGTTGGAAAGGCCCGTGCCGTCGAAGACGCGCAGGTCGTCGCGAACCTCACCCTGCAACGCGGCGACACCACTGCCGAGGGCAACCCGGAATCACAAAGTGTCGAAACCGAAAACGGTGGCGGGCGGCTTTTCATGCTGTTTGAATTCAGGGAGCCTTCGGTGTTCACAATGCCGGAAAACGACACGGATAAATATACCTTTCTGGTTCGCGACGGCGCCGGTGAATATCCCAAACTCAAATACCTGAAACTCGACGAAATGTTGGGTTTCTCGCTGCCGGACGGGGAAAAGGACAAGGATGTCCTGCTGTGGAATTATGAAAAATCAACGTGGAATCCCGCGCGCACCGAAGAGGTGGAGGTGGTGGTGAACGTAACTTTTGAAAACGGCATCCTCAAGCAGTACAAGAAAAAAATGCGCGTGATTCAAGAGACGACGGACGCGCCCGCGTATACGACAGTCGTCGAGTTCGGCGAATGCGAGGGGGTTGGCGGTGGATACTAGCAAAATTCCGGCTTGGTCGCGGCTTCGCGGCAAACCGCTCATGCGCAAGGGGAAGCCCGTGCTTGTCGGGCCGTGCGGCGTGGGCATGATGTACATTTATTATGAATGGGCCGATCTTGGCAACTCGCGAGACCTTGACACGAAGACAACGTTCCTCGGAAACAGCGTTGGATGGTCCGTGGGCGGCATCCCGGCGTGGTATATCCTCTGGCCGTCGAATGACAACACGGGCAACGGCCCGGAGATCGTTTACATTCACGCGGCACGCTCGCTCGCGCAGGGCTTGTGGAGCGGGCAGACCACCATCGACTGCTGCGCGGGCTGGTACGCCCCCGCCAAAGGCAGCGGCCCGGCGCGCGTCCGCGTGGTGCACAACGGCGCGACGCAAACCAAAATCATCTCGCCGGGTTCGCAAAACAACGCGGCGTCAACGCACGTGGCGTCCGTCACGCTGCGCGCGGACGGGACTTTCACCCTAACCTAGGAGAAGACGAATGACCATACTTGAAATCGCCCTGAACATGGGCTGGGCTGGCGGCGGAAGCTCGCTGGCCAACACCTCCAACGGCGGCGGCACGACCATGCAGTTCGTCGAGGGGGACCATCCGCAACTCGCGTTTTATTTCATGCGAACCGCAGGCCAGTTGAAAGGGAGCCAGCAGTACATCGCCCTGCCCGCGAACTGGTCGCTGCTCTTTACGCTGAAGGAATCATCCGGGCATTCGGACGTGCTGGCGTCCATGACGCAGTTTGGCATCGCCAAAAGCACGGACGCCGACGGCGCGATCAGGACGCTTTACACCGGGATGCTGAACCTTGCCACGCGCGAGATTGCCGCGCTCTTTGCGCCCGCGAAGGAGAAGAAGACCGTCAAGGCGGAGATGAAGCTCATGGACGTGGACGGCGTGGTGCAACAATCCTTCCAATGGACGGTGGACGTGTATCCCTCGCTCTTCCGCGGCGAGGTGGCGCCGGAGGCGTCGGCGAAACCGGAATACCCGCCGCCCGGCGCGATCCCGCGCAAGCTCTCCGCCGTGGTCGACGTTCCGGCGGGCGCCGACCGCGTCTTCGTGCCGGTGGACGCGGGAGCCGACTACGCGCCGTGGGTGACCGTGGCGCGCCCCTCGGAGGAGGCGGACTTGATCACGGCCCTTTGCGTCACGGGTGTGACGCGCGCGGGCTTTTGGGTTGAACTCAGCGCGGCCGCGGCCGCGGAAGGATACAAGGTTTATGGACAAGGCTGGTAAAATTTTTCTCGCGGCGTGCGTATTCGCCGCCGTTGTTTCCGGGCAGTCGACGCCCGTCAAAAACCTGAAGTTTCAAGGCAACGCGGACGCTGCGGGCTACACCATTCTCAACCTGCCGGATCGCTTCGCGGTTGACGCGCGGCTCACTCCGGCGGACACCTTCGGCGCCGCCGTGGACGCCATTAACACGCGTATGGACGCGCTGGTCCTGGATGCCTCGCCCGATCTGATGACGGTGACGCAAAAGGGTGACACGGCGAACAGCCTGCGCGTCATGCGCGCCGAATATGCCACCCACGAAGGCACCAACATCATCAGCGGAATGCTCTACTGCAACTACGGTAGCGGATGGATGACCTGGGATGGATCGGCTTTTAGGAATGCGGCAAAAAACGCGGTACTGTGTTATGGCCGCGCCAACGCATACACCGCCGCGTTTCCCGTCAACCCGCTTGCACCGACGAACCGCTGGATTTTAGTGGAATCCAGCGGATACATGAGCGTCGGCCCCGCCGGCGATTTGCCCACAGATGGCGCCGCCTCCATGCGGTACCAAATGCAGTGGTATTACCGGGATGGAATTTGGACTCCCTATTCGACGGCCGGGTCCACGCTTAGCAACGTGGACCTGGAAACCGCTCCTGGTGTTGTGACCAATCTGGTCGCGCGGCATTACCTCCCCGTGGCAACCGTGTCCGAGGTAGAGGCACTGGAGGAGGCACTTGTCAAAAAGGCCGACCTCGGCGAAGGCGGCAAACTGCTGCCGTCGCAACTTCCAGACGGAGGCGTTGTGCTTGGTGAGACGGCGGAAAGTGCATACCGGGGGGATCACGGAAAAATCGCCTATGACCACTCACAAACCACAGGCAACCCGCACAACACAACCGCAGCACAAATAAACGTCACCCTGGGCGATGACGCGGCGGCGAACAGCCTGCCGCAGACCGGCACTTATGCGCTTGCAACAAACCTG
>JAVBOU010000052.1:0-20253 GCA_031550185.1 Kiritimatiellia bacterium | reverse complement strand
CCTCGCGAGCCGCAACAGGAGGGTTTCAGCAAACAATGTGCGACCATTCAGCAAATCAACCGGGCCTCTTCGTGCGGCTCGCGAGGACGCTCGCCCTCCATGTTCAGGTTTTGGAACAAATCTACTATAAGACCTGTCGCGAAGATCGCCAGCGAAGTCGTCGTGGCCGGGCATGACCTCTGCCACGACGCAATACGCGGGTAAAATGTCTTGCGCCCCAACGGGGCAGGTCATTTCAGCCCAGGGCAACGCCCTGGGTCATGATGCACAAACGTCATTACGCCCCAAAGGGGCAGGTTCATCTTGAGCGGGCGCGTGAGACTGAACCGCCGAAATTAATTTGTTTTGTTGGGGCGCAAAATCGCCGTGGCATGACACAACCTTTGCCACGCCACATCTTTTCGTGGCAGAGCATGACCTCTGTCACGGCGCGGTTTTGGACTTGCGCGCCGAAGAGAAAGCGGGTATTGTGGCGTTTTAAGTTTTTAACGGGAGTGTTGTTATGGAACGGCGGTTTCTGGCAGTGGATGTCGGCGCTTCGGGAGGGAAGTGCTTTGTGGGTTTCGTCGCGGCGGACGGGGGATTCCGGATGGAGGAGCTCCACCGGTTCGACCATGAGAGCGCGCGGTTTTTTACGGCGGATCGCAAGGGCGAGGTGACCGCGCGGCTCTATTGGAATGACACGTGGATTTACCAGCAAATGGTGAAGGGATTGCAGCAGTACCGCCGGAATATCGGCGCGACGCTCGACGGCATCGGCATCGCGACGTGGGGCGCGGACGCGGGGTTGCTCTCGGCGGACGGCGAGATGATCGGCAAAATGTATTGCTACCGCGACGAGCGACTCGCCGACATGACCGCGGAGGTGAAGGCGAAAATCAGCGCGGAGCAGATTTACGGCATCACGGGGATTCACTTTCAGCCGTTCAACTTGAGCAACCAGCTGCACTGGTGGCTGACGCGCAGGCCGGAGCTGATGAAGGTCGTGGAGGTCGCGCTGCCGACGTCGTCGCTGCTCTATTATTTTCTCGGCGGATGCCAGGCCGTGGATTCGACATGGGCGAGCGTGACGCAGCTCATGGACGCGCGGCGCGGCGCGTGGAGCGCGGAGATTTTGGAGGCGCTGAATATTCCGACGAACATTCTTCCGGCCATCGTGGCGCCGGGCGCGCGGCTGGGGCGGATGCATCCGCAACTCGCGCACATGGCAGGACTCACCGGCAAGGTGGCGCTGTACGCCGTGGGTTCGCACGACACCGCGAGCGCCTTCGCCGCGGCGCCGGTGGAGGACGCGACGCGCGCGCTGATCATCAGCTCGGGAACGTGGTCGCTGGTCGGAAAATTGGTGGCGCAACCACTGACCACACCGGCGGCGATGGGATGCAATTTTTCGAACGAGGGCGGCATCGGCAACACGCGTCTGCTCAAGAATTGCATGGGTACGTGGATCGTGCAGGAGCTGTTGCGCCAATGGGAAATCCGCGACGGCGCGCGCATGCCCTGGAGCGAGGTGGACCGCATCACACCGGCGGCGAAACCCTTCACCGCGTTCATCAACCCCGACGATCCGCGCTTTTACAATCCGCGCGACATGGAGTCGGCGATTTTCGACTATATCCAGGAGTGCGGGCAACCCTTGCCGCGCGGCCGCGGGATGACGCTGCGCATCGTTTACGAAAGCCTCGCCATGCAATACCGCAGCGTGAGCGAACAGCTCGCCGCCATCACCGGCACGCCGACCGACGTCGTACACATCGTCGGCGGCGGCAGCGGCAACGCCCTGCTCAACCAGTTCACCGCCGACGCCGCAGGCGTGCGCGTCGTCGCCGGTCCCAGGGAGGCGACCGCGATGGGCAACCTCATGGTGCAGGCTGTCGGCGCCGGCGTTTACCCCGATCTCGCGACCGCGCAGCGCCATTGCGCGGCGCCCCGCGAACTGCGCGAATTTTTGCCGGAAAACACCGCCGCGTGGTCCGCGGCCTATCAAACCTACAAGGACATCATCCATGAATGAAGCCACCGAACTCCTCTTCGCGCCCTACGCCGCGAAAACCCTTGAGCCCAACCAGTCCATCGGCGCCAAATGGGAGCGCATGCTCGACGCGATGAACCTCGGCCCCGTGGTCAAGGACAAGCGCACCTGCGTCAAGATGCACCTCGGCGGCGGCTACGGGTTCACCACGATCCATCCTTATTTCACGCGCAAGCTCGTCGCGAAAATCCGCGCGTGCGGCGCGAAGTCCGTCTTCATCTGCGACTCGCCCGGCGCCGTGCTTTCCGCCGTCGAGCGCGGCTACACCGAGGAGACCGTCGGCTGTCCCCTGCGCTCCATCTCCGGCCTTGCCGACAAATACTACTACACGCGCAAGGTCAACCCCGCGTATGGCGAGTTCAAGGAGATCGAGATCGGCGGCGAGATCATCGACGCCGAGGCGCTCATCGACTTCTCCCACGTCAAGGGCCACGGCGCCTGCGGCTTTGGCGCCGCCTCCAAAAACCTCTCCATGGGTTGCGTCACCCAGCCCGCGCGCGGCAAGATCCACCACCTTGAGGGCGGCATCGAATGGACCGAGGAACGTTGCGTCAAATGCGGCAAATGCGTCGACAACTGCCCCAACAACGCCATGAAGTTCGACGCCGACGGCAAGCTCGACATCTTCTACCACAACTGCAAATACTGCATGCACTGCGGCCTCATCTGCCCCGTCAAGGCCATCCGGCTCGTCGGCGGCGGCTACCGCGCCTTCCAGCGCGGCATGGCCCTCACCACCAAGGCCGTGCTCGAAAACTTCAAGCCGCAGCAGCGTTACTTCATCAACCTCCTGATGAACATCACCATCTTCTGCGACTGCTGGGGCATGACCACCCCCAACCTCGTCCCCGACATCGGCATCCTCGCCGGCCCCGACATCGTCGCCATCGAGACCGCCACGCTCGACCTCATCAAAACCGAAAACCTCATCCCCGGCTCGCTCCCCCCCAAATGGCCCGCCCTCAAGCCCGAAGGCCACCTCTTCGAGCGCGTCCACGGCAAAGATCCCTTCGCCGTTATCGACTGCCTTGAAGAATTCGGCCTTGGCACCCGCGCCTACACACTGAAGCAGATTGATTGATCCCCGTGGCGTGGCAGAGCTCCTGCTCTGCCACGCGCGGTATATTCGAACCATTTCACAATCTTGCTTCAATTACAGCTGGGGCATAATAGATTTGTTCCAATACCTGAACGTGGAGGGCGAGCGTCCTCCAGACGAGTGCGAGGAAGGTAAGACAGACGACGCGAAGCACACCGGAGGTCTTCTTACCTTGTTGGGGCGTGGCAGAGGTTCTGCCACGCCACGGGGTTTTGGTGAAGTTTGGGCTTGGAAAAATTCAGGGGGTGTGGCATGATAGGGCGCACTTTGTGTTTGCGGAGTGGGCTTGCGGCGCGGTTTTGCCGCAAGGCCGTTTTTTTAACATGTGGAGTGAGTATGGCAGCAACAGCGGAAGCAACGGCAACGCCTCAGAAGTTGACCCCGGAGTTGAAGGCGTTTATCAAGGATTGGAAGAACAAGCCGGGAAATTTGATCATGGTGTTGCACCATGTGCAGCAGGTTTACGGCTATCTCCCGCGCGAAGTGGCGTTTGAGGTGGCGGCGCTGCTGGAAATCCCGCTGGCGCGGATTTATGGCGTCATCACGTTTTATAATTTCTTCAAGCTGAAGAAGCCGGGCCGAAACATCATCCAGGTCTGCATGGGCACGGCGTGCTATTTGAAGGGCGGCGAGGATTTGCTGCTCGAGCTTGAAAAGATCCTCGGCGTGGGCCTGAACACGGTGACGCCGGACGGCGAGTTTTCGACCGAGGCGGTGCGCTGCCTAGGTTGCTGCGGGCTGGCGCCGGTGATGGTGATCAACGGCGAGGTGTACGGCAAGGTGCCGACGAAGGATTTGCCGGGGATCGTGAACCACTTCCGCAACAAAAAGGCGTAAGTCGTGCACGCGACGGTCTGTGACTACATCGCGGAGATCGTGCAAAATTCGATCGAGGCGGGGGCGACGCGGATCGCGCTGGACGTGACCACCACGGCGGATGAGTTGAGGGTCGTGGTGCGCGACAATGGAAAAGGCATGACAGCGGAGCTGATAGAACAAGCGCGAAGTCCGTTTTACACGGAGCCGGGCAAGCATGACAAGCGGAAGGTGGGGCTGGGGCTTTCGTTTTTGTATCAGGCGGCTCAGGCGCTGGGCGGCGACGCGCGGGTGACGTCCGCGCCGGGCGTGGGGACGGAGGTGACGTTTGCCTTTGATCCGCACAATCTGGACACGCCGCCGCTGGGTGACTTCGCGCAGACGGCGGTGACGCTGATGGCTTTTCCGGGATCTTATGATTTGCGGGTGCGCCGCGTCAGCGGGCAAGGCGAATACACCGTCTCGCGGCATGAGCTGATCGAGGCGCTGGGCAATCTGGAGGAGGCGGGTAACCTCGTCCTGGCCAGGGAATTTTTTGAATCTCAAGAACAACATGAGGAGTGAGCAATGAGCAAACTGACGTTGGACGCGCTGCGTGCGCTGCGTGAACAGAAGCAGAAGGAAGTGAACCGCCGGGATCCGTCGAACAAGGACGTCCAGGTGATCGTGGGCATGGGCACATGCGGAATCGCGGCCGGCGCGAAGGACACGTTCGCCGCGATCATTGATGAACTTGCGGCCAAGGGGATCGCAAACGTCCTCGTGCGCCAGACCGGTTGCATGGGTCTGTGCCACTCGGAGCCCACGGTGGAGGTCATCATGCCCGACATGCCGGTCGTCATCTACGGCAGGGTCGACAAGGACCTGGCGAAGCAGATTGTGTCCGACCACATCATGCAGAAGAAGTTGCTTGACGGGCACATTTGCGACAAACCCTCGGCAGATATTATTGGCTAAACGGAGTCTTCCATCATGGCTTACACTCAATACATTTTGGTTTGCGGCGGCACCGCATGCGAGTCGAACAAAGGCATCGAACTCGTCGAGGAACTCAAAAACGCGATCCAGGCCGTCGGCCTCTCCGACGAGGTGCAGGTCGTCCGCACCGGCTGCCTGGGCTTCTGCGAAAAAGGCCCCATCGTCAAGATCCTCCCGCAGGACACCTTCTACGTCGAGGTCAAACCCTCCGACGCCGCGGAGATCGTGCGCGAGCACATCATCAAGGGCCGCACCGTCAACCGCCTCCTCTACGATCCGTCGCAGAGCAAGATCAACGTCAAGGTCAAGGAAATTGACTTTTATCAAAAGCAGTTCCGCATCGTGTTGCGCAACTGCGGCGTCATTGACCCCGACAAAATCGAAGAGTACATCGCCCGCGACGGTTACAAGGCGCTTGAAAAAGTCCTCTTCGAAATGACGCCCGATGAAGTCATCGCCGAGCTCGACAAATCCGGCCTTCGCGGTCGCGGCGGCGCAGGCTTCCCCACTGGCAAAAAGTGGGCCTTCTGCAAGCAGGTTCAGGCCGACCAAAAGTACATGGTCTGCAACGCCGACGAAGGCGACCCCGGCGCCTACATGGATCGCTCGACCCTTGAGGGCGACCCGCACTCCATCCTCGAAGCCATGACCATCGCCGGTCACACCATCGGCGCCTCCAAGGGCTACATCTACATCCGCGCCGAATACCCCCTCGCCATCAAACGCCTCCAGACCGCCATCGAGCAGTCCCACGCCTACGGCCTCCTCGGCAAGAACATTCTCGGTTCCAAATTCTCCTTCGAGATCGAGCTTCGCTTCGGCGCCGGCGCCTTTGTCTGCGGCGAAGAAACCGCGCTCCTCGCCTCCATCGAAGGCCGCCGCGGCATGCCCACGCCCCGCCCGCCCTTCCCCGCCGTCAAAGGCCTCTGGGGCAAGCCCACCGTCATCAACAACGTCGAAACCCTCGCCAACATCCCCGTCATCCTCACCAAGGGCGGCGACTGGTATGCCAGCATCGGCACCGCCACCTCCAAGGGCACCAAGGTCTTCGCCCTCACCGGCAAGGTCAACAACTCCGGCCTCATCGAAGTCCCCATGGGCACCACCCTGCGCGAAATCATCTTTGACGTCGGCGGCGGCATCAAGGACGGCAAAGCCTTCAAGGCCGCGCAGACCGGCGGCCCCTCCGGCGGCGTCATCCCGCCCCAGTTCCTCGACACCCCGATCGACTATGAAAACCTCGGAAAAATCGGCTCCATCATGGGTTCCGGCGGCCTCATCGTCACCGAGGAAACCGACTGCATCGTCGACATCGCGAAATTCTACCTTGAATTTACCGTCGACGAATCCTGCGGCAAATGCGCCCCCTGCCGCATCGGCGGCCGCTCCCTCTACAACATCCTTGTCCGAATCTCCGAAGGCAAGGGCGAGCTCAAGGACATCGACGACCTCAAGGCCATCTCCGTCGCCATGCAGCGCGCCTCGCTCTGCGGCCTGGGGCAGACCGCCTCCAACCCCGTCCAGTCCATGATTCGCTACTTCATCGACGAGATCAAGTCCCACATCGTCGATAAGAAGTGCCCCGCCGGAAAATGCAAAAAGCTCCTCGCGTACAACATCACCGAGAAGTGCGTCGGCTGCACCGCCTGCGCCCGCAAATGCCCTGTCAACGCCATCACCGGCAAAGTCAAGGAGCGCCACGTCATCGACCAGGCCAAGTGCATCAAGTGCGGCGTCTGTTACGACACCTGCAAATTCAGCGCCATCACCCGCGGCTAAGGCAAAGGCGGGCAGTCGCTGCCCGCCGAAACCATGGCTTCAATCCAACGCCAATTTTCGGAATTCACCACCATGCGAAACCCCGTCAAAATCAAAATCAACGGCATCCCCGTTGAAAATTTGACGCGGTTGTGCGCCCAAAACAAGGTGAAGTCGCTGTATGCCTTCGGCTCTGTTCTGACCGACCGTTTCGGCGACAACAGCGACATCGACTTGCTGGTGGACATTGATTCCAAAAATCCGCTGGAATACGCGGACTGTTACTTCAACCTGAAATTCGCGTTGCAGGATTTGTTCAACCGCCCGGTGGACCTGCTTGAAAGCAAGGCCATCCGCAACGACGTCCTGCGCCGCGAAATCGACAACACCAAGGAGTTGATTTATGCAGGGAAGTAACAACATCGCCGTGTTTCTGTCGGACATCCGGCGTTCTATTTGCGAAATCTCCACCTTTCTGCCCGCGGAAATGGATTTCCCCGCGTTTCAAGCAGACTTGAAAACCCGCAAAGCCGTTGAGCGCAACCTTGAAATCATCGGCGAGGCCATGAGCCGCATCCTGAAAATCAACCCGCAGTTTTCCATCGACAACGTGCGCAAAATCGTAGACACACGCAACCGTATCATACACGGTTACGACACCGTCTCCGAAGAAGTCCTTTGGGCAATCATTGTCAGCGACCTGCCCGGCTTGCAGCAACAGGTGGAAAAACTTTTGAGTCAAAACCCTCCCCTCCCACTCAGCTAATTTCAAAATCAACAACCTTTCCCACGGAGCACCCCATCACCATGCAAAACCTCATCAAATGCGAAATCAACGGCATCCCCGTTGAAGTCCCCGAAGGCACCAAAATCCTCGACGCCGCGCTCAAGGCCGACGTCATCATCCCCACCCTCTGCTACCACCACGACCTCGCGCCCTGGGCCGCCTGCGGCATCTGCGTCGTCAAGGCCGGCGGACCCAAGCTCCTGCGCGCCTGCTGCACCGACGTCACCCCGGGCATGAAGATCACCACCCATGATCCCGAGATCGTCTCCATCCGCCGCACCGTTCTCGAGCTCATCCTCTCGACGCACCCCAACGACTGCCTCCAATGCCTCCGCAGCGGCAACTGCGAACTCCAAAAGCTCGCCGCCGACTTCGGCATCCGCGACATCCCCTTCGAAACCCGCGTCGAGCGCATCGAGCGCGATGAATCCACCGGGTCCATCGTCCTCAACCCCGAAAAATGCGTCAAATGCGGCCGTTGCGCCATCGTCTGCCAGCAAATGCAAAACGTCTGGGCCCTCGAATTTCTCCAGCGCGGCGAACGCACCCGCATCGCCCCCGCCGCCGACGTCAAGCTCGCCGAATCCCCCTGCATCAAATGCGGCCAGTGCTCCGCGCACTGCCCCGTCGGCGCCATCTACGAAAACGACCAGACCAAGCAAGTCTGGGCCGCCCTCAACGACCCCGACAAACACTGCGTCGTCCAGATCGCCCCGGCTGTCCGCGTCGCCATCGGCGAAGCCTTCGGCAAAGCCCCCGGCACCCTCATGACCGGCCAGACCTACGCCGCCCTGCGCCGCCTCGGCTTCAAGGCCATCTTCGACACCAACTTCACCGCCGACCTCACCATCCTCGAGGAAGGCACCGAGTTCGTCCACCGCTTCACCCACAACCAGCACCTCCCCGTCATCACCTCCTGCTGCCCCGCCTGGACCGACTGGATGGAGAAATACGCCAACGACTTCATCGACAACTTCTCCTCCGCCAAATCCCCCCAGCAGATGCTCGGCGTCCTCTCCAAGACCTACTATGCCGAAAAGCTCGGCATCGATCCCTCCAAGATCGTCATGGTCTCCGTCATGCCCTGCACCGCCAAGAAGTACGAGATCTCCCGCAGCGAGGACATGCACTCCAGCGGCTTCCAGGACATCGACGTCGTCCTCACCACCCGCGAGCTCGCCCGCATGATCAAGATCGCCGGCCTCGACTTCTGCGGCCTCCCCGAGGAAGCCCCCGACTCCATCCTCGCCGACTACACCGGCGCCGGCACCATCTTCGGCGTCACCGGCGGCGTCATGGAAGCCGCTCTCCGCTCCGCCTACTTCCTCATCACCAAGGAGGAGCTCAAGGACGTCAACTTCCTTCCCGTCCGCGGCATGGAAGGCGTCAAGGAGGCCGAGATCGACATCAAGGGCACCAAGGTCAAGATCGCCGTCGCCCATCAGATGGGCAACGTCGAGCAAGTCCTTGAGGCCATCCGCGCCGACCGCGCCGCCGGCAAAAAGCCCCGCTACGACTTCATCGAAGTCATGGCCTGCCGCGGCGGTTGCATCGGCGGCGGCGGCCAGCCCCTCGGCGCCACGGACGAAGTCCGCGCCGCGCGCACCGCCGGCATCTACACCGACGACGAAAGGAGCACCCGCCGCTGCTCCCACCAAAACCCCCACATCCAAAAGCTCTACGCCGAATGGCTCGACAAGCCCGGCAGCGAGAAGGCCCACAAGCTCCTCCACAACCACTACAAGGCCAAAAAGCTCTACGCCAAATAAACGGCGCCGCGAGTAACACGGCGTGGCAGAGCACCAGCTCTGCCACGCCATTTTTTTGCAATGAACCTTCCCCTGCTTTTCGCCTTCACGTCCGCGGTCTTTCTGATCCTTCTCGCGCTGGGGTACAAGCACGCCAGCGTTGTGAAATCCCCGGTGGGTGCGTACGGATCCATCCTCGCGGGAATCGCCTTTCTCATCACCTTCGGCTACTCGTTCTTCGAAACCTCCGCCTGGTCGGATCCGCGGTTGTGGGGCATTGGCCTGGCCGCGGGCGCGCTTTTTATCGCGTGCATCTGGCTCTACACGCTGGCCAACCAGGTCGGGCCGCCGTCCACCTCCTGGCCCGTCCTGAACCTCTCCTGCATCGTGGCGATTGTCCTCTCCGTGGCCATCCTTCCCGGCGAACGTTTTGTCTGGATCGACGCCCTGATCATCGCCTTCTTTGCCGGCATGATTGTCGTGCTCAACGCCGGCATGAAGGCGGACAACCAGGCAACCCAAAGCCGCGTCCATCCTCTCTTCTGGCCGCTGGTCCTGACCGCCTTCACACTGAATGGCGTCTTCCTGTTTGTGTTGAAAATCAAGGAGGCCGCCTTCCCTGCCGGCAACAACGGCGCCACGCTGGCGCTTTGCTACGGCTCGACCGGCGTCGCGCTGGCGCTCTGCCATCTCATCACCTGCCGCCGCCGCAACACCATCCCGTGGCGCGGGCAGGATGTTGCCGCCGGACTCATGGCGGGCGCGGGCGCGGGGCTCGGCAACATTTTCGTCCTCAAGGCCATGAGCCTTCCCGCCGTGGTGGTGCTTCCGATCTGCCTGGGCCTTCCGCTGATCGGCGGAGTCGTCGCCATGACGCTCCTCTACCGCGAGCGCTTCAACCGCGCGAAAGTCATCAGCCTTTTCATCATCGTCGCATTGCTCTTGCTCACCATCTTCCGCGAGCGCATGTGATCAACTCCGCGTGACCTGAAAGCCGGTCTGCGACACGGAGAGGTCGACGAAGCGCGCGCGGGGATTGGGCGGATTGGCGGTGAGAAGCTCGCGGACGCGCAACCCGTGTTCGTGCGAATCAGCCAGGAGCATGAGGTAACCGCCGCCACCGGCGCCAAGGAGTTTGGCGGCGGAAACGTGGCCGCGAACGCGGTCGAGAATGGCCTGCACGCCCGCGGGATTGGTGCCCTCGTCGAGCGCCTGGTTGAGCAGCCAGCTGCGGCGGATGGCTTCGCAAAAATCATCCCACGACTGGCGTTGAATCGCGTCGGCGGCAAAGTCGGCGTTGAGACCGACCTCATTGATGATGCGAATGCGACGGCTGTCGTTGAGGAAGAGGCCGCGGACGATTTCGCCAAGAATGTTCTGCGCGACGCGCGTCATGCCGGTGTAATACAGAAGGAAGCGATCCTCCTCGATGGCGCGCTCGATCATGTGCGACGAAAGCCAGCGCAGATCGAGGTGCTGCAAAAGTCCGGCGCGCGACGAGACGAACTTCAGGCCGCCCGCGACGCCGCCGACCTGATCCTGCCAGCCGCCGCCGGAGGTGAGCATTTGCTCAAGCACCAGCGTGCGCAGGAAGATGTCGTCGAGGCTCCAATGCAGGCCACACATTTCAGAGAGCGTGCCCAAGATCGTGGCCGCGAGAATGCTGCTCGTGCCAAGCCCGGAACCCTTTGGAATCGCCGCGAGCAATGAGAGCTCAATGCCGCCGCCAAACGTTGTCTTCAAAAATTCTTCGAGCGTGCCGCGCCGGATGCCGGGGTTGAAGGCGGGGTCGAATCCCGCGAGGCGCAACGCGGCGCGCGCGATGGAAAAGCCGCTGCCCAAACGTTCCTCGGCGCAAAGCGTGTCGAAGGTGGTGAGCGTCTCCTCGACGCCGACGTCGATGCTGCGGATTTTCAGATGCGGCGTTTCGCAGACGCGCGCGAAGACCTGGATCGGCGGCTGGCCGTTCAGGTTGACCGCGAGGTTGACGACGCGGCCGCCATGCTCGAGGCAATACGGCGGCGTGTCGGTCCAGCCGCCCGCGAAGTCGAGGCGTGCGGGCGAGCGTCCCCAGACGATCTGATCATCCAGCACGTTGCGGCGCGGCATGGCCTCGCGCACCGCGTTGTGGCGGATCATAAGCTGGCGCAGCAACGCAAACGCCCGGTCGCCCTTGTCGCGCGCGCGGAACATCGCGTCGTGGACGTCGGGCAGCGCGGCGTCGCCGTTGAGCGCGGGCGGTTGCACGCCGTGCTTCGACAGTGCGACGAGATCGGTCTGCATGATGAGCCGCCGCCAGGCGCGTTCGTCGCAATGCGTGAAGGCGTCGCGCAACACAATCGCGCGTTGCGTCTCACGCCGCGCCACGTCCGCGCACGCCAGCAGGTCGCGCGCAGAGAAACGTTCGGCGTCGCGCCAGCGTTGCGCGAGGTTCGCGTCCGGCGTGTCGCTGACCATCCAGTTGAGCATCGCCTCCGCGTCCTGCTGTTCAACGAGCGGGAAGAGCGGCAGATTTTGAATGTCCTCTTGCGCGTCAAAAAACGTCGCGCCAAGGTCGTGCGCCTCCAGCCATGCGCGCAACGGGCGGCCCATCCACATCACGTTGGCGGCCATCGAGCCTTTGAACGTGTCGTCGAATCCATAGAGGCGCAGACACCATTTCGCCGCGCGCTCGTTCACGCCGACCATGTCGACGCAAACGCCGGCGGGCAATTCGACGCGCCATGCGTTGACGGGAATGCCGGTCAGCATGTGACGGCCGTGCAACGTCCATGACGGCGGCACGCAGGCGTTTTCGACCCAGGTCAGCGGCGGATAAGCGTTGCTGTGTTCGGGCTGCACCACAACCGTGTGGTCGGTCGTTGTTGCCAGCGCGACGGTGGATTGGATCACGCTGCGCGTCGTGCCGAAGTGATAGAAGCGTCCGTTGGCGAGCGGCAGCACCGCGGCCTTCAACGCGCTGATCTCCGGATCCGCCGCGACCGGTTGCGTGCCGAGCGCGGGCCCGAATGTGTCGAACATCTCATACGCGCCGACGCCTTTTTCGAAGCATTGGCGCGCCGCGTTCCAGCCGCACTTCGCGAAGAGCAATTCCACCGCGCGCCGCGAAAACATCCACACGCCGGTGTCCAAATAATACCGGTGCGTCGCGGCAAGCTCTCGGATGGTTGCGGGTTCGGGTTTTTGGAGGAAAAATTCAAACGCGTTCGCGTGGTTCACCGCGAACATCACGCCGTGGTGGCTCGCCTCTTCGGCCGGCGCCTCAAGCCCCGCGATCAACACGTCACACGCGGGATAGCGCGGCGGGAATCCGTCGTGCGCCACGAGCACGTCGCCGCAGGTCACCATCACGCAAAACTCCTCCGGTGCGTAACGAATGAAGCGCTCGTAGGTTTCGAGTTGCACATCGACCAGTCGCTGGCCCGGACGTTGCGCGGTCACGTTCGCGCGCGGCGGCAGCGGCAGCATCGGCTTGCCCTCCGCGGCATACGCCGGCAAGCGCCGCGACTGTCCGCTGCCGTGCACGATCAATTTCCGCGAGCGCAAAAGCCACGTTGTGAAATCTTTTTCGCCTGACGCGAGAAACGCCTGGTGCAGCAAATGCACAGTGCCGCCGCCGGAGCCGAGTTGCGTTCCCGGCGGATCCGACGCGATAAAAAAACGATCCGATTTCATCGTCGCCGCATGTGCCGCGGGCAGCGACAGCAAACACTCCACAGAAGCATGTGAATTCATGCGCCCCAGCATATCACAGTCGTTTTGAAGCTGTACAGCCCGATGCGCCCGTGGCAGAGCATGACCTCTGCCACGCGCGATAATTGGCGTTTGTTGATGGAGGTGGTTGGGTGAGTGTGACGCGTCAAATAAAAATTTCTTTGGCGGGCGGTGGCGGTGTGGTAAACTGGGGATTATCAACCACAGACAAGGAGAGTCGCATGTTTACGCTTTCATTGGGCGCGAAGGCGCCGGATTTTAAGTTGCCGGGAACGGATGGCAAGATGCACGAGCTGGCGGAGTTGGCGGAGGCCAAGGCACTGGTGGTGTTTTTCACGTGCAATCATTGTCCGTATGTGACGGGCTCGGACGAGGTGACGCGGGCGACGGCGTTGCGGTTTGCGAAGGACGGGGTGAGGTTCGTCGGGATCAATTCGAACAGCAAGCGGACGTATGCGGAGGATGATTTTCCGCAGATGGTGGCGCGGATGGCGGAGGAGAAGTTTCCGTGGCTGTATCTGCGGGATGAGTCGCAGGATGTGGCGCGGCTGTACGGTGCGTTGCGGACGCCGCATTTTTATGTGTTCGACGCGGCGCGCAAGCTGGTGTACACAGGGCGCGGGTTGGATAATCCGCGGGAGGCGGAGAAGGCGACGGTGAATGATCTGGCGAACGCGCTGGAGGATGTGGTGGCGGGGCGCACGGTGCGGGTGGCGTTGACGAATCCGGTCGGGTGCAACGTGAAGTGGGACGGACGGGACGCGCACTGGATGCCGCCGGAAGCGTGCGACCTGGTGTGAGCCGCGGCATTTTCATATTGTTTTGCAGGGTGGTATTTTCTTATAATGCTTTCCTCAATTTGTCCAAACTTGAAGGAGTTGTGCTGGCATGAAGGAATTTAAGGAACCGGGCGTTTCTTTGCTGCGTCGTGACCGTTGTGTCGCGGGGCTGGCGGCGTTGGTGGTGTTTGTGGTGTATGGGCTGACGCTGTCGCCGGGGCTGTATGTGGGGGAGTCGCTGTGGTCGTCGGCGCAGGCGCTGGGATTGTCGCCGAACCAGTTGCCGGTGAACGCGGTGCAGTTTTGGGTGTCAGGCGTGTTCATGCGGCTGCTGAACGGGATGGGGCTGAATGTGCAGTGGTTTTCGGCGCTGGCGGGGGCGTTGTGCGCGGCGCTGTTGTACCGGCTGACGGCATTCTTTGTGTATCAGAACATTCATGAGGAGAACTGTCTGCGGCAGGAGGGCCGGGTGTCGCTGGTCGCGGGGCTGGGGACGGTGGTGGCGTTTGCGTTTTCGCTGGGCGGATGGTACGCGTCGACGCGGTTCACGATTCATCTGATGGATCTGCTGCTGCTGTTGTCGGCGGTTTATTTGTTTGTGATTTACGCGCGCAGGCCGGCGTTCCCGTGGATGCTGGCGCTGGCGTTTTTGTACGGGGCGGGCATTGCGCAAAGCGTGTATTTCATCATCTTCACGCCGCTGGTGGTGCTGGGCGGGGTGTTCGCGCTGTGGCGCAACGGCAACCTCTCGATGATGCGCTTTGCGTGGCTGACGGGATGTTTCGTGCTGGGGGTGGTGCTGTCGTTCACGCTGACGGCGCTGGTGTGGTCGACGACGCCGGACGCGGCGCTGGCAGGAGACGTGCAGTTGTGGGAGACGATCGTGCGGATGATCCGGCACTATTACTTCACAATGCAGCGGCTGCTGCCGGAAAGGGACTGGATCTGGCTGTTGCTGACGAGCTCGGTGCCGTGGTTGATCTCGCTGTTTATTGCGGCGCGAACGTTGAACAATGAGCGGTTGTGGAGCCATTACATTCTGCACATTGCGATGACGACATCGGTGGTCTTCGCGCTGCTGGGGATGGTGATCTCGCCATGGGTGATCGGGCTCGCGAACATGCGCGCGATGATTCCGCTTTTCTCATACGTGATGGTGGCGATGACGACCGGTTACCTGCTGGGCTACTGGTATTTGATGATGGTGGTGCGGCGCGGCGAACGCTCGAGAACCGACTCTGAGTCCTCGGTGTTCATCTTTGGCCGGCCATTGGGGCAGATTTTCTTTTTCAGTCTTGCGGCGTTTGTGCTGGCGTCGAGCGCGTCGAATTATGTCCGCCACATGACCGGCGAAAAGGAAAAATTTTTGACGCAGTCGGCGGATGAGATTTTGGACCGTCTGGAGGGACGTTTGTGGGTGATCACCAACACGCGGGTGGATCCGTATTTTCTGGATTATTACCTGCAACTCCAAGCGTCGAAGCGCAAGATAAAGGTCAACGTCATCAACCTGCTCGCAACGGACGGGCGCCGGTTGCAACAAAACAACAACGTGCGGGACAACCTGATCCCGCAACTGCCCGAGACGGACCAGCAGTCGATGCGCAACGCGTTGGATCTCGGCATCATGACGTTCGTCACGGACTTGTACACCCGGTATCCGGATTTCGCCGTCAGCCACATCGTCAACTGGGGTTTGCCGGATATGATCCTCAACTCCGGCACGAAGCCGGTTTCGGAGTTTGTCTTCTTCGGCAACGGGCTGTCGTGGGAAAACAAAACAGCCGACGGCATGCTGGACGCCTACACGCAATTCCTCGCGCGCATGGACACGCTCCTGCCCCACACCAAGGATGCAACCGCGCTCATCGATCTGATGCGCAACGACCTGCGGCGCCATGTCTCCTTTGTGGCGAACAACTACGGCGTGGCACTCGCCGACTCCTCGAAAGACGAAGCGGTGGAGAAACAAGCCTACGACTTCTTCAAGCGCGTCGTCGAATTTGAGCCGGAAAACATCAGCGCGCGCATCAACATCTTCCAGATCGCGGTGAGTTCGAAGAACCCGGACATCGAGGCGGAAAAGGAAACGGTCGAAACCGACCTTCAGAATTACGTCGACAGCCTCAAGTCGAAGTACAACATCTTCGCCATCAGCAGCCACTTCGGTTACGTCCGTTCCAAAGAGCTTTACCAGCAATTGGCCGACATGTGGGGACGGGTCAGTGGACGCGATTCAACGATTGTGAGTGAACTCTACAAGTGGACCGCACAAGACCCGACCGGAAGCGGCACGCTCAAATTGTCGCCCACCATCGATCCCTCCCTGCAGACGAACGAGCAAATCCTCGCGGCCCTTGAAAAACAAATCAAGGACGAACCCGCGAATCCGCGCGCGTATCAGGAGATCGTCCGCTTCTGCATCCGCGTGCAACGCAACGACGAGGCGGAAAAATGGATCAAGGCCGCCGAAAACAAAAACTTCGGCATCGACTTCTCCTTCGAGCACGCTACGTTGCTCCTCGCCAAGGGCAAAACCACCGAGGCGCGCGAAATTTTGCAGGGCATCGTCAACAGCCAGCCCAAGCAGTACGAGGCGCTCTCCATGCTCGCCTTCATCATGATCGACCAGCAGGATGTCCTGGGCGTCCAGCGTTACGTGCTCGACAAAATCGAACGCGATTTGGGCACCCGCCGCAACTATTATTACCAGCTCGTCGCCGGCAAGCTCGCCCTCCTCAACTCCCAACTCGCTGTCGGCAAGAAAGACGACACCGAAGCGCTCCGTCAAATGAAGGCCGCGCGCGACGCCTTCCTCTCCGCCGCCGAGTTGCGCCCCGACATCGGCGAGTTGCGCAACATGGTGCTCGAGCTCGACTTCAACCTCGGCGACCAATCCAACGCCCGCCTGCACGCCGAAAACTTCCTGCGCCGCGACCGCACACATCCCTTTGCCAGCTACATCCTCGGCTCGCTCCGCTTCCAGGACGGCGACTACCTCGCCGCCGAAGAATACTTCCGCCAAAGCGTCGCCTCCAAACCCGAAGCCCGCTCCCTCAACGATTATGCCGAAGTCCTTCGCCGCCTGAAGAAACTCGACAGCGCCGAAAAATACGCCCGCGAAGCCATCCACGCCGCCGAGGTTGAGAAGGCGCCCCGCTACAGCTTCGCCGCGTGGGACACCCTCGCCCGGACGCTCTGCGACAAGGGCCAGTACGCCGAGGCCAAGTCTGCCAGCAACAAGGCCATCACGATCGCCCAGGACAGCAAGGCCCCCTACAGCAATGCCCAGCTCAAACTCACTCAGCTCACCATCGCCGTCGCCACCAGCGCCTCCAGCGAAGCCTCGGCGCTCATCACCGAAATCGCCGCTGAAATCACCCGCACGCCCGAGTCGCTTGACAAGCTGGAAACCGAAGAATTTCGCAAACTCCGCGACCTCGCCGCCAAAATGTAACACGCCATGACACTCTCGCCCATTCAACGGCTTGACGAAATCCGTAAAAAGGCAGACAATCTGGATGACTTTGAGCGGGAGTCTCTCTCAACACTCTCCGCCAAAAGTAAATACGCGGTCGTTACACCGCGCACCAACCACCACCAGGAGTCAGCACCATGAAGAAGTACGTCTGCAAAGTCTGCGGTTACATTTACGATCCCGCCAAGGGCGATCCCGACAACGGCGTCGCGCCCGGCACCGCGTTCGAAGCCATTCCCGACACTTGGTGCTGCCCGGACTGCGGCGTCAGCAAAGGCGACTTCGAAGTCATGGCGTGATGTCCGCGCACATTCACATCCACTCAGGCGACTCGGCCGCGAACACTCTCGCGGCCGCGGGCCTGACCGAGTCCAGCATCGTCTGGACCGACGTCCTCCATATCGGCGCGCTCGACTGGCGCTGGCCCGACAACCTCCGCCACGCCGTCCGCGCGCACGCCTTGCGCGGCGCCCCGTACTCCAACGAAGCCATCATCGCACACCTGCGCAAACAGGACGCCGCTGTCGAGGCGGTCGACCCCGTTGCCGGCGCCACCCTCTGGATCGACCCCTGCCTCTACGACCAGCTCATCCTCTGCTTCCTCCTCGACCGCCTCTACGAACGCGTCCCCAGCCTCCAGCTCCTCTGCGTTGCCGAATTTCCCGGCATCCCCCGCTTTTGCGGTTACGGCCAGCTCACCCCTCCGCAAATGCTTTCCCTACTTCCTCTTCGCCGCCCCGTCACGCGCGAACAAGTCCTCGCCGCCCGCCTCGCCTGGCGCGCCGCCGCCACCCCCGAACGCTCCCCCCAACACCTCCGCGCCATCGCCTCCCAAACCGCCGCGTTGCCCTTCCTTCCCGCCGCGCTCGAACGCTTTGCCGACGAATTCGCCGACGCCGACGGACTCTCCCGCACCGACCGCCAAATCCTCGCCCTCCTCAAGCTCTCGCCCCTCTCCCGTTCCCAACTCTTCCGCGCCGCCAGCGACCTTGAACCCTTCCCCTTCATGGGCGACGACACCTTCTTCGATTGTGCCAACCGCCTCGTCCAGCGTGGACTCCTCCGCCTCCACGCCGACTCCTACTCCCTCGCTTGAAATTTTTCCCGTCCTCGTGGCGTGGCGTGGCACAACCTCCGCCACGCCACATTTCATTATTCTAAATTCAAATTCCCCAATTCCCCAATTTTCTAATTTTCTAAATGATTATCGCCACCACCCTCCTCAGCCAAAACTGGCCCACTTTCAGCCTGCTGGCCACCACGCTCCATTTTCTCCTCGCCTTCGCCGTCGCCTTCCACTGCCTCCGCCAGCCCCGCGAACCCCGCTCCCTCCTCGTCTGGCTCTTCATGGTCTTCACCTTCCCCTTCCTCGGCTGCCTCCTCTACCTCATGTTCGGCATCAACCGCGTCCCCTCCAAAGCCTGGGACAAAGCCGCCTCCGACAAACTCCTCGACCTCCCCGGCGACCCCGACCCCATTCCCCTCCCTCCCCGCATCTACCGCGAAAAAATCACACCCGCCTCCGCCCCCGCCCATCCCTCCGGCCTCCATAACCTCCTCCAGCGCCTCTACCCCGACTTTCCTCTCCTTCCCGGCAACCACATCACCCCCCACCTCGACCCCGCCCTTGCCCTCGACGCCATGCTCGACGCCATCCGCGCCGCCCGCCACCACATCCACCTCCAAACCTACATCCTCGGCGCCGACCCCACCGGCCGCCGCGTCATGGACCTCCTCCGCGACAAAGCCCAATCCGGCGTCACCGTCCGCCTCATGTACGACGCCTTCGGCTCCACCCGCGCCCGCTGGCGCCGCTTCTTCGCCCCCTACGCCTCCACCCCCAACCTCCACATCCTCTCCTTCACCCAGGTCAGCCTCCTCAAGCGACAATTCCAAATCAACCTCCGCAACCACCGCAAAATCCTCATCCTCGACGGCCGCCTCGCCTTCACCGGCGGCGTCAACCTCCACCACGTCTACACCGGCCCCCACGCCGCCCGCGACATCCACTTCCACCTCTCCGGCCCCGCCGTCCTCCAGCTCCAATACACCTTCCTCTGCGACTGGTTCTACATGGCCTCCGAACCCGCCTCCGCCCTCCTCACCCCCAAACACTTCCCCCTCCCCCACGCCGATGGCCCCGCCCTCATCCGCACCCTCAACGCCGGCTCCGCCGAACACCCCCGCCGTTACGAAGACGCCATCTTCGCCCTCCTCACCACCGCCACCCGCCGCCTCTGGCTCGCCACCCCCTACTTCATCCCCTCCGATGAAATCCTCCGCGCCCTCCGCAACGCCGCCCTCCGCGGCCTCGACGTCTGCGTCCTCGTCCCCGGCCGCAACAACCACGCCTACGTCCAATACGCCTCCCGCTCCGCCTACGCCGAACTCCTCGCCGCCGGCGTCCGCGTCTACGAACGCCATCCCCCCTTCTCCCACGTCAAACTCCTCCTCGCCGACGACACCACCACCCTCTTCGGCTCCGCCAACCTCGACAACCGCAGTCTCCGCCTCAACTACGAAACCAACTGCCTCGCCATCGACCCCGCCCTCGCCCACACCCTCCACGACTTCTTCCTTCGCGAATTTGCCAACGCCGACGAAATCCTCCCCGCCGCCTGGCAACTCCGTCCCCTCCGCCAACGCCTCCTCGAAAACTTCTGCACCCTCTTCAACCCCGTCCTCTAAAAACCCACCCGTGGCGTGGCAGAGCTCGTGCCACGCCACAACCACCCCTTTCCCCACCCTTCCCAATGAATAGACGTGTTCCAAAACCTGAACATGGAGGGCGAGCGTCCTCGCGAGCCGCACGAAGAGGCCCGGGTGATTTGCTGAATGGCCGCACATTGTTTGCTGAAACCCACCTGTTGCGGGGGGCGGGGAGGCACGGCCACCCAATCGGAAACTGGTTTTGGTACAAGTATAATGATGAAACCCAAAACGCCATCAGCAATTAACAATCAGCAATTAGCAATCCTCTTCCTCCCCCTCGCGTGGCACACCTTCGCCTCTGCCACGACTCCGGTTGTCCTGGAATTCTTCCACACCCCCGGTTGCACCCATT
>JAVBOU010000131.1:0-5729 GCA_031550185.1 Kiritimatiellia bacterium | reverse complement strand
GTTCCGCCCCACCCAATCCCCACCCTCCACCAACCCCGCCCCTCTAGGCCCCCCGCCGGTGCGGCCCCTGTTGTGTTCCTCTAACACACCCCCGCCCCCTGTGACCCCCGGGTGTTGGGGGGGTGCCCCGCCCACGCCCCCCCCACGCCTTTTTTCAAGAGATACCATGACAACACCTGACGTCACGATTCGCGGCATCGGCCTTTTCAGCGCGCTCGGCATTGGCGTGGACGAAACGCTCGCCGCGCTTCGCGAGGGCGAAAGCGCGCTCTTCCCAATCGCCGTCACCGACGAATGGACGCCGCTCGCCGGCGAGGTGCCGGAGATCGACACGCAGCGCTGGCTCGGCGGCGCCGCGGGGTTTCTCGACCGCACGTCGCTCCTCATGCTCGCCGCCAGCACGCAGGCGCTTGAACATGCGGGGCTCGATCCCAAAAGCTTTGCCTTCGGACGTTTCGGCGTGATGGCCGGAACCGTCTGGGGCGGCGTTGGCGCCGCGTCGCTGTTTTTCCGTGACGCGGTTGAGAAGGGGCCGCGCCTCGTCAAGCCCATGCTCTTTCCGCACACCTACGGCAACACCGCCGCAAGCCTCATCGCCATGCGCTGGGGACTCTCCGGTCCGCACGGGTGCGACATGACCGGACGCATCGCCGGCGGCCAGGCGTTTGTCGAGGCCGTGGCAGCGCTCAGGTTCTGCCACGCGGACGCCATGCTCGTGGCCGGTGGCGAAAGTCTTTCGCCGCAACGACGCGCCGCGGTGGCCGCGTCGGGGCGTCTGCCCCGTGGCAATGCCGAAGACCTGCCACGCGCCTTTGACGCGCGGCTCGATGGATGTGTGTTGGGCGAGGCGGGCGCGGCGTGTGTGCTGACGCGCGACGGGGTGGGGGAGGCGACCGTCGCCGGCGCGCGCTGGGGCAACAGCGTCGCGGCCACGATCCGCGCCGCGCTGGATGAGGCGAAGGTCAAGCCCGGCGAACTTTCGGTGGTCGTGTCATCCGCGTGCGGTTGCCACGATGTCGACCGGCTGGAGGCGGTGGGACTGCGCGAGGCGTTGGGCGAGGCGCAACCGCCGGTTGTCGCGCCGCTGGCGTTGTGCGGCGAACTCGAAGGGGCGAACGCGATTGCGCTCGTGGCAATGGCCATGCTCTGCCACCGCCGCGGGGTGGTGTTCCCGGTGTTGAATCTCCTCCAGCCGCATGTGGAGGGATTGCCTTATGCGCGCGGCGATGAGACGCTGTCCGGCGCGGCGGCGCTGGTGGTGGCGACGGATGTTGACGGCGCGTGTTTTGCGTGCGTGGTGCGTTAGCGGGTGAGGAGTTCGACGCGGAGGAGCTCGGAGATGGACCAGGCTTGCGCGGGGCAGCCTCGCTGGGTGTGGGGTGCGGCGGCGTCGAGGATTTCGGGGAGATGGCCGACGCAATAGTCGTTGAAGAGGAGGGAGGCAGAGGCGAGGAGCGCGCGCGCGGTCGGACGCGCGGCCGGGCCGTGAACGAGGAGTAGCGCTTCGATGTAAGAAGGAAAGGGCCAAACCCACGCGGTGCCGTTATGGTAGGCGGGTTTGCGCGAGGTGTCTTCGTCGCCGGCGTAGACGGGCCAGAAAGGATGATCGGGATCGTTGAGCAGACGGTTGTCGCGATACACAGGCAACGGCGTGTTGACGGGCGCGTCGGCCAGCGAGCGGATGGCGCCGGGGATGAGGAGCTGTTGCGTGGCGCGAAGGATGGGAAGGGTTTGCGCGGGATCGGTGAGGATGCCGAGCGTGATGGCAAAAAGTTGGTTGGGACGGATGGCGTCTTCGGGAACAGCGTGGTGCGCGGAGGTTGCGGGCGATTCGGCGCGGAGGCAGTCGGCAAGTGCGCCGGAGGGCAGGGTGAAGCGCTGGACAAAAGCGGCGCGGGCTTTTTGGGCGAGGGTGGCCCATTCGCCTTTTTTGTCGTGCTGTGCGACGAAGTCGAGACCCGCAATCCAGAGAGCTTGGATTTCGACGGGATAGCCGCAGCGCGGTGTCGCGGCGGGGTGGTTGGTGTCCATCCACGTGAAGTGCGCGGGGCTGAAAATGAGGCCGGAGGCGGGATCCATTTGGATGCCGTTGGGCGTGCCGTCGCGGTAGCCGGCGAGGATGGCGGAGAGGATGCTGAGTAGCGGCCGGCCGCCGCAATCGGTCTTGAGGATGCGGGCGCTGGTGGCGGCGACAAGATCGCGCACGGCGATGATGAACCAAAGCGGCGCGTCGGAGGTGTCGCGGTTGCCGACGGTGTTGCCGTGGATGATGTTGGGCAGCGTGCCGCGTTCTTCGAAGCGGGCGAACTCGTGGAGGATCGCGAGGGCGTCGTCGGTCTGTCCGGCGGCGATGAGACCGCGCAAAACGATGAGCGTGTCGCGGCCCCAGTCGAGGAACCACGGGTAGCCGGCGATGATGGTTTTGAAGGCGTCGCGGTTGACGATGTAGAGGGGCAACGCGCGCTTGAGGGCATTGGCAAGCGTGAGAGGCGCGGTGGAATTTTTGGGTGGCGCGGCTGGCGGCGGTGCGTCGGCGGCGTCGCGGAGACCGGCGATGAGGCACGCGGTTTCGCCGGGCTTGAGGTCGGTGTGAAACCAGCCGGGGCTGAAGAGGTCGGCGTGGGGTTCGAGTCCGCGCTGGGCTTCGACAGGATGGAAAATTTGGTAGCACCATTCAGTGTCGGCGTGGAAGGCGGCATTGGGGCCGTTGAGGAACATGGCGCAGGGATGGCTCGCGTCGGGCGCGAAGATGAAGCCGTTGGGCTGGCAGGCGACGGCGCGGGAGAAGTCGCGCTCCGGACCGGCGTAGGCCTTGGTCGCGGTGTGGAAGGAGCGCCATTCGATGTCGGGCCGGAAGATGATGCGGAAGGCTTCGGTGGAGTCGGTGACGTGGCCCTGGAGCTCACCGGCGCTGACCGCGAGATGCAGGCGGTTGTGAAGCGGCGCGAGGGAGAGCGTGAGGGTCAGCGGCAGCCACGCGCCCATGCCGCAGGGCACGTCGAAACGCCATTGCGCAAATTTGCCGGAAGGGTCGGCGGTGAAGGATTTGAGGCAGTCCTTGTCGATCGCCGCGGAGTAGCCGTTGCGGCGGAGCCAGAGGCGGCAGCGCGTGAAAAAGATCGTCTTGTCGACCGGCACGCGCGGGTCGAGGTTGAGGCCGAGGAGGCAGTTGTACTGGCTGTGAATGTCGCCCCACGCAACGGGAATCTGCGCCATGGTGCCGCATTGGTTGGCGAGAATGGTGGAGAGATTCGGATGCGTGCTGCGGAGCGCGGCGCCGGTGAAGGTCGTGTTCACGCGAATGTTTTTCGGATCCGCAAGCACAAGCGTGGAGGAGAGATTGTGATGGATTTTGCCGTCCGCGAAGAGATGCAGGTCAAGCGTGAGCGGCAGGTGGTCGGGCGTGTCGTTGCGCGCGGCGAGCAGCGTGGCGTGCAGGCCGTTGTCGAGCGGAATCGACAGATCTGCGGCGATGATTTTTTTGTGGTGCATCAGGCGCGCCTGGAAGGGATGCGGCGCGCGCAGGAGCAACAGCTGGCCCGGCGCGATCATCACCTCGCGGCGCGTGTCCGCCGGGAAATCCCAGAAGACCACGGGCGCGAGCGGCGGAAAGGCGCCCCGCTTTTGCGCGCCGCATTGGATGCAGTAGGCGACCGGATCGCGAGCGAGCGCATCGCCCAATGCGTCGGGGTTTGCCGTGAGCTCTTCCGCGCGCGGCGCCAGCACGTCGCGCACGCGCAGCGCAAGGAGATTTTTGCGCAGGCGCAAGATGGCCGGCGGGTTGTCGGTCGGCGCGTCGAGCGCGGACGCGAGGTCGCGGATGTCCGTGGCGCGCGCGGAGAGGCAAAACATTTGCGCGGGCAGCAGGTCCTTCGTGGCCTGCGACAGCGGCGCGGGTTGCAGGCTGAGCAAATCCATGAGCTGTTGCGAAGGCGGAAAATCATGCGCGCTCCACGACACGGACTGCGCGTTTTGCGTGTCGAGGTTGACCAGCACGAGGAGCGAGCGCTCGCCCGCGTCGCGCAACAGCGCGAGCACGTTGCCGGGGCCGTTGTGGATGAGGCGCAGGGTCACGTTTTGTGCAAAGGCCGGATGCGTGGCGAGCAGCGTGTTGAGGTGGCGGATGAGCGCGACCTGATTATCAGCCGCGCCCCAGTTGAGCGGCCGCGCGTTGTGCACGTTGATCTGCTCGGTCGCGAACCACTCCACGCCGTTGGTGACGCCGAACGCGCCGTGATGCGAAAAAAGCGCCGCGAGCGTGGTGCGCAGCCGCGCGTAGGCCGGCCCGCCGCGCTGCGCCAGGCGCGCGTTGTCGTGCGTCTCCGCATAATGAATGAGCGGTCCCGTGCGTTGCGCCAGCGAAATCGCGTGCGGCAAATACGCCTCAAAATCGCCGCGGTTTTCCGTTTGAAAAATTTCCGAATACGCCCAGTCGAGATTCGCCGCGGAGAGCAGTTGCTCCGTGGTCTCCAGCTTGCCGCCAAGCCCCTCCAGCAGGAACACGGTGTCGGGATACGCCTCGCGCACGCGCGCCGTGATGTACGTCCAGATCGGCTGCGGAATCATGTATCCCGCGTCGCAGCGAAAGCCGTCCACGCCCTGGCGGCACCAAAACAAAAACACGTCCGCCATGAACGTCCGCAACTCGCGGTGCGTGTAGTCCAGCTCCACCAAATCCGCCCATGTCACGCCCCACGCGCCTGGCGACTTGAACGCGCCGTTCTCCAGCTTCGCAAACCACTCCGGATGATGTTCCTGCAGCGTCGACGCCCAGCCTGTGTGGTTCGCCGGCATGTCCAAAAAAATCCGCGCGCCGTGCGCATGCACCGCGCTCACCAGCTCGCGAAACTGATCCATCGGCGTGGCCGACGTGTCAAACTCCGCCAGCGCCGGATCCACATCCATCAAGTCCCGCGCCGCAAACGGCGAGCCAAACGTCCCCATCCGCGCGTACGTCGTCGGCGTCGGATGCACGGGTAGCAACTGCAAAATTCGAAACCGCATCGTGCCCAGAATCATGTCCAGCTTCGCGATCAAATCGCGGAACGTCCCGCTTGGCGGAATCACCGTAAAATCCTGCGCGGACAGCACATCGCTCAGCTCCCGGTTGCGCGGCGAATGCGGATCCTCCGTCAGCGCCTTTCCAAACTGCCGCACAAACGCCGTGTACACCGTGTTGGCGCAGAGCGTGTGCGCCGGCTCCACCTTCACCAGCGTGTCGGGTCCCGACGGCCAGAGCGGCGTCGTCTCTCCCTCCGGCAGGATGCACGCCTTGCACGAAAAAAATCCCACCTCCGTCAACGGCAGCCGCAACACATAACGTCCCGGCCGGCCCTTCACCGCGTGCATGCCAATGTCGTGCCAGTCGCGCGCGAGAATCGGCTCATCCGCGTCCGTCGCCGCGATGATCTCCCGTCGCCGCACCGACGCGTTTTGCAAGTTCGTCCGCACAAACGCGCGCCCTCTCATCTCCGCCGGCGTCTCCAGCGTCACCTCAAGACACTCGCCCGCGAACTTCAACACCTGCGCGCCTGGCGCCGGACTTTGTGACAATTTTATTTCATTATTCACAGGCGTAAAGATACCTGTTCCGTGCTTTTTCCGCAACCGCAAACCAAATTGCAATGCAAGACAGACATTGCGTAATGGCAAAAACGCGAACAGCAAAAAAAATCGTGGCGTGGCAGGAGTTCTGCCACGCCACGAAAAGGGGTTTATTTCAGGAAGAA
>JAVBOU010000210.1:0-9008 GCA_031550185.1 Kiritimatiellia bacterium | reverse complement strand
TGTGTGGGGGGTTGTGGGGGGGGTGGGGGGGTTGGGCCGGGCGGGCCGGGGGGGGGGTGGGGGGGTGGGTGGGGGGTGTGGGCGGGGCACGGGGGGGGGTGGGGAGGACGGGGGTGAAAAGGAGCGTGGCGGTAATGACAGGCGGGGTGCTGTAGGTGGTGGAGGCGGCAGTGGCGGAAGCGGGGATGGCGTGGAGGCGGAGGTCGAAGGCGGAGAAGCGTTTGTCGTGGTAATCAGCGGGCGTGGCGGTGATGGAGAGGGTGAGGTCGTTGTGCTCGAAGCCGATCCATTGGAGGGCCTTGAGTTGGAGCGCCTGGTAGAGGGATTTTCCGGGAGCGAGGCGGGAGGCGGTCTCGGCCATGAGTTCAAGGGCGGTGGCGAGATTGAGGACGGTGAAACCTCGGAGGCTGGCGTCGACGGCAGAGACGCGGGTGGTGCCGAAGGATTCGTCGCGCAGGAGGGGGAGTTTGGCGAGGGAAAGGGGGATGATGGCGGTGATGGATCTGGAATCGGGGTCGATCTGAACCTTGGCGTTGTCGAGGAGCGGGTGGTGAGTTTGCGGGAGGGCGTCGGGTTGGTCGGGAAGCTCGGCCGGTTCGGGAGGCGAGGGGAGGGGAGCCCAGCCGGGCGGCGGGGGAAGGGCGCCGAGGTTGGTGAGGGCGGTGTGAAGGGGAACGGGGAGCGTGGCGCCGGTCTGGAAGGCGGAGGGGCGGTCGAAGCGGAGGGCGCGGGAGTTGCGCTCGTGGTGGAGGGCTTCGGGGCGGAGGGGCATGCCGTGGATGGCGAGGCGGGCAAGGGCGTGGTGGAGCTGGGGGATGTCGGCGCGGTGGACGCGGTTGACGGCGACGGCGAGATGGGGCTTGCCTTTGAGGAGGAGGTCAACCATGGGAGTGAGCTTGCCACGGGAGCCGAGCTCAATGAAGACGCGGAAGCCGTCGGCGTACATGCGGTCGATGGTTTGATCGACCAGGACGGGGGTGGTCCATTGGCGGGCGGCGGTTTCGCGGAGGGCGTGGATTTCGTCGGGAACGGGGGCGGCGGTGGAAAAGGAATAGACGGGGAGTTTGGGGAGGCGGAGCACCCAGCGGTCGATGAGGCGGTGAATGAGGGAGGCGGCAGGGATGAATCTGGGGGTGTGGAAGGCGCAGGAGAAGGGGATGTGGCGGGTGTAGCCGGGGTTTTTGTCAAGGAGTTTGTTGAGGTCGGGGAGGATGGCGGGATGGATGGAGAAAATGTACTGGCCGGTGCGGGAGTCGAGAACAGGGGTGATGTGTTCGCGGAACTGCTCGCGGAGGGTGTCGATGAGCTCGGCGGGTGGATCTTCGAGGGCGATGAGGTGAAGCGGGGTGATGTCGGGGCGGGTGGTGATGTCGACAAGCGCTTCGGTGAGCTCGCGGAGAAAGTTGACGCGCTGAACGCGGGGAAAGTAACCGAAAATGCTGGCGTATTCAAAGGCGGCGATTTCGCCGGAAGAGGTGCCGGCGGCAGCGTCGGCCTGGATGGCGAGGCGGTCGAAAAAGCGCGCGAAAAGGGTGTTGGCGGCGTGCGAGGCTTGGATGGAGGCGGGGAGATTTTGGAGGTGGCCGCTGGTGTGAGGGGAACCGGAGGGCGGGAAAATCCACGTCGCGAGGGGGAAGGGGTGGCGAGCGGAAAGGCAGGCCTGGTCGGCGTCGTCGAAGGGTTCGCGGCAAAAGGGATAAGCGAGGCAGAAATCGCGCGCCATTTCGGGATGGGCCGCAAATTCGCCGGGAAAGAGAAACACGATTTTGCCGGGCGGCTCGGTGTCGGACTGATAATAGGTGCCGCTGCGATCCTGAATGCGGGGCGCGCGCGCTTGTATTTTGGCGGAGGCGGAGGTGAGCTTGGTGCGGAGATCCTGAACGGAGTCGGCGATGATGGCGAGGCGCGCGGGAGCAGTCTGGTAGGAGAGCGCGAGCGAAAAGGCGATGTCCTGGAGCGACACGTTGCGCGCGTGGTCGAGGAAGCGGAGGACTTGCGCCATGTCCTGCACCAGACGGTCGGCGTCCGCGGCTGCAAAGAGGCAGAGCTCGGTGCGCATAAAACTAAGGGGCGGAGACGTCATGACGATGGAAATTCCTGGAGAATGGCGTGTGCGTAAAGGCCGGTGGGATCAATGGCGGTGACGCCGGCGAGACGCGGCGCGGAACCGGCGACCCACGGCCGCGGTTCTTCGGGGAGATAGAGCGGCGTGTGGATTTGCGTGAAGCAAAGGTGCGGCTTGGACGCCACAATCACGGGTGGCACAATGCGATGGCGCAACGCGAGAATCGTCCGCAGCAAACCCGTCGCGCCGGCCGCCGCGAGCGTGTGGCCAAACATCGGCTTCGCCGTTCCGGTCGCAATCGGCGCCGCAAGCCGGCTCTCCTGGCCGAAGGACTGGCACAGCGTGTCGAGCTCCGCGTTGTCCTCGCGCGCGATGCCCGAACCGTGCACCTCGACGTAGCCAAACGCATGCAGCTCCGCCTCCGCCACGCGCAACGCCGCGCCCAGCGTCCGCGTGAGCGACGCGCTCATCGCGTCCGGAAAACGCTCGGGCAGCGTCACGCTCGACGACAGCGCGACGGCCTTCACCAGCGCGTACGGCGTGGTCTTGAAGCCCCCTTGCCGCGGCACGCGCTGCAACACAAAAAACGCCGCGCCTTCCCCCGGCACCGTCCCGTCCGCCGTCCGGCACAACGCGTGCGGCGTGTCGTGGCGCGACGTCTCCTGAATCGCGCACGCCGCCAGCAGCGACGGCGGCGTGAACGGCGGCGTGATCGCCCCCACCATCGCCGCATCCACCCGCTCCATGCGCAAGTCATCCACCGCCGAACGCAGCGCCGCCAGAAACGCCGCATGTCCGTCGCACGCAATCCGCGCCGGACCCGAAAATCCCAGCAACGCCGACACTTGCGCCGCCAGCGTGTGCGGATACGCGTTCTGAATCATCGTCTGCGACAGCGGCGGCAGCGACGCCCGCAAATAATTTCCAAGCCCCTCCAATTGAGTTTCATCCGCGTGCGGAATCAAATTTCGCACCAGCGCCACCGTCTGGTCCACCTGATGCAAATGCTGCAGCGTCCCCTCCATCGCCGGCGAAAACGGATTCGCGTAGCCGATATACAACCCGACCCGGTCCGACGGCAGAGTCCGCGTCGTCAGCCCCGCGTCCCGCAACGCCTCAACCGCCAGTTGCGCCCCGAAAAACGCGTCGTTCGACAGCAGCGCCCCCGCCGCCTCCGGAAAATCAAACACATCCGGATCATAACTGTAAAGCCCGCCCAGCATCCCGATCCGGCGCGGCGGATACAGCCACGGCTGTCCGATCGCCTCCGCCTTCGCCAGCAGCTCATGCACCGCCGGACACGGCGACAGCAGCGGCACATTCGCCAGCGTCTGCCGCCAAAAAACCTCCGGACTCCCCGTCTGCGCAAACCGGCAACTCGCCCCCGTTATCGCAATCGCATCACGCATGGCGCCAAAGCCCTCCCATGCCCGGTTGTGTCAAGGAATTCATAGACCTTTGATTGTAGACGCTGCCGTCTGGATTGGCAAGCGGTTACTCGCGCAACGCGTTGAGCCAGGCGGCGATTTTATTGTCGACCGCGCCGTCATATTCCTTCGGCAGATTGTTGAATCCGCGTCCCTCAAGCACGACGGCATGACGCGCGGCGGCTTTCACGTCCGCCATGAACGTGCCGGGATTGCTTCCCTGCGTGCTGAAAAACGCCACCTTTTTGCCGTGAAAATCCGCCTGCTCCAAAAACGCCAGCAACGGCGTCGCCGCCGTGTACCACCACACCGGTGCGCCGACAAAAATCACGTCGTAGTCGGCAAGCTCCGGCCACCCACCTTGAACCGCCGGATAACTTTTCGAGCGAATTTGTTTTCTCACGCCCGTGTACAACGCCGGACCGCTTGGCAACGGCTCCACGGTTTTTATTTCGTAAATATCAGCCTTGGTTCTGGCCTGAATTTTTTGCGCGATGACGCGCGTGTTCCCGCTCAGCGAATAATACACCACCAGCACCCTGCCGAAATCATTGGTCACCGCGACCGGCGCGCCGGCATACGGCGCCATCTCCCTCTTGTTCTTCTGTCGCACCCTCAGCAGATGGAGACCCACCGCAAACAGGCCGACAATGACAATGACCAGAAGCCCGTACAACACATATTTCCACATGATTCCTCCTTGGGTTGAAAGACGTGACAAGAATAACAGAGGCGCTTCGAATACTGCAAGCCTCCGGCAACATCTCCATATGCAGGAACAATAAACTCACGCATGACACCAACATGCGAGCGTGGAGGAAAACACAGTTGCTGTGAGCAAGATTCCGGATGCGGGAACGCTGATTTATCTTTTTGCCATTACGCCGGACGGCACGCAGCGCCGTTGGGTTTCAGCGACCGTTTCGCCCCGTGAATGAAGAAAGTTTAAAATGGATGAGTAGTTTTCGATTGTTCATTCTTTCGTTTCAATAATTTTGAGCGGCACAAAATAACGAACCTTGCCGTACTTCCATTCTTTCATTTGCTTCGAATGCGGTCCGGCAAAATGGAACATCACTTGCCGCCCCTCGTCGCGTTCCAGATGCTCCTGGCGCGACAGCCACGCATTGAGTCCTTTGTCCATGCGTTCCCATTCACTGTACTCCCAACTGTCCGCCAGCACTGCCGCGAAGAGGCCGCCGTCGAACATGATGATTTCGTAGCCTTCCGTGTCGGCCTCGGTCATCCAGTCTTCAAGCATGAACAGCCAGACCATTTTGTCGCGTTCTTTGTCGTGATACATGAAATCACGCGGATTGATCTTGTCCGCGATGCGTGAGCCAAGACGCATCCACGCCGCGTCAAACCGCTCCTGCGCGTCATGATTTTCCAACGGCCCTGACGTCATCATGCGGCACGGCGGCATTTCGACAATCAGGACGTCCGGCTCCGTGATCATGCGTGGCTCCATATTCATTGCATTCTCCTGTTCAAACACACTCACAATTTCATCGCAAATGCCGCCCATTTTTCGCAAAATGTCCGCAATCTGCACCCGAAATGCGTGCGTCCGAAATTGGTTCATCGGCGGACAAAAGCCGCCTTGCAACGCCCAAATCTCATCCTTGCACGCGTTCATCTTTTCATACAACGGCGCAAGCATGGTCACCCGCGTCCAGTCCGGGTAACGTTGCGCAAGCGCGTTGACAAAATCACGTGCGTTGCTGGTGCATACGCAGCAATACGGCGAGCCATGCAAATTCCACCACACACCGCTCAATTCCTCATCCGTCTTGTCGTCAAAAAACGAATCCATTTCCAGCGTTTTGGCCCACACCTCAAACGCTGTTTTGCCAAACACATACCTTCCGCCCAGATAGCCGTTTTCGGGAGGATGCCGCAACACGACCGGGATCGTCTCAATCGCGGTTTCGCACACTTGCCGCATATCCGGGCTGGTCAGTTTTTCACCGGCGATGAACAAGCCGCCCGTGGTTTCAAGCCCGTTGGTGATGCGCGAATAGCCGTACTCATCCACCGAACCTTCGGGAAGGCGCTCCGAACCCAAGTACAAGTTGACCAACAGCACATCGCCGTCATATCCGCCAATCAAACATCCCTCCGGCAACGGATCGTAACGGGTGCCATTGCGCGACGTGACATTTCCCATGCCCCACGCCACCACCGGAATTCCCTTGTCCACTGATGTCTTGATGGCGTTCATCGCCGCCTGACAATTTTTCTTGATGTCCGCGTTCGACCAATACACGCACTCATAACCAAACGCCGCGTATGCGCGCTTCACCGATTCAGGATCGAAAAAATAATTCGTCATCCCGCTGTCGCAGTTCGCCGGTTCATTGGGATTTTCGGAATACAAATACGCAAACATGTCGCCCGTGAACGCCGCGTAAAAATGAAAATCATCAACCTCCGCGTCCAGCGACTTCGCCACCGAACAGATCGCCGAAGCAAGGAAAAAATTCTCCCAATTTTGAATCCGCCGGTAATTCACAATGCGGTTCGACGCATGCTCCACATTCATTACATGCTCCCTGGTTTCCGCCATGACGCCGACGGCCAGCAAAATCAGTAAAAACAGCAAGTTTTTCATGCCTGTTTCGGTTAGTGATAACTTTCCGCTTCGCCTGGAAAAGTTCCTTGCTCCACGTCACGCGCATACTGCGCGAGCGCGTCCTTCATCAATTCACCCATCTTGACATAAGCTTTGGCAAACTTCGGCGGCGATTCGGTCAGCCCCAGAAAATCATTCACCACCAGCACCTGTCCGTCGCAATTCGGGCCTGCGCCAATGCCAATCGTCGGCACTGAAATTTCCCGGGTCAAACGCGCCCCAAGCTCCGCCGGCACGCACTCCACCACGAGCGCGAACACGCCCGCCTCCGCCAGCGCCTTGCCGTCCGCAACCAACTCCTCCGCTTGCGGCGCGGTTCGCCCCTGCACGCGATAACCACCAATTTCATTGATCGCCTGCGGCGTCAGCCCGATGTGTCCCAGCACCGGAATCCCGTTCTGCACGAGCCGCCTCACCAGCGGCGCGCGAAACGCCCCGCCCTCGATCTTCACCGCGTCCGCGCCCGCCTCCTTCAAAAAGCGTCCCGCATTTCGCAGCGCCTCATCCTCGGAAATTTGATACGACAAAAACGGCATGTCCGCCACCACCAGCGCGTTCGCCGCCGCGCGCGACACCGCCGCCGTGTGATGCAGCATCTGCTCCATCGTCACCGGCAGCGTGTTCGAAAATCCCAGCATCGTCATGCCCAGCGAATCGCCCGCCAAAATCAGCGGCACGCCCGCCGTGTCCATCAGCCGCGCCAGCGTGAAATCCCCCGCTGTCAAACACGCCAGCTTGCGGGTTCCCTTCGCCTTTCGGATTTTCAATGTTGTCCAAGTTTTCATGCACGAAAGTATAATCGCTTCCCCCGCCTTTCACAAGTGCGGCTGCGATTCATCCGGCGGCTTACTTCACCCAGCCCGCGCAAATCATCGTTCCCCAAAACACCGCCAGCGCCAGCCATAACGCAACGCCATGCAACAGTGGCTTGAGGCCCAGCGCGCGCAACTTGTCGCGGCTCAGGTTGGCGCCAATCAGAAACAGCGTCATCACCATCAGATACTTCGCCAATTCCTTTAGCACGTTGCCTGTCTGCGCCGTCGCGGGCACCCATGTCACCAACGCCGAGGCGACGAGAAATCCGGGAATGAACCACGGAATCCGAAACTTGATTTTGCGCGTTTCACCGGGCGCGCGCTCCGCCACGCAACACGCGAGAAACAGCGTCACCGGCACAATCCACAGCGCGCGCGCCAGCTTCACCGTTGTCCCCACTTCCAGCGCGACCGGTCCGTATTGCATCGACGCGCCGACCACCGAGCTCGTGTCGTGAATCCCCAACGCCGCCCAAAGTCCGAATTGCGTTTCGCTCATTCCAAGCGCCCGCCCGATCGCCGGAAACAGCAGCAGCGCCACGGCGTTCAGCGTGAAGACGATCGCCGACGCCAGCGCGACCGAATGGGCCTTTGCCTTCAACACCGGCGCCGCCGCCGCAATCGCGCTCCCGCCGCAAATCGACGTCCCCACGCTCAGCAAATACATCGTCTCTTTTTCCAATCCCATCCGCCGGCCCAGCCACACGCCCATGCCGATGCCCATCGCGATGCCCGCAAACGTGTACGCCAGCCCGCCCGCGCCGGCCTGCAGCACCGCCGTCAAATTCATCCCGAAGCCCATCCCCACGATCGCCGCGCCAAGCAACCGCGGCGTCAACTTCCCCGTCGCCCCCGCAAACGGATTTCCGAACACCGCCGCATACAGCACGCCCGCGATCACCGCCACGCCGGGCGCATGATGGCGCAATGCCGCGACTTGCCACGGCACGACAAAAAACGCGCCGCAAACCAATAGAAAAACAAACTTTTTTATCTTCTCAACCATGTCGCCACAGTATACACGCCGCCTTGCATGGACACAACCGCGGTTGTTCGTCCAATGCATTTTCCATCTTCCTTTTGGCGTTGGAAAACGATAAGATGAATTCCCATTGTTTTGGTGGTTTTCCACCTCACCCCTCATAAGGAGACATTCATGAAACTCGGCAAGTTTGTTATGACGATGCTCTGCGCGGCGGCATGGCCGGTTCTGGCGCAGGTGACCACTGTGGACGCAACGAAGAAAATGGCGGACGACGCGCAGGTGACGCTGGAGGGGAAAATTCTCCGCCAGGCCGGCGCGGACGACGATGAGTTTGTGTTCGAGGACGCAACCGGAACAATCACCGTGGACATTGACGACGACCTCCGCCGCGCGACACCGGTGACGCCGGGCATGCGCGTGAAAATCACGGGCGAAGTCGACAAGGAGTTTTTGGGCCGCAAGGTCGAGGTCAAACGGATGGAGTTGCTTCCCGAAGCGGAAATCACCCTGCCCGCCATTCAGCTCCCAAAGCCCGATGAAGCGGGCGGCAAGCCGCTCATGCAGGCGCTGAAGGAACGCCAGTCGAAACGACAGTTCGCGGAAAAGGCGATCCCCGAAGACGTGCTCTCCTCGATGCTCTGGGCCGGCTTTGGTGTGAACCGTCCCGACGGCAGGCGCACGGCGCCGACGGCGATGAACAACCAGGACATCACGATCTACGCGCTCACGGAAAAAGGCGCGTTCCGTTATGATGCGGCGGCCAACACGCTCGAGCCGCGCTCCGACACGGATGCGCGCGCGGACGTGGTGACGCAGGGATTCGCCAAGAAAGCGCCGCTCGTGTTGCTCTACGCGCAGACGGTGAAGAGCAAGGAAGCCAACCCGCGTCAGGATATTTTCGGCGGCATGCACGTTGGTTCGATCAGCCAAAACGTCAGCCTCTACTGCGCCTCCGAAGATCTCGCCGGTGTGGTCGTCGCGTCGTTCAACGCCGGCGCCGCGGAAAAAGCGCTGAAGCTGCCAGGCGATCAGCGCATTCTGCTCGCGCATGTGATTGGCTATCCGCAATAAGGCGCAATTT
>JAVBOU010000145.1:0-2841 GCA_031550185.1 Kiritimatiellia bacterium | reverse complement strand
AGCGGGGGCGCGGGGCAACCGGCAAAACGATTGTCTTCGGCATGAAAAAACGAGGCGACAGGGTCTTTACCCAAGTGGTGAAAAATTGTTCCGCCGCGACACTTGTGCCGATTATCAAAGGGTTTGTGCCGGATGACGCGCTTCTTGTGATTGACGAATCAACGAGACGCGGCTATGCTAATTGGTTTTGGAGCGCGATGAAAAACTTTTTGCTTTTAGCTGTATGCGTGGTGTTGGGTTCGGGTTGCCGAAGGGGCTTGGAAGAGCCGGCGGGCTGGAACCCGGAAAAGGCGCTGGGACAGCGGAACCGTCCGGTCACGCATGTGGAATGGAAGGTCACGATGAACGGCGAGACGTCGGTCACCAGCGCGACGCATGTCGTGGAGCACAAGCCGGCGCCGCATCACACGACGCTGACCGCTTTTCGGTTGGACACGGCAGCCACCACTTCGGCGGTTCGCCGGGTGCGGGGAGGGTTGCTGACAGACGATGTGCCCGCGTCGCCGTCGAAAAAAGTCGTCAAGCCGCTGTTCAGTGGAAATGAGTAAAAACAAAACAACGCGCCGGAGAATCTCCGGCGCGTTGGTGTTTAAGCGAATGTGTCAGGCTTAAGCCTGGCTGATGGCTTCGACCGGGCAGGTGCCGGCGCAGGCACCGCAGTCCACGCATTTGTCGGCGTCGATGCTGTAGTGGGGCGTGCCTTCGCTGATGGCTTCGACCGGGCAGGCGTCTTTGCACGATCCGCATGCGATGCACTTATCTGAGATGACATAGGCCATGTTCGTGTTCCTTCGTGTTGCTCGGTCCGTACCGGAGACGGCGCCGATGGAGTTGTCAAAGCAAGCAGTATAGTAAATTCCGCCTGGAGCTTCAAGCAGTGCGTTTCACCGCTCGGGGCGCAGGATCGAGCTTTCCAGGAGCTTGTGTTCGGTGAGGATGGCGAGCACCTGGCCCTCGGGTTCGTCGAGGATGATGCAGAGGTGGGTGTGGGCGAGGCGGAGGCGGTTGAGGGCGTTTTGCACGGTTTCGGTGTGCAGGCACTGCGGCGCGGGATGGAGTACGGGCGGGGTGTTTTGGAGGATGGCGGCCATGGCGTCGTCGCGCGCGAGCAGGCCCTTGAATTTGCCCTGCTCCTCGACGGGGAAAAGGAAGGCGGGATATTTGGCAAGGTGTGCGGAGAGCGTCGCGGTGTCGAGCGAGTGCAGGACGTACGGACACGCCTCGGCGAGGGACATGATGTTTTGTCCGGCGAGGGTTTCGAGGTCGCGCGGCGGGCGCAGGTTTTCGACGTCCACGCCGTCCTGCGCTAGGATGGCGTCGTAGAAGTTGCGGTGGCCGCCGAAGACGCGCGCGGTGGCCTGGCTCACGACGGTGGCGATCATCAGCGCGGGGATGATTTCGTAGCGGTGCGTCATTTCGAAGATCATCAGCAGCGCGGTCAGCGGCGCGCGCACGGTCGCGCCGAAGCACGCGCTCATGCCGACCGAGGCGAAGAGAATGAGGTCGTTGCCGGTGAAGAGCGCGGAGTCGGGGTTGAACATTCGCATGGCCTCGCCGGACAAACCGCCGATGGCGAAACCGGTCATTGCGCCGAAGAAGAGCGTGGGCGCGAAGATGCCGCCGCAACCGCCGAAGCCGTACGAAAAAATGGTTGCGGGGAGTTTGGCGCAGAGCAGCAGCAACGCGACGGACCACGCGATGCCGTGTGTCATGCTCGCGTCGAGGTCGATGTAGCCGAGGCCAAACACGCCGATGCGGCCGCATATGAGAAATGCGGCCACGCCGAAGACCCACGTCAGCCATCCGCCGATGACCGGTTTGCACCACACCGGCACGGCGGTGATGTTGCGCACGCGTTTGCGCAGCATCAGCGTGAGATCCTGAAAGAAGACGCCGATCAACGCCGCGAGCGCCGCGACAACCGGCACGATCAAATAGACCTGCCAGTGCAGCGAGGAGATCGACGGCACGGTGAACGACGGTTGCTGGCCGATGAAAATGTACACGCCGAACGCGCCAGTCACGGCGGCCAAAATCGCCGGGCCGAGCGAGCGGCTGTTGAGGTCGCCGATGATTTCCTCCAGCACAAACGTGATGCCCGCAAGCGGCGTGTTGAAGGCGGCCGCAAGTCCCGCCGCCGCGCCGGCCGCGACCGCGCCGCGACGCCGCACGCCGGGGAGTCCGAGTTTACCCGCGACGGTCGACGCCGCCGACGCGCTCGCGAAGACCGACGGACCCTCGCGACCAAGGCTCGACCCGCCGCCGATGCTGATCACGCCGCACACGAGTTTCACCCACGCCCATCGCCACGGCAACATGCCCCGGCGCTGCCAGTACGCGTGCTTTACCTGCGGAATCCCGGAACCCGCGGCCTCCGGGCAAAGCCATTTCAAGAGCAGTCCCACCGCGAGCGTTGATCCGGTGATGAGGAGAAAGCTCTTCCACACAAACGCCCATTTGCCGGCTTTCATCAGGCGCGGCAACCCCGCGTCGAACGCGCCGCTCACCAGCTTCATGAAGACGATCGACATGGTCGCGCCGACCACCGCGAACGCGATGTTCAGGAACACATCCCGCGCCTTTGGCGGAATCCGCAACCAAAGCTGGATGACCCAGCGGCGACCCATGCGCATTTTACTCATAACGGATGTGTCAACGTATACTGGATTGGTGCGAAAAAATCAAGCATTTCGTGCGATTTTCCGAAAAGCGAAAACGCGCCGTGGCCCAGCCCCAGCTCTGCCCCGGCGCGTCGTTTGTTGTTTAACCCGCGGCGGTGCGGAAGGGGGCGGGCGGGAGGCCGGGGGTGGTGAAGAGGTTTCAGCCCTCGGGGGTGTAGGG
>JAVBOU010000215.1:0-10211 GCA_031550185.1 Kiritimatiellia bacterium | reverse complement strand
CATCGCACATGCGATAAGCCAACCTTCATGACCTTTCAAGATGTGCAGGCATCGGCCCTGTTGATCCCAGAGGCGCGCGGTTTTATCGACTGATGCGGTGAGGATGAATTGCCCGTCCGCACTCATCGCACATGCGGTAATCTGACCTTCATGACCTTTCAAGGTCTGCAGGCATCGGCCCTGTTGATCCCAGAGGCGCGCGGTTTGATCCCATGATGCGGTGAGGATGAATTGCCCGTCCGCACTCATCGCACATGCGTTAAGCCAACCTTCATGACCTTTCCAGATGTGCAGGCATCGGCCCTGTTGATCCCAGAGGCGCGCGGTTTGATCGTCTGATGCGGTGAGGATGAATTGCCCGTCCGCACTCATCGCACATGCGGTAATCGGATATTCATGGTTGAAATCCCATTGTAACCGTGTCTTTTCGATTTTTCCGGAATAGTCAGAGTTGATGTTGGGTGGCTCACAATGGATTTTTTGAAAATGACCGCAGTTTGCGTCTTTGAAATCCGGCTTTCCAATCGTCACCTGCCGCCACCGGGCGTTAACGAGATAGGCTTTTTCGAAGTTGGCCGCATTGCCGCTTATTTCTTCAAAGGTCGCCTGGCGGCAATCCGCATTCAGCCAAGTCGAATTCTCTATGCGGCAGTTTTTCCAGGACGTTTCGGCTAATTGCGCATGATCCGCCGTGAGTTCTTTAAGCCGAAGTCCGAAAAAATGTTTATGCTCCAAATTGAGCGCGCTGATGTTGAGATGCTCAACTTGCCAGGGAATAGGATCCAACAGGAATAGCTCCACCCAACTTTGACGGGCTTTCTTGTCCGCGGTGCCATTGTTGAGACATTTTGCCAATTCGGCGCGTGCTTTTTCTTGTTTGTAATCGACGCAGGTTTGGTGATGTTGAAGCAGGAAGGCTAACGCTTCCTTTGACGGCGCAAGCTGGTTCCAGATTTCGGGTGTTTTTTCCTCCAAGCTGCGATGCAGCCGCAGGGCAAGGAAGTATTCCAGGATGGAGGTGTGTGCAAACGCAAACATGTCGCCATCCGGACGCACCAGAAACGTGGCGTTGCGCAAATCGGTGAGCAGTGATTCGTTTTCCGTTTTTTCATTCTGCCGCAGCCATGATTTGAACCATGTGCGTAAATCGTTCCACGGGATTTGCCGGGTTTTGAGTTGCCAGAGATGCAGGGCCAGATCCTGCATGAGTATTTGTTTATCCTCAGGCAGCAACTGATGTTTTCCGGCATCGCGTTCAAGCCATGCCTCCACCATCCACGCGTAAATACTGGCTCCATTGACCTTTTCGCCGTTGCGTTTGGCGGACTCCAGTCGATCAATGTGCGCGGACACCATTTTCAGGCCTTGGGGGCGTTCGGCAACCTCCGCCAAGTTGTGCACGCTGCAAATCAGGTCGTAAACTTCCTGTGGATCCTGACGGGGTACATGGAGCCGGAGGTATTCGAGAATCAACTCTTTTGAAAAAGGGAGTATTTGCCAGGCGCGAGGCCGGGCGGCTTCCTGATGTTCGCGTCCAAGTCCGAGAAGCTGGTTGTTTTGTGCCTGCGTGCTTTTGAAATAATGCGTGCGGCAGGTCAGCAGGAGTTTACCGCTTTTGGCGCTTTGCGAGTCGCGGTTAAACGATTTGGGCCAATAGGCAAAAGGGAGCGCTGAAAAGAGCATGTTGATAAACTTCTGCCCCCAATCGTCGTCACGCTTATGTGCGAGCACCTCGTCGAGTCCGTCAAAAATGAGCAATGCGCCTTCGTGTTGAACCGCCGTGAGAATGTCCTTGCCGCCGCAGGGTCGGGCTTCACCGGAAGTCTCGTGACGCCTGAGTAAATTGTCCAATAACTCCTCAAGATGCGGCAAATCACCGTTGAGTAATTTCTCCTTGTCGTCGATGACACGGCGTAAATCGAGATAAATGGGTGTCGGAGTGTTCTCGATGCCGTCATGAATGCGCTCCGTTAATTTTGCCGTCAGCAACTGGCTGTTCCACGTCTTGCCCATGCCATATTCGCCCAGCAAAACCCCGAAAGGCGATTGTTTCGGGTCACACGCCCACGCTTCCAATGCCGGCAGGAGTTCAATGCCTTCCAGGGTGTCACCGTGGTCGGGCTGATTTATGTTGCACGGTCTTCCTCGTGTTGAGACACTTTTACCGGAATCTACATCTAATCTGGTGTGGTGAAAAAAATCGAGCGGGTGATTCTGCTGACCTTGTGAAGTATCAAGCGCATCGTCTTTCCGCGCATTGGAGGGGCCGGGTGATATTGGGGATTGCTTTAACTTTTCGAGAATTTGCTCGAAAACGTCCCGAACAAATGTTGGCGAAAGAGCCGCATCGTTCAGGCATTGATTCCATGCGTAGTAATTGTCATTCTGATATAATCTGTAAAATTGGACGCATTGGCGTGATTTTGTTGTGTCTTCGCCCAAAACTCCCAGTTTTGCGGTCTGTCTGTTGATGGGCTCAATCAAAACAGGAATATATGGCGTGATCGTCTCGCCTTTTTCGTCTCGAAAAACTGGCCATTCGTGCTTACGGATGTAATCACTCCCGCATGCTGCAGGCGAAATCAACAGCAAGCCTAATGGCGCGTTCTTGAAATGTTTTTGTATTTCCTTGTCTGGGTCTGACCCTGGCGTAATTCCATGATCGCCATTTTCGCGGCGAAACATCCAGAAAATGATTTTTTTTTCGGTATGATGTCCGCGCATGTAGGTTTCTATTTCGGTAATGAGGCTGTCTGCCAGCTTTTGATCCTTACCCGCAAAAGAAACAACGACTTCAATCTCCAAGGACACTTCAAGGGCGCGACTTGGCACAGAAGGTTGTGCGTTGATAAAGGCCGCCGTGTTTTTCGTGCTTTCCGGCACAGGCGGTGCCTGGATGTGCATGGGCGTGGCCAAAAAAAGCGCTTGTCCGTCCTTGCCTCTGCCGCGCGGCGTGACAAACTCGGTTTTCTTGCCGGTCGCAGAGATGGAGGCTGACGTAATGGCGGCTTTAAGCCCCCAAAGCTCGCTTTTGATGGATGTGTCCGAAAGTCCTGCAAAAACTTCTTTTTTGAGTTGTTTTCGAGTGATTGTTCCGTCCGGGCTTTGGGCAAGAAGTCCGGTCAGTTTTCGAAAACGCTCATAATGCCGTTTGTCCTTGTCAGAGAAATGCGGGCTTAATAAACGCGCCAGTTCAACGACTTGATTTGGCGTAACCTTTTTGAAGTTCATTGATTTCCCGTGTTAGAGGTGTTGATTGACAAGCGTGGAAACTTTCGTGACACGTACTCCGAAAGTTCGTGTGTCAATATAATTACACAAAATGCGGGGCGGCGTCAACAACTTTATTCTACTTATTTTATACTTATTTTCGAGCGGGGACTCTCATCGAAATGCAGTCAAAATATGGAACCTCATTTTGCATCGCGCAGGCGTCATGTTTTCCATAAAAATTTACTATATAGGTGGGGCCATTGCGTTTTTTCTTTGGCCGATGGTCTTTTTCCCTTTTCTCTATTTCGTCTGCGTGCTATTCTAAAACCCTTCATGACCGCCATTATCGACTACGGCGCAGGCAATCTCACCAGCGTCCAGTATGCCCTCGACGCCCTGCGCGCGCCCTCGCGCATCACCCGCGATCTTGACACGCTCCGCGCCGCGGATCGCCTGATTTTTCCCGGTGTCGGCGCCGCCGCCGCCGCGATGCGCAACCTCCACGCCTCGGGCTTGATCCCTCTTCTTCGCGAGCGAATCGCCGTCGGCGTTCCGTTTCTCGGCATTTGCCTCGGCACGCAAATTCTTCTCTCCCGTTCCGAGGAGGACGGCGGCACGCCGTTGCTCGACATTCTCCCCGGCCAGGTCAAACGCTTCACGCCGGTTGACGCCCGCGACAAAGTTCCGCACATGGGTTGGAACCAAATCCACGCGCTTCGTCCGCATCCGCTCTTGGATGGCGTCGAACAGGACGCCGACGTTTATTTTGTTCACTCTTTTTATCCCGCGCCAACGCACGCCGCCGACACGCTTGCCACGACGGATTACGCTGGTTGCACGTTCTCCGCCATGCTTGCGCGCGGCAACATCGCGGCCACGCAATTTCACGTCGAAAAGTCCGGCCCGGTCGGGCTTCGTATTCTTCAAAACTTCCTCCAATGGGACGGCTCATGCTGACACGCCGCATCATTCCCTGCCTCGACGTCATCCGCGGACGCGTCACCAAAGGCGTCAAATTTCAAAACAACGCCGACATCGGCGACCCGGTCGAACTCGCCACCCGCTACTATCGCGAAGGTTGCGACGAACTCGTTGTTTACGACATCACCGCTTCCGCCGAATCACGCCCCATTGACATCGAGATGGTTCGCCGCGTCGCGCGCGCCATCCAGATTCCTTTTACCGTTGGCGGCGGTGTGTCCTCGCTTGCCGACATGCGTAATGTCCTCGCCGCCGGCGCTGAAAAAATTTCCCTTAATTCCCTCGCGGTCGCCAATCCCGGCATCATCACGCAAGGCGCCGACGCCTTTGGCGTGCAGTGCATGGTCATTGCCGTCGACCCTGTGCGCAACGACGCCATGCCCAGCGGCTACGAGATCACCACCCACGGCTTTCGCACCCGCACCGGCCTGGACGCGCTGGCCTGGGCTCGCGAAGCGGAACGACTCGGCGCCGGCGAAATCGTCGTCAATTCCGTCGACGCGGATGGCACGCGCCAAGGCTTTGACCTCGCGCTCACCCGCGTGCTTGCGGACGCGTTGCGCATTCCGGTCATCGCTTCCGGCGGCGGTGGCAACGCCCAACATCTCTACGACGTTTTTACGCTGGCCCGCGCCGATGCCGCGATCCTCGCCGGCATTCTCCACTCCGGCGAACACACCCTCGCCGCGCTCAAGGCCGACCTCGCCGCCCGCGGTCTGCCCATGCGAATGCTCGCTATTCCCCGCCGCTGACCGGTGTCAAAAGCTGAACCGCCGCAAGGTATTCGGGCAGACTTTTCAAGCGCCGTATTTCGCCGTTTGTCACTGCCGCGGCCTCCATTTTCCCCTCGCGCGTCAGGCGCCGCTGCGTCTCCTCGAGCTGGCGCACGCTTTTGTCGGTCAGCTCGATGATGCCCCTGGCCTGCGCCTCACGGTAGCCGTGCAACAATGCCAGATGACGGTTTTGCAACGACGCCAGACCCTCCTGCACGAAGCTCACGTCCACCTTGCGCAATTCGCGCTCCAACTCGAAACGGTCAAGCTCCTGCTGCGCCACGCGCCACGCCTCATACTCGCCCTCGTCCTGCACCTTGCGCATGAGCTGGTGCAAATCCTCGACATACTTCTCCGGCCACTTTGCGCGCTTCTCCGCGTACTCCGCGTCGAGCACCGCGAGTTGCCGCGCATACTCCGCTTTGACCTCCTCCGCGGCGTTGGCGTGCTGCGCGTCATCCGTGAGCGGAATCGGCGTCACTTCCGGCGTGCCGCTCGCCGCCAGCAGCGCCTCGGCGCCGGTCACCGCGGGACTCGACTTCACACGCCGCACTTCCGCGCTGAGCTCGCCCGCGAGCGTCATGCGGCCCTCGCGCGTCGCGGTGCGGATGAGCTCGTTGAGGTCAAACGTGTAGCGCAGGCAGGCGGCCACGATCTTCTGCGCGCGCTCGCGTTTGCGCGTCTCGTTCACCTGAAGCTGGCGCGTCTTCAACGCCGCAAGCTCCGTCAGGTCGCGCGGCGAAACCGGCGAGATGCGGCGATGCTCCGCGAACTGCCGGAGCTCCGCGTCGACCGCCGACCAGTTGTCAAAAAATCCGCCCGCGCGGTAACTTTCCATCAACGCCTCAAGCTCGCGCGTGTACTGCGCGGGCCAGGACGAATCGAATTGCGCGCGCTCGTTCTCGACCTCCGCAAGCTTCGCCTGATAAGAGTCGCGCAGCGCGACAAACTCCGGCGCATCGGTCGCCTCGTTTTGCGGCGGACGCTTTGGCGGCGACGGCTCGTCAACCGCCGGCAGCGCGAACTGCCGCACGCCCCACCATCCCGCGTAAGTCTTCACCGCAGCGCCCAACGGACACATCGCCTCATACGCCCACATCGCCGGCCGGCACACCGCGCGCCACAACGCCGGCGACTCGCTCTCCGCCGTGTATTTTAGCACCAGCGGCACATGCAGCACATACACCAGCGCCACCGCCAGCGCCACCGCCGCCACACGCAGCACGCGCAACACCCAGCGCCGCGTCACGAGCCCGCGGTACAACGCCTCGCTCTCCGGATTCCGTCCGCCCGGCTGTTCCATCAGCGCCGTGCAAATCCGCAGCGCGCGCTTCCATTCGCCGGTGCGTTGCGCCCGCCGCGCGCGTTGAAACTCCCGCCGCGCCCGCAGCGCCGGCAACTCCTCCAGCACCTCCCCAAACGCCTGCGGCGTCTCCGACACCGTCCGGTACTCCTTGATAAAATCCTCCGCGCGCTCATAATTCTCCGCGCGCAACTCCAGCGGAATTTGCTCCTTGAGCTGCGTGCCACGCGCCTGCGCACGCTCCGCCGCCGACTGAATCTCGCGCACATCCTGCAACATGTTCCGTCCGCTCGGCCCCACTGGATCAAACCCGTGCACCCGACCCGCCAGCGCCGGGATCAACTCATACCGCCGCGCCTCCACCGCCTTCCGCATCCGGTGCAGAATCATCCCCAGCGACTCATACGCCCGCACATCCGCGCCGCACGCGCCGCAATATTGGATCCCCACAAACAAATCCGTCCCGCACTCCGGGCACTCCTCCGTCCCCTCCCATCCGCACTCCGCGCAATACCGGATCGTCAGCGGATTCACCGTGTCACACCACTTGCAGTGCCACGTCGTCTTCACCGTCGGCGTCTCCACATGCGTCCGGCTCTGCAACGCCGCCAGCGCGTCCGTGAACACCGCCACCGTTCCCCACCGCTGCTCCCGGTCCGTCGCCAGCGCCTTCACCAGCACCTCCCGCACCCCCGGCGGCAAATCCTGCTCCCGGAAATAGCGCGGATTCTGCCCCGTGATCACGAAGTACAAAATCCCGCCTAGGCCGTAGACATCCGCCCGTTCGTCCGACACGCTCGCGTCCTGCTCCTGCTCCGGCGCGCCATAGCCCAGCGACAACAACTTCTCCCCCGGCACCGTCAACTTGTTCTCCCCGCCCTTCTGCCGCAACCGCGCCAAACCAAAGTCCACAATCTTCGGCTCCCGCGACACATCCAGCAACACATTCGACGGCTTCAAGTCCCGGTGAATCACCCCCTGCCCGTGCGCGTACGAAATCGCCCGCCCCAGCTTCACCACCAAATCAATCGCCTCCGCCAGCGACATTTGCCCGTCCCGCGACACCGCCTGCTCCAGCGTCAGTGGCGCCGCCACCTCCACGCCCCCCGCCCGTCCGTCCGGCCCCTCCACATATTCCATCACCAAATACGCCCCGTCCGCATCCTCCCCCAGCCCGTAAATATGCACAATGTGGCTGTGATTCAGCGCCGCCACCGAAATCGCCTCCTGCAAAAACCGCTCCCGCAGATTCACATTCTGCTGCGCCTGCCGGTTCAACCGCTTGATCGCCACAAACCGCCCCAGCCGCCGATCCCGCGCCAAATACACCACCCCCATCCCGCCGTCCCCGATCCGGTCCAGCACCGCGTACTGATCAAAAATACTCCCCTCGCCCGACTGCGCCCGCACCGCGTCCGTCCTCGGCATCTCGCTGATCAACAGCGTCCGCTCCTCCGCCGCGCCGCCCTGCATCCGCTGCGCCCGGTCGCTCACCCCCACCGTCGGATCCAGCACAATCCGCGCCGTCTCCCGCTTCTCCTTCCCGTCACCTTCATCCACAATTCGTGTCGTCGCCATATTCACCTCACCTCCACATCACACGCACAATCCCCGCCCCCGCCGCCGGCAACCTGCCGCGACCCCGTTCCACCCACCGGCGCATCACCCCCGCCGCCGCGCCATTTCCCCCCAGCACCAACACATGCGCCACCCGTCCGTCCGGCCCCAACTCCACCCAATACACCCCCTCACCCGCCGCCTCCGGCCAAACCTCCGGTTCCCCGCTCACCTCAAACCCCGTCCGCACCAACTCCCCTTCCACCGCCAAATTCAAACGCGCCCCCGAATCCTCCCGTGGCAGAGCCTCACCCCTGTCACGCGCCTCCGGAAACCCCGTCATCACCGGCCCCTCCAACGGCGTCACCTCCAACTCCGTCCACGTCCGAAACCCCACCTTCGGTAGCGGACGCTGCATCGCCCGATCCATGTCCAGCATCAGCGACCACTCATTCGGACGTTCCCCCGCAAACCGCCGCGGCCACAAATATCCCCTCACCCCCGGCGGCAATTCCACATACGCCATCCGCGGCGCCGCCATCACCCTCGCCCCCGCCTCCACCGGCACATACTTCCCCTTCGGCCACAACACCCCCACCGCCGCGCAAAACACCACCACGGCAACCACCGGCCACGCAAACGTCACCTGCCGTCGCGCCCGGCGCACCGTCACATCCGCCTGCTCATCTAAAAACGCCTGACTCATCACCGCCAATATACCACAACCCCCTTACTGTTGCACGTGCCGTGGCGCGACCGCTGTGCAAAGTAAGACAGGTCTTCTTGTCTGTCGCCGGAGCGGCACATCACCCGCCCCACAACACATCCCCCTCCACCCGCACCGGCGTCACCTCCACAATCCGGCCACGATCCTCCCGCGTCAACCCCGGAATCCGGCACGCCAAATACGTGTCCGTCCAACCCGACCCAATCCCTCCCGCAACCCCCTCCACCAGCACCCGCTGCAACGTCAAAAGCTGCGCCGTGGCAAAGCTCGACCTCTGCCACGCGCCCAGCGCGATCAACTCCTTCGCGCGCGCCTTCCGCAACGCCGGCGCAACACCATCCGGCAAACCCGCCGCCGGCGTGCCCGGACGCTCCGAATACGGAAACACATGCAGATTGCTGAACGGATGCGCCGCAACAAAATCACGCAACGCACCAAACGCCGCCTCCGTCTCACCCGGAAACCCCGTGATCAAATCCGTCCCCAGCCCAACCCCCGGAATCCGCGCCCGCGCATACTCCAGCAACTCGCCATATTGCCCGATCGTATAACGCCGCCGCATCGCCCGAAGCACCCCCGCATCCGCGTGTTGCAAGGGCAAATGCAAAAACCGGCAAAAAACCCGCTCCTCCGCAACAAGATCAACCACCTCCCGCTCCGAACCCCCTGGCTCCAGCGAACCAATCCGCAACCGCGCCCCGGAAAACCGCGTCACCTCCGCCAGCGCGCGCAACAAATCCGGCAGCCGCAAACGCCCCTCGCGCCAGCACGCCATATTGCAACCCGTCACCACCAGCTCGCGGTGGCCCGCCTCCAGCAGTGCCATTGCCTCGCGCACGCACTCCGCCAGCGGACGGCTTCGCGGCTCGCCCCGCGTGTCCGGCACGATACAATACGCGCAGCGAAAATTGCATCCGTCCTGAACCTTCAACCACGCCCGCGACGTCGAAAACCGCGGTGCGTCAACCCCCCGCGCCACCGGCTCATTGCTCGTGGCGTGGCAATGCTCCTGCCACGCCACAGTGAGGATTTTCGCCAGATTCTCTTTTTCCTCCGCTGCGATCACCAAATCCGCCGCCTCCCTCGCGCGTGGCAGCGCCGCCGGCGCGACACATCCCGCCAGCGCCACAAACGCGTGTTCACGCAACTTCCGCGCCGTGCGCAACACCTCTGACTCCGCTGTCTGCGTCACCGCGCACGCATGAAGCAACACCACCTCCGCCGGCTTCCCCAACCCCACCACCTGCCAGCCCAGCGCCTCCAACTCCGCCGCAAACCGCGCGGACTCCGCCTGATTGAGACGACAGCCAAAAGTTTTAATCGAAATGCGCATCATCGCGCCGGAGTATACACGATAGACCTGTTTGGGTATAAACATTTCGGAAAAGATTCATCTTTTGCTTCATGTTTGACTGACGTTGTAGCGGCGCTGCTGTGCTGTGCCTCTTCCGTCATCAGCCGATGTCCTCAATTACGCACATGGCACAGCACAGCAGCGCCGCTACAACATACCGTCGGCATCGCGTGCATGGAGGGGGGGGGGGGGGGGGGGCGGCCCCGCGCGGGCCGGGGGGGTGGTAGGGGAGGGGGGGCAACGAGGGTGAGAAACCGCCCGTTGGGGCCGGCGGCGGGGCGCCCCCCCCCGGGGCCGAGCGGG
>JAVBOU010000220.1:0-11914 GCA_031550185.1 Kiritimatiellia bacterium | reverse complement strand
TCGGTGTAAAAAATGCATTTCTTAAGGTGTTTTACCTTATTGTAAAGCTTTCGGAAGGTTGCAGAATCACGACGGCCGAGTACCCAGGCGAGAGTTTTCCGTGTGCCGCGATCAACGGCTTTGATGAGCCAAAGCTTGTTTTTTTTGATGTCACAAAATGCCACATCTCGTCGAATTCAATCGCCTTGAATTCCGCATCAAGAGAGGGTTCCGACATCTGCAGGCCGGCCTCCTTGATCCATCTGTAAATGAGCGAGCGGTCACGTCCAAAAACTTTTCCCAACATGTTAAAGGATCCTTTGGCCAACGCATAAAGAATGACGCACATCGCTTTGATGGCGATGACATTTTCGTTAGTTCGGGCGTCGCCTTCAACGAAGTTGTATCGACATTCTTTGCACATGTAGCGTTGTTTCCCGCGGACTTTGCCGCTTTTGACGCAGTTCGTAGATTCACAATTTTTGCAACTGGGCATTGCTAAACCTCTGTGGTGTTCGTGTGAAAGGCATATTTTAACATGTTTATATCTATATGTCAACACTCTCCGCGTTTGATCCACGATGACAATCGCTTTTCGTGTGTGTCGCTTCTTTTTGCCAGAATAGTGTTTACGTTGCGTCGTGTGCTTGTGAGGCCACTGAATGGGGCGTTCCCGTCGATGATCACTTCCGCCGCCTGCGGAAACGCGGCGGAAAAAGCGGCCAGGTTGTCGATTTTGCGTTTGGGCAGGGTCTGCTTTTGACCCAGCAATTTCTCCAATACCGGCATGAGTTTTTTTACCCAGCGGCAACACTCTGCGCGGTTGATTCCGCAGACGAGGCTCAACTTTTATGCGATGGCGGGGATGGCAGCGACGAGGGCGCGGGTGACGGGATGTTGGGGTCGCTCGATGACGTCAAGGGCAGGGCCTTGCTCGACAATGAGACCGGCGTGCATGACGCAGACGCGCTGGCAAACGAGGCGGACCATCGCAAGGTCGTGGGAGATGAGAAGAAGGGCGAGGCCGAGTTTTTGCTGGAGGTCGCGCAGAAGATTCATGACGCGCGCCTGCACAGAGACGTCGAGCGCGGAGACGGGTTCGTCGGCGATGAGGAAGCGCGGGGAGAGTGCGAGGCAACGGGCGAGGCTAACGCGCTGGCATTGTCCGCCGCTGAGGGAGGAGGGGAAGGAGTGGGCGACGCTTGCGGGAAGACCGACGAGGTCGAGGAGTTCAAACGCGCGGTCACGCCTGTCGGCCGGTGTGGGCGCGCAGTGGTGGACGGCGAGGACTTCCTCCAGTGCGGTGAGGACGCGCATGCGGGGGTTGAGGGAACCGGTGGCGTCCTGGAAAACCATTTGGACGCTGCGATGGTAGGCGAGGCGTTGGGCGTGGCGCATGGTGAGGCGTGACACGCCGTCGAGACGGACGTCGCCGCTGTGCGCGGGATGAAGGCCGGCGATGACGCGGGCGATGGAGCTTTTGCCGCAACCGCTGCCGCCGACGAGGCCGAGGGTTTCGCCTTCGCGCAGGGAGAAGGACACGCCGCGAACGGCGTCGAAAGTCTTGTAGCGAACGTGAAGGGAATTTATTTCGAGCATGAGATTAAATTGATCCGTGGCGTGGCAGGAAACGGGCTGCGCCACGGTTTCACGGATGGTTTTTCCCAACCTCGATTGACAGGGTGAAAACGAAGTCGAGAACATTTGCAAAGAAAATGAAGGCATTGGCAACAAGAAAAGCGCCCAGGGCTTTTTGCCAGCGGCATTTGATGAGGTGCCGGATAATGGTCGCGATACATCCGACGCCGGCCATGACAAGCAATCCAAGGTAAAGATATAGAAGTGTTTCCAATAAAAACGCCAATCCGGCGCCAGGCTCAGGTAGAGCTCCATGAGAGCGTTCGTACAAAATGACAAACCATGCCGTCAGAAGCGCGGCAAAGGAGCCTACAAGACACAACACCCCGTAAATGAAGGCCGACAGACACCAACTGTCGATGTAAAACAAAGCAAAGTGTTTTAAGCGATCTTTCATGGATTGTGTTGACGGTATTCACCCGAATGTAGCGTGAATGCGCGTTACCCCGGGTTCTGCGCTTTAAGATTGTGGCAGAGGTCATGCCGTGCCACGGACGGCTTTTGGCCTTAGAGGCCGCCCATGAGGAGGGAGCCGAAGCTGGTGATGGGGGTGGTTTCGCGGAAGTTGTCGAGGGCGCTGCGGGCGTCGAGGACGAGGCCCTCGACGTTGTTGTAGAGGGAGGGGTCGTTGACGAGTTTGCCGAGGGTGCCGTCGCCGGCGTCGACGCGGGTGACGAGGTGCTTGAGGTCGGCGGTGATGGCGACGATGTTGGTGTAGATGGTGTCGTCGTTGGAGAGGAGTTTGCCGAGGGTGCCCTCGCCGTCGCGCAGGCGGGTGGAGACGATGTCGAGGCTGTGGAGGGTGTTGGAGAGGGAGAGGTAGAGCTCGCCCTTGTCGGCGAGGAGGCGGTTAATGGAGCCGTCGTTGTCGTTGAGGTGGCCGGTGAATTCGCGGACGCTGGCGAGGGTGGCCTGGAGGTCGGCGTAGACGGTGTCGTCGGGGGAGAGGAGTTTGCCGAGGGTGCCCTGACCGGCGTCGACGCGGGCGACGATGTTGGAGAGGCCGTGGGCGGTGGAGTCGATGTTGTCGATGATGGAGGCGATTTTGTCGCCGTCGATTTTTTTGATGAAGGCGCGCAGGTCGATGATGCTGGCGGAGAGGTCGGCCATCCAGTCGTGGGGCGGCGTGCCGGTGAGGGGATGGTCGATCCCGGCGTCGATTTCGGCGCCGTCGCCTTCGACGAGGTCGAGGAAGTGGCCGCCGAGGAGGGAGGTGGATTTGACGCTGGCGGAGTAGCCCTGGCGGAGGGCGACTTTTTCGTCGACAATGGCCTCGACGAGGACGCCGTTGGTGGTGAGGGTGAGTTTTCGGATTTTGCCGACGGGCATGCCGCGCATGATGACGGAGTCCTGGGCGCGGAGGCCGGCGACGTTGGTGAAGGTGAAGGTGAGGGTTTGGCGGCCGCGGCCGGTGATGAGATCCATGCCGGCGGTGAGGGCGGTGAAGATGATCAGGGCGAGGAAGACCATGAGCATGAAGGCACCGACGATGATTTCGGTGAAGATGTTTTTGCGGTTTTGTCCGGCCATAACAGTCCTTTGAAAAGATGCGGCCAAGTATAACACAGTGCGGTGTGTGTGTCAGCGTTCGACAATCTCTTTGGCAATCTGCGCCCAGCGCGCGAGGCGGCGGGATTCGTAGCGGAGGGTGCTGATGTCCTTGAGGATGATTTCGAGGGGGCAGCCGTGGTCGCGGCAGATGTCGACAGTGGCCTGGAGGTCGGCGCGGACCTGGTCTTCGTGGAAGGTGTCGGTGGCGAGGAGCGCGGGGCTGGGCTTGCGGGAGAAGACGAAGTCGCCGCGAATTTCGGCGGCGCCGCGGGCTTGGTCGACCCAGGGGCTCATGGAGATTTTTCGGACTTGCGGGATTTTTCGGACTTGCGGCATTTTCAGGTCGAGCGGATCGCAGCAACCGTAGTAGACGAGGCCGAAGCGTTCGGTCAGGCGGCTGGCGTAGGCGACTTCGAATTCGTCGAACATGTCGGGCGAGACGGTGGAAAACATTTGGGCGAGGCCGAAGCACCAGATGTCTTTGGTGCGGGGCGACCGGGGATTGTAACCCGCAGCAGGCAGTTCGTCGGTGTAGGCGCCGGTGCAGTGGATGAGGGATTGCGGCGGGCAGAGGAGGCCTTGCGCCTCGAGCTGGTCGAGCATGTCGAGGTAGCCGCGGGTCATGCGTTCGAGCATGGCGTGGACGAAGTCGGGGCGGTCAATGATGGCGTAGAGCGCGCCCTCGACACTCATCCAAAAGGAGATGGGGTCCCAGAGGCACATGTACGAGGGATCGTAGCCGACGAGGCGGAGGTCGATGACGCCGCCGAAGATGTCGTTCGCGACTTCCCAACGTCGCGCGGTTTCGGCCTCGTCGTGGGTGATGATGGGGGCTTTGATTTTGTCGAGATCGGCGTCGGTCGCGAGCTGGTTGTGATAGAGCTGGCCGTGGACGTCGCTGGTCGGATCGGTCGACGCGAGTTCGGCGTCAGCGGTGAGGCCGAAGCCGGAGCTCCAGATGGCCTTAGGAATGTCGAGCGTGGGTTCGACGACCTTGTCCACGGGGAAGTGGTTCCACTGGTAAATTGTCTCTCGAAGCGTGCGCTCATAGCGGCGGCACTCCGCGTCTTCGCAGCGCAACGCGAGCTCGTCGGCGCCGGCAAATTCGTTCCAGCAAATTTGGTCGATCATCACCATGGGCCGGCACGGGCGCAGGCCGTTGAGCTCCACCCACAGGCGTCGTTTTTCGTCCTGCACCGGCAGCATCGAAATCCGCGTCACCTCGGTGGCCAGGCCGCGGAGAATATCCTTGTCGCGTGTCAACTTTTGCGTCATCACAATCTCCCGAAAGCGAGTCCTATTTTGACAGAGCAAACGCAGAACTTCAAGGGGAATGGCGTCGAAAAAAAAAGCTTGCGCAATCGGTTGAAAACAGGTACAAATCGCGCGCCATCCAAAAGACGTGACGGATGGCGTTCCACCTTCCCCGCAGGCCGACAGGAGGCTCTCCTCATGATTTCATTCTACACTTGGGAATCCGGCGCCCTGAAACAGCTCGACGAGGCTTTGTTTCAGGAGCACCCTCCGCTTTGGATCGACCTGGCCGACCCCACCACCGAGGAGTTGACGCGCACACAGGAGCTCACGCAGGTGCCGCGCGAATACCTGATCGACGCGCTTGACCGCGACGAACGCCCGCGTCTCGAAAACGACGACGGCGTCACGCTTTTGATCGTCCGCATCGCCTGCCCCGAACCGGTCGAAACCGAGGCGCAGACGCCCTTCATCACACTGCCCCTCGGCCTGCTCCTCACGCCCAAGGCCATCATCACGGTGTGCGCGAGAGAGAACTCCGTCACCCGCGCGTTCCTCGACCAGATCCGTCGCGTCTGCTCGCCCGCCCGCCAGCACCGCTTCATCTTCCAGCTCCTGTGGCACGCCGCGATCCTCTACCTGCGTTACCTGCGCGAAATCCAGTCGCGCGTCGACATGATTCAGGACGACCTCGCCACCGAGCGCGCCCTGCGCAACGCCGAGCTCATGCGCCTGATGACCATTCAAAAAAGCCTGCTCTACTTCACCACCTCCCTCAAGGCCAACGACATCGTCCTGGCCCGCTTCAACGGCAGCCGCCAGTTCAACATCGCCGAGGAGGACGCCGACGTGCTCGACGACGTCATCGTCGAATTTCGCCAGGCCCTTGAGACCGCCAGCATCCACAGCAACATCCTCGCCGGCGCGCTCGACGTCTTCGCGACGATCATCTCCAACAACCTCAACAACGTGATGAAATTCCTCACGTCCGTCACGATCATCTTCATGATTCCGACGCTGATCGCGAGCATTTACGGCATGAACGTCCCGTTGCCGTTTCAAGAGCAACCGCACGCCTTTCTGATCGTGACCGGCATCTCCGTGGTCGCCAGCTTCCTCACCGTCTTGTATTTTGTCCGACGCCGGTTGCTGCTGTAAAGCGGCGCGTGGCAGAGGTCGAGCTCTGCCACGACGCGATTTTTGCTTTTTGTGCCGCGCGTTTGTGATTGTGCGGGGCGGTGTTTTTCGGTATTCTTTATAGCCTTGTTTTCATTGCACAAAAGGAGTAACCCGTGGACAAGGACATGACGATTGACGTGGGATATGTGGCGCATTTGGCGCGGCTGTCGCTGACGCCGGAGGAAGAGGCGCGCCTGGGCGGGGAGCTGAAGCAGGTGGTGGCGTATTTCAAAAAATTGCAGGAAGTGGATGTGGCGGGCATTGAGCCGACGATTCACGGGCAGAAGGTGCACAATGTGTTTCGCGCGGATGTGCGGAAGCCGAGCCTGGATCGGGAGCGTGTGCTGGAGCAGGCGCCGGATCGTTTGGGTGATGAGTTTAAGATGCCGCGAATTGTGGAGTGACGTGTCATGGAAGATGCAAGCAAAATGACGGTGTGCGGGGCGCTGGAGGGGTTGGCAAGCGGCGCGTTTTCGTCGGTGGAACTGACGCGCGCGATGATTGGCGCGATTGAAAAACGCGACGCGGAGATCGGCGCGTTTGTGTCGGTGGACGACACGGCGGCGCTGGCGATGGCGGCGGAGGCGGACGCACGCCGCAAGCGCGGCGAGGGTGGCGTGTTGCTGGGCGTGCCACTGGCGTTGAAAGACAATATTCATGTGAGCGGCCAGCCGTGCGGTTGCGCGTCGTGGATGCTGAGGGGTTATCACGCGCTCTATGACGCGACGGTGATGGAGCGGTTGAAGGCCGCGGGCGCGGTCTTTCTGGGCCGGACGAACATGGACGAGTTTGCGCTGGGTTCGACGGGCGAAACGTCGTGCGAACGCGTGACACGCAATCCCGTGGTGAAGGATCGCGTGCCGGGCGGCTCGAGCGGCGGCTCGGCGGCGGCGGTGGCGGGCGGCATGGCGCTCGCGGCGCTGGGCACGGACACGGGCGGGTCGATCCGCCAGCCGGCGTCGCACTGCGGTTGCGTGGGCGTGAAGCCGTCGTACGGACGCGTGTCGCGTTACGGCGTGGTGGCGGGCGCGTCGTCAATGGATCAGGTGGGGACGTTGACGAAAAATGTGCGCGACGCGGCGTTGCTGTTGGGCGCGCTGGCGGGGCAGGACGAACGCGATGCCACGTCGCTCGATGTCGCGGTGCCGGATTACGTCGCGGCGTTGAAAGGCGGCGTGAAGGGCATGCGGTTTGGTTTGCCGAAAGAATTTTTTGTGAAGGGCGCGGACGCCGAGGTGCTCGCGCGGGTGAACGACGCGGTGAAGCGTTTGGAGGCCGCGGGCGCGCAGATCGTGGAGGTGAGCCTGCCGCATTCGGAGTACGCGGTCGCGACGTATTATGTGTGCATGACCGCGGAGGTGTCGGCGAATCTCGCGCGCTTCGACGGTGTGCGCTACGGCTTCCGCGCGGAGGGTGCGGAGGATGTGAACGAGGTGTATTTCAAGACGCGCACGCAAGGCTTTGGCATGGAGGTGAAGCGCCGGATCATCCTCGGCACGTTCGTGCTGAGCAGCGGTTATGCGGACGCGTATTACCACCGCGCGTTGAAGGTGCGGACGCTGATTCGCCGTGATTTTGAGCGGGCGTTTGAGAAGTGCGACGCGCTGCTTGCGCCGGTCGCGCCGGATGTCGCGCCGCAATTCGGCAGCTTCGCGGGCGATCCGCTGAAGGCGTATTTGGGCGATATTTTTACGGTGTCGGCCAACCTCGCGGGCGTGTGCGGACTCTCGGTGCCGTGCGGCACGACAACGGCGGGCTGTCCGGTGGGCCTGCAAATGATCGGCCCGGCCTTTGGCGAGGCGACAATCCTGCGCGCGGCGCACGCGTTTGAGCAACTGTAATTTTTAGGGGTCATCATGAAGTACAAGGCGACAATTGGTCTGGAAGTACACGTCCAACTGAAGACGAACACGAAAATGTTTTGCAGTTGTGGCACGGGTTTCGGCCTGCCACCGAACACGAACATCTGCCCCGTGTGTCTGGGGTTTCCCGGCGCGCTGCCGTCGACCAACCGCGAGGCGGTGAAGTACACGGTCATGGCTGGCCTCATGCTCGGTTGCAAAATCAACGAATACAGCAAGTTTGACCGCAAGAATTATTTCTATCCCGACGTCTCGAAAAACTACCAGGTGTCGCAGCTCGACCAGCCGCTTTGCCTGGGCGGCGGCGTGAAGTTCGAGGTCGGCGGCGAATCGCATTTCGTCAACCTCACGCGCATTCATCTTGAGGAGGACGTGGGTAAGAGCACGCATCATCCCAAGTGCAGCGGCGTGGATTTCAACCGTTGCAGCTATCCGCTCATGGAGATCGTCACCGAGCCCGAGTTGCATTCCGCCGATGAGACCATGGCCTTTTTGCTCGCGCTCAAGGAGCTGCTCGTCTACGCGGGCGTGAGCGATTGCAACCTTGAGGAAGGCAACCTGCGTTGCGACGTCAACGTCAGCGTCAGCACCACCGACAAGCTCGGCACCAAGGTCGAAATCAAAAACATGAACACCTTCAAGGGTGTCGTCGCCGCGCTTACCTACGAGGTCGAACGCCAGACCCGCGTCTGCGAATCCGGGGGCCGCGTCCAGCAGCAAACCCGGCGCTGGGATCCCGACCTCGGCGAAACTTTTGCCATGCGCTCCAAGGAAAACGCCGAAGATTACCGCTACTTTCCCGAACCCGACCTCCTGCCCATTGTTCTCACGCAGGAGCAAATCGCCGCCTGGGGCGCGCTCCTTCCCGAAGCGCCCGCCGCGCGCCGCGAGCGGCTTGTTGCGGATTACGGCATCACGTCGTATGACGCCGGCGTGCTGGTCGCCGAACGCGACGTGGCGGATTATTTCGAAGTCGTTGCCAAAGCCTGCGGCTCTGGCAAGACCGCGGCCAACTGGATCATGGGCGATGTTTTCAAACTCGTCACCGAACGCAACCGCGCGTTGCGCGACTCCGCACTCACGCCCGACGTTCTTGCGAGCCTCATCGGTCTTGTCCTTAAAGGCACCATCAACGGCGCCGTGGCCAAAGAGCTTTTGGGCGAACTTTTCGACAAAGGCGAGGATCCCGTTGCCCTTGTCGAATCCCGCGGCCTCGCACAAGTGCGCGACACCGGTGTGCTAGAAAAACTCGTCGCCGATGTCATCGCCGAAAACCCCAAGTCCGTCGCCGACTTCAAGGCCGGCAAAAAAGCCAGCGCTGGTTTCCTCGTCGGTCAGGTCATGAAGCGAAGCGCTGGCAAAGCCGACCCCAAAATGGTCGGCGCGATGATTGAACAGGCGCTCGCGTAAAACCCCTTCGGAGCATTGGAATGAAACTCCTTCTCGACAGTCTCGCCTTGGTTTGTTTCATTGCCGCGGCGTTGTTGTTTGCGTAGGATTTTGTTTACGCCGTGCGCGGTGGTGTGTCGGACGGCATGTTTGTGTTCCTCTGCGCACAGGCATGGTCGTTTTACGTGCGCAAAGCCATGGTGGCGATGATGTTCGCGTGGCTGGCGTGCTTCTTCGTCATGGTTCGGATGACGAACGGATTTCCAATTTTGGCGCTGGTGTTTCTTGTGGCGGGAATGTGCATCGTGCCGTTCATCTTTCTCAATTACACCTCATTCAGGCCGCACTATTCGCCACATGTTGATGATGACATCGGCGTGATTGGCGGAGGGGATGGCCCCACGTATGTTTGGATAACCGAAAAATTCGGACCCTTCACATTGCACGTTGATCAGGAAATGTTTCAGCGCATCACTACATTGCATGCCCAACGGATTGAGGAAAAAAAATTGCAGGCGCGATGATCGAACAAGCGCCCGTGTAAAAGCCTTAAAGTCTTTGTGGCGTGGCAGGCGTTCTGCCACGCCACAACTGCCCGCACAAATGCCTTGATTTTTTCGCGCAGTCTTTTACACTTGCGTCTGTTCAGTCTGGTCAGGTCGACCAGTTGCAACGCATCATGCCTTTCTACGAATACGAAACCTCCGATCCCGCCAAATCGTGCGCGCATTGTTGCCACGGGTTTGAAATCTTTCAGCCGCTCAGCGCCGCGCGCCTTGACGTTTGCCCGCAATGCGGAAACCCTGTTCGCAAGATCATTTGTGCGCCTGCCATCGGGCGTTCGAAATCCAGCCTCGACGACCGCGCGAAAAATGCCGGATTCACGAAGTTGAAGAAGATCGGCAAAGGCGAATACGAAAAACAATACTGACGCATGTTATGCCGCCCTTTGCGCCAAATTCATCAGACCCTGCAACAACCTGAAATAACCCATGATTGAGTTCCGCGACATCGCCATCAACTACGGCACCCAGCAAGTTTTCGAAAACGTCACCTTCCGCATCAACGCCGGCGAGCATGTCGGCTTTGTCGGTCCCAACGGCGCGGGCAAGTCCACGCTCTTCCAGCTCATTACCGGCAGCCGCCAGCCCGACAAGGGCACCGTCATCCTCGAGGGCGATCCCACCATCGGCTACGTCCGCCAGCATCTCGCGCCCGCGCATAGCGAGGAAACGCTCCTCGAATACGCCATGCGCGGCATCCCGCGGTTGCACGACATGGAGACCGAAATTCACGCGCTCCAGGCCCAGCTTGAGACCGAGGCCGATCCCGCCGCGCGCGAACGCCTCCTCCGCAACCTTGGCGAAAAACAGACCGCTTTCGAGCATCTCGGCGGCTACGAACTCGAAGCCCGCGTCAAGACCGCGCTTGGCGGCCTTGGCTTCTCCAATCTCGAAATGATGCAGCCCTTCCGCACTTTCAGCGGCGGCTGGCAAATGCGCGCCGAGCTCGCCCGCATCCTCGCCGCCTTCCCCCATCTTCTGTTGCTCGACGAACCGAGCAATTACCTCGACTTGCCGGCTGTCGAATGGCTTCAGCGTTTCCTTAAAACTTACGAGGGCACACTCCTTCTCATTTCGCACGACCGCTACCTCCTGCGTTCCCTCACCACCATCACGATTGAGATCGACGCCGGTACCGCCACGCGTTACAACGGTTCGCTCGACTTTTATTTGCGCGAACGCGACCTCCGTACCGAACAGCTCATCCAGGCCAAGGCCAATGTTGACCGCGAGCGCGAACGCCTCCAGCGTTTCGTCGACCGCTTCAAGGCCACGTCCTCCAAAGCCACGCAAGCCGCCAGCAAGACCAAGCAAATCGAACGCCTCGAAGACATTCATCTTCCCAAGCGCTCCCAGGCCGCCGCGCATTTGCGCATTCCGCCGCCGCCCCATTGCGGCGCCGAAGTCGTCCGCCTCGAGGACGTCGCGTACTCTTACGATGGTCGCCGCAACGTTTTCGAACACCTCGATCTTTCCCTCGCGCGCGGCGACAAACTCGCCATCGTCGGTTACAACGGCATGGGCAAGACCACCCTTCTTCGTCTCATCGCCGGCGCCCGCCCGCCCACTTCCGGCGTCGTCACCCTCGGCCATCACGTCCAACCCGGCTACCTTTCTCAAGAGTTCGCCGAAACCATTCCGCCCGACGTCTCTGTCCTCGAAATCGCCAAACGTGCCGCGCCCGGCTTGCCCGAACGCGACGTGCGCACGCAGCTCGGCAGTTTCGGCTTCGGGCCCGACGACCTCATCAAACCCACCGGCGTCCTCAGCGGCGGCGAAAAAATCCGCCTTGCCTTTTTGCGCCTCTTCCTCGATCCGCCCAATCTTCTCATCCTCGACGAACCCACCACCCACCTTGATCTCGAAGGCCGCACCGCGCTTGAAAAAGCCCTTGCCGCTTATCCCGGCACCATCTGCATCGTCAGTCACGACGTCGAATTTGTCCGCGCCGTTGCCACCACGATTCTCGAACTCACGCCCGGCGCCATCCGCTTCTTCCACGGCAACTACGATTATTACCGCGAAAAAATTTCCCAACTCCAAAAATCTCCACCCCCCCAAGTCTCCCAATCCCCAACTCCCCAAATTCCAAAATCTCCAAATTCTCAAATCTCCTCCAAAGACCTTCGCCGCGCCAAGGCCGCCCTCCGCGAAAAACATCTTCCCGCCATTCGCAAACTCCGCACCCGCATCGACACCCTCGAAAGCGAAATCGCCGCCGGCGAAACCCGTGAGCGTGAACTCTCCGCCCAACTCGCCGACCCTCCCGCCAACTTCGATTACGCGGCCGCCAACAAAAATCTCCGCGCCCTCCAGCACCAGCTCCACCTCCTCGCGCTCGAATGGGAAGAACGTTCCACCGCGCTTCAGGAGCTTGAAGCCCAACTTGCCGCGGAAGAAAAAGACATGTAAGCGTGGCGTGGCAGAGGTTCTGGCACGCCACAACGGTATATTAGAATCGTTTGGGTATTAGAATTTTAACCATACTGTTTTTCCCAA
>JAVBOU010000068.1:0-11859 GCA_031550185.1 Kiritimatiellia bacterium | reverse complement strand
AGCTGCGAGGCATACGTCCGAATGCATTCTACGTGCACCTGAAAGAAACGGAGTGGAGATTTAATCATAGACACGAAAATCTCTATCGGGTATTGTTAAAGGAGTTCAGAAAAAATCCACTCTAAACTAGTCTTGAACCTTGTTTTTTTAAGCGTCGTGCGATGAAAACCCGAATTAAGGTTACGGGTTTGATTTGTATATTTGCCTCAATGATTATGGCTTTTCGTTTTGGTGATGCGCTTCTGCCGGATTCCCATCGCGGTGCGGATATGAAAAAAAATATTGGGGATTATTTGAATTTGTTGGAACCAGGGATGCCTATGCGAACAGTCGAAAAAATCATTCCGGCCTCAATTTTTACTGAACGAATGTATGGGTCGTATATGGAATTTTCTCCTGTTAACCGGTATGAAAGTCATTCGGAAGTTTTTTGCCAACGCTTTACACGAATCAACCCAATGCATATATTGAAATGCGGAATTACAATCCAAAAGGAACATACCCAATTGTGTTTTTTTTTGATGAGCAAATGCGATTGTGCGTTGTGTCGTATCGGGCGTTCCCAAGGGAATTTGAAGCGTTGCCGATCAATCAATGGACGCCGCAATGGGAGCATTACACGCTTAGTGAGGGGCTGTTGCGAGACAAGACGCTTGGTTCCCGTCAATGATGTGTATTGCTGGTTTTCTTTAAGATTTCACGTTTCCGGTAGAGTGTGGTATACTGCATCTTTCGTTGAACCAAACTGTAAGGCTTGAAATGAGAACGTTGGAACATCAATTTGATTTTTGTGTGGTGGGCGGGGGCATGGCGGGATTGATCGCGGCGATGTCGGCGGCGCGGCACGGCGCGTCGGTGGCGCTGATCACGGACCGACCGGTACTGGGCGGCAATGCGTCGTCGGAAATTCGCATGCACATTTGCGGCGCGAGTGGCAAGAACATGCGGGAAACGGGCGTGTTGGAGGAGTTGCTGCTGGAGAACCACTGGCGCAATCCGGGGAGTAATTATTCGATCTGGGACTCGGTGCTCTACGGCGCGGCGACGACGCAGCGGAACCTGAAAATTTTCCTCAACTGCACGGTCACGGAGGCGCGCATGGAGGGGCAGCGCATCAAGGCGGTGCGGGCGTGGCAGATGACGAATGAGACGTGGCACACCTTTTACGCGAAGGTCTTCGCGGATTGCTCGGGTGACGGCATTCTCGCGGCGTACACGGGCGCGGAGTTTCGCATCGGCCGCGAGGCAAAGGCGGAGTACGACGAGCGCATCCCGCCGGATGTCGCGGACAAGAAAACGATGGGCACCAGCTGCCTGATGCAGTTGCGGGAGTTCGCGGAGCCGCAGCCGTTTACCGCGCCGGATTGGGCGCACGTCTACACGAAGCCGGAGGATTTGCGCGGACGTCATTGCAGCCTTTACACGAACTATTGGTGGATCGAGGTCGGCGGCAACAGCGAGGACATTTTGCATGTGACGGAGGAGAGCCGCGAGGATTTGCTGAAGATCGTTTTCGGCGTCTGGAACTACATGAAGAATCACGCGCCGGACAAGGCGCAGTTTGCGAACTGGGCGCTCGACTGGGTGGGCTTTCTCCCCGGCAAACGCGAGAGCCGGCGCTACATCGGCGACCATGTGCTGACGCAAAACGACGTTGAGGGCGAGGGGCGTTTCGAGGATCTGGTGGCGTATGGCGGATGGTCGATGGACGACCATTTTCCAGCGGGCTTTTATCATCCGCAGGCCGGCACGATTTTTCACCCCGCGCCGTCGCCCTTCGGCATCCCGTACCGCACGCTCTATTCGCGCAACATCGAGAATCTTTTCTGCGCCGGACGCTGCCACAGCGCGACGCATGCGGCCATGAGCGCGACGCGCGTCATGGGCACGACCTCGATGATGGGCCAGGCTGTCGGCACCGCGGCCGCCATCGCCGTGCGCGACAACCTCACCCCGCGCGGCGTCTACCAGCAGCGCATCCAGAAACTCCAGCAGATGCTCATGGACGACGACCAGTATCTGCCGTGGCACGCGCGTGAAATCCCGGCGCTCACCAAGCGCGCCAAACTCACCGCCGACAGCGGCGATCCTGATGTGTTGCGCAACGGCGTCGACCGTCCGGTCGGCGATGCGGACAATGGCTGGCGTGGCCCGCTCAACAGCGCCATCACCTATCGTTTTGACGCGCCCACGCGCGTCACCTGCGCGCGCGTCGTCTTCGACAGCCATCTCAACCGCACCGACACCATCGATCACCCCGAGCATCGCAACCTGCGTTACCGCCAGCCCCTTCATGCGCCTGCCTGGGGCCTGCCCGCCTCGCTCGTGAAGGACTTCCGCATCGAGGTCGAGGTCGACGGCAAATGGAAGACCGCCGCGCGCGTCACCTCCAACCGGCAGCGCCTCGCGCGCGTTTCGCTCGACCTTTCCGCCAATGCCGTGCGCCTTGTCTGCGAATCCACCTGGGGCGCGGAAGACGCGCACCTCTTCGCCTTCGACGTGCGCTAAAAACGGACAAACCCGTGGACAAAAAGACTCCCCCTAAAAAGCCGCTCGCCAAACAACTTCGCCGCCTCTATGAACTCGAGGCCCGCATCTACGACCTCGACCCGTGGAAGTGGCTCACCCCCGCCGACATCTTTTGCGTCCAGTTTGAAGGCCGCGACCCGCTCTTCATTTGCTTCCACGCCGAGCGTGAGCACAAGTCCATCGACATCGGTGTCGGCTGGCCCAACTACGTCGTGCTGCTCCACGTCCACACCCACAAAATCCACTACCCCGCCTTCTACTTCGAAACCCGCATGTTCCAGTGCGGCCGCCTCGACGCCCTTCGCACCTTCGCCACCGAGCGCGTCAACTACGACAAATACGGTCCGCCCAACCGCGGCCAGCGCATCCCCTTCTTCCGCACCCACAACATCGGCTACACCCCCTGGCCCGTCGATCGCGAAGAAGCCCAGCTCCTCTGCGACACCCTCTACGCCGCCTTCGGCATGGCCCTGCGCCTCGAAGACTTCCGCGAGCCCATCGGCCACCGTGCCATGGACGCCGTCTACACCATTTCCATCTCCGCCAGCGGCGCCATGTCCGATCCCCAATGGGTGCCGCTGCCCAAAATTCAAGACGGCATTCAGGCCGACGTCAATCTCTCCGGCGACCTCCTTCAGCGCGTCCGAGACCTTCCCGAAGCGCCCCTCCCCATGGAGATCGAACACGTCTTTCTCCCCGTTCTTTTCGAGCAGCGCAGAACCACCACGCCGCCCGAAACCGCCTACCTCTTCCTCACCGCCGGCGGCCGCTACGCCTTCATCGGCGCCAACCTCGTCCTCCACGCCCGCGGCAACCTCGCCAATGTCTGGACCCAACTGCCCGGCCGCCTTCTCCAAGTCTTCCTCAGCCAGCACATGCGCCCGCCCGAAATCCAGGTCACCGACTCCCGCCTCATATCCGTTCTCCGTCCGCTCACCGAGCTCCTGCCCATCAAAATCACCCGCGCTGAACGCCTTCCCATCATCGAGCGCGACAGCCCGCCCATCATCAAAAAACTCACCGGCGAAAACACCCTCTCATAGTTCCATGCGCCTCCTTCACCCCATCATCCCCGTCATCGTCCTCGACGACGAAACCCTTGCCGAGCCCCTTGCCGAAGCCCTCATTTCCGCCGGCCTTCCCGTCATGGAAATCACCTTCCGCACCCCCGCCGCCGAAGCCGCCCTCCGCCGCATCGCCAAAACTTTTCCCGACATCCTTCTCGGCGCCGGCACCGTTCTCAACCCCGAACAAGCCCTTCGCGCCCGCGACGCCGGCGCCCAATTCCTCGTCGCTCCCGGTCTCAACCCCGCCACCGTCCGCGCCGCCCGCGACCTCGGCCTTCCCCTCATCCCCGGCGTCTGCACGCCCACCGAACTCGAAGCCGCCCTTGCCCTCGACTGCAAGCTCCTCAAATTCTTCCCTGCCGAAGCCGCCGGCGGCGTCAACATGCTCAAGGCCCTTTCCGGTCCCTACGCCCACACCGGCCTGCGCTTCTGTCCCACCGGCGGTATCACTGCCGACAACATGCGCGACTACCTTCGTCTTCCCATCGTCGTCGCCATTGGCGGTTCCTGGATGGTCGACGCCAAACTCATCGCCGCCCGTCGCTTCGCCGACATCACCCGCCTCACCCGCGAAGCCCTCGCCCTCGCCGCGCAACCGTAAACGTTAAAAGTCGCGCCGTGGCGTGGCAGAGGTCGTGCCACGCCACAAGGCGGTTTTTAACGGTTTCGCGCGGCGAAAATTTCGTCCAGCAGGTGATTGACATCCTGCTCCGTCACGTCGCGCGGGTTGGCTTTGGTTGAGCCGGAGGCAAGGGTTTCGCGGATGATGGCATCGCGATCTGAAATGGTTTCGCCGGCAAAGACGTTCGGGAGATTGAAGTCCGCCATCCATTCGCGAACCAGCGTCTCGATGTCTTTTCCGACGAGCTGGGCGAGGCGTTGCATGCGCACTGCGGAGACGTCGCGGTTGAAGCGCAACACTGGCGCAAGGCAGAGCGCGCAGACGAGTCCGTGCGCCGCGTGCCAGCGGTGGCCGAGGGGATGCGCCAGGCCGTGGACGAGTCCGAGCCGCGCGTGGGAGAGCGCGATGCCGGCGAGATAACTTCCCTCCATTAACGCGGCGGCGTGTTCATCATGACCATGAAAGACTTCGCTGAGCGAGCCGGCGATGCACTGCACAGCCGCCTCGGACAGGAGGCGCGTGAAGGCCGTGGAATAACGGCTTGTGTACGATTCAACCGCCTGTACAAAGGCGTCGAGCCCGGACGCGGCGATGACCGCACGCGGACACGACGCCAGCAAACCGTGATCGAGGATGACCACATGCGGCATGAGCGAGGCGTGTCGGATCGAAGCCTTGAGGTTGCGCCCTGGATCGCTCAACACGGCAACAATCGTGGCTTCGGAACCCGTGCCAGCCGTGGTCGGCGCCATGAGCAAGGGAAGCCGCGAGCCGGGAACCGCGTGTTGTCCGGCAAGATAGGTCTCGGTTTTGTGTTCGCCGCTCATGAGCGCGGCGCCGGCTTTGGCGAGATCCATCACGCTGCCGCCGCCGATTGCGGCAATCCACTGACAACGCGTCGTATCTAGAAGCTGGCGCAACGCGTCCACCTCGCCGACGGTCGGTTCGTTTCCGGCGTGCATGTGCGTGACGACCGAAAGCCCATTCGGCGCGCTCTCAAGAATTTTCGCCAGCGTGCCGGAGTCGCGCAACGAGCGGCCATGAATCAACACGCCGGAATTTCCAAACGCCGCCGCTTCGTCGAGAATGTGCAGAACGCGACCTTTTCCGCTGAGCGTGCGACGCGGGAGCAGCATGTCACTGGGCAACATGCGCGCCTCCATTTTTCAAGAACGGCCGCAACGCGTCGAGCGCGGGTTTGGGCGTGCCGTCAAACTCCATGATCGCGGTGTTCGTGCAGCAGGGAAACGTGTCGTGACCCATCCAAAACAGAAAGCCGCCGCAACGCGGAAAGCGTTCCTTGGCGGAACAAAACGCGATCACCAGCGCCTCGGCCTGACGCGCGCGGCTCCACGCGCAATACACCTCAAGGTCCGCGGGCGCGCGTCCGTCATGCGCACGTGCAAACGCGTCCGACTCAACCCACCACGGCATGCGCCGCCAATATGGATTTGCCAGCGAAATCGGCAGCGGATCCATCCCGCCCGTGTATTGCCGGATCAACTCCGGCGAGCTTGCGCCGGGCGCGCCGGTCTCCGAACGAATGAGCGCGTCGTCATGCGCCCAGTATTCGCGCCACTTTTCCAGCGTCATGTCACCGAGCGTCCACGGCCCGTGAATGTCCCAATGCACGCCCTTGCCGTAGTTTTCGAAATTCGCGTAAAAATTCGGGCCGGACGACGAGGTCGCTAAAAACCGCCGCGTCGGATCCAGCGCGTTGAACACCTCACCCGCACGGCGCAACGCCGGATGCGACGCGTTCAACGGTTTGCCGCAACCCGGCGAACCATCGTGCGCGGTTTGCAACTCATTTCCGCCGCACCACAAAAACAAGCTCGGATGATGTTGCCGCCGCACCGCATATCCGCGCGCGATTTGCCCCAGCGTCTCCAGCGACGCCGCGTCCGTCGGCGGCTCATTGTCGATGCCCGACGACGACAGCGGCAGCTCCTGCCACACCAACATGCCCGCGCGGTCGCACGCCTCGTAAAACGCCCCGCGCTCCAGCACCGCGCCGCCCCACACGCGAAACGTGTTCATCCCCGCGTCGCGCCACGCATTCACGCGCCCGCGCAACGCCGCATCCGTCGCATCCGCGAAGTTGCATTGAATCGGCGTCCAGTTGATGCCTTGCAAAAACACCGGCCGGTTGTTCACCACACAAATCCACGGATCCGCCGCGACCGGCGCGCCCTCGCATGGCCGCCATTCAATCCGGCGGAATCCCACTGTCCGCTCGCGGCAATCATGCGCCACGCCTTTCGCGTCCAGCGCCGTTGCCACCACGCGGTACAACGCCTGTTCGCCCATGTTGTTCGGCCACCATGCCGCGACCTCGCCCACGCTCCAGCATATGCCGTTTGCCAGCTCTCCTGGCGTGTACTCGCGCGTTGCCGTCACGCGTTCAGCGTTGCGCAACTCCAGCCGCACCGCGTGCGCTCCGCTGGCGTCGCCCTGCGCGCGCACCACGCCCTGACGCGTTGCCGGATCATACTCCGTGTAACAACGAAACGCCTCGAAAACCGGCGCCGCCGCGTCATCCCTCACCTCGATCCGCAACCGGTCATACACGCCGATTTGCACCAGCCGCGTCATCCAATCCCAACTGTAACCAAACCGCGTTTTCCACTCCCGCATCTCCGACGTCCGCCCGAACTGCCCCAGCCATCGCGGCGGCGTTTCGAACACGATCATCAGCAACACGTCGTCCGTTGTTTTCGGAATCGCCAACTCAAACGCGTGCGGCACAAACGCGTTGTCAAAACGCCCCGCGCAGACGCCGTTCCAAAACACCCGGCCATTTCCGTCCAGCCCCTCCGCCAGCAAACGCGCCCGCGCCTTGCCCTTCAACCACGCCAGCGGCACCCGCGTTTCAAACACCCAGTGGCGGTTCTCCACCCACTCGCACGCGCGATGATTCACCCCCGCGTTCCAGTCCGGAATAATTCCCGCCTCCAGCAGCGCGCCCTGCACTGACCCCGGCAACCGCGCCGGCACCTTGGCGATTTCAAACGTCGGTTGCGCGCCTGTTTCCATCGCCTTCGCGTTCTCCCAAAAAAACGGCACACATCCCGCCAGCGTCCACGCCTGGTTCGCCAGATCAAACACACTCCGCATATTCAAACTCCTTTTGAACGCACAGTATACCACAACCCGCAAAACGCCAAAAGCCGCGCGTGGCAGAGGTCATGCTCTGCCACGCGCGAGAAGGGATAATTTTTTGTTCTTGGCGTTTGTATAGTATTTTTGAGCAACATTGGTACATTTCAGGGTGGGGCGCGCCGGGTATCGGATGGACGGTTGTTTTGTGTCGCTTGCATTGCGGATTCAAGCTTGTCGTAAGCCCGGCGCGCCCGGCGGTCGCGCCCCACCTTTTATCAACCCCAAAGGGATTGAACTTATGGTTCGTTTACACCGCGCGAATGTGGTATGGTAAGGTCATGTTTGAAAGAAGGTGCGTATGAGAAAATTGTCCATACATTGGGTTGCACGCATCGCGGTGTCACTGGCGGTTGTGGCGGCGGCGATCCTGTTTTGCTTTTATCCGGCCGTCACGCTGGGGATTCTTTTGACAGATGGCAAGCTCAAGCGCGAGGGACAAAGCCGCCTGGTGCCGGCATGGTTCAACGCGCTCTCGGGACGTTACGCGGACTGGGCGGAGCAATGCCTGGAGTCCGGTTTTGCGCGGAAGCAGACCGATGTCGCCGGCACGGAGTGGCCGATGTTTGGCTCGGTGTATTTTTTGGTGACGGCGAACGAGTTGCAACGTCAGGGACTTGTCGACGCGCGGAGCGGACGCGTGCGGCGAGCGGTTGACAAGGCGCGCGACGTGGTGGTCTCGCCCGACACGGCGACGTGGGTTCGCGCGATGTGGGGCGACGATTATCTGACGCGTGAAAATCTTTTCTACCGCATGCTGCTCATCATGGGCACCGCGGCGTACGAGGAGATCACGGGGGACACGCAATGCCGCGCCGTGATGTCGGCGCAACGCCAAAGCCTGGCCGCGGAATTTATGCGCGCGCCGTTGCACATGCTGGACGATTATCCTGGTGAGTGCTGGCCCAGCGACGTGGTGTGGGCAGTCGCGGCGCTTCAGCGCGCGGCCGCGCTGGAGGGGACGAATCACAACGAGGTGGCGCGCGCCGTCATGGCCTCGCTGGACGGGCCGCTGAATGTGGCGGGTCTGCCTGCGTTCAAAATTGACAAGGTGCGAGAGACGTTTGTGGAGGCACCGCGCGGATGCGGAAACTCGGGCATCCTGTCGTTCGCCGCCGAGCTCGATCCCGTCGTGGCCACGCGCTGGTATAACGCGCATGAACGCGATTTCTGGAAGCAAAACGCATGGCTCGCGGGCTTTACGGAGTTGCTCCGCGGTTCGGCGGAATCGTTCAGCGACATTGATTCAGGGCCGGTGATTTTTGGTCTTGGTTCCGTCGCCTCGGCCTTTGGCATCGGCGCCTCGAAGAGCGTGGGTCGCGCCGACCGCGCCGCTGTCTTGACGATGGAGGCTGTGGCCTGCTCCTGGCCGACGCCCTTTGGTTTCCTGCTTCCCATGGCCATGGGCAAGGTGGCGATGGGCGGCAGTTGCCTTGGCGAAACCGCGCTGCTTTTTTCCATGACACGGCCGAATCAAACGCATCACACGCAGCCCTTCACAGGCGGCGTGCCGTTGCTGGTGTGGATCATGTTGCTGGCGTATGTGACGACCGGCGCGCTGTTGATTTACGCGGAAGTCCGCTTTTGGCGTCGATGGCGTCGAAACCGTAAGAAGGAGACTTGAGGTATGACATTGCATGGCGTTTCGATTTGTGCGGGTGTAATTGTTGTCGCGTGCGGCGTGTGGGCCGCGCCGCTTCGGGATTACGATTTTGCGCGTGCCGAGGAGAATGGCGTTGTGCGCAATGCGTCGGATGAACGCGGCGCGTTGCGGTTTCGGGCGATTGACGAGGATCCGGCGTGGCGCGTGGCGGATGGTGCGCTGGTGTTACAGAGCGGCGTCTTTGAAGGCGAGCGCGTGGAAGAGGCGCGCGGCGGCGTGGCGCTGGCGCTGTGGGTGAAGCTGCTCGGGCCGGGCGCGCATCGCGGCAACGACGGGATCGAAAACGGCATGTTGGTGTGCAATGGTTCGGGCTATTATGACGGCTGGCGCGTGATGGTGGAGCCGCCGCCGCAACGGCGCGTGCGCGTTGAATTTGGCCGGGCGCAAGGGGCGTTTGGCGTGGCGAGCATGGAGGGACTGCGGACGAATGAATGGAATTTGATCACGGCGCGGTGGGATGGCAAAACGCTGTCGCTGGGCGTGAACGGTTTTCACTCGGCGCGTGCGGCGTGGGACGGCGAGGGCTATGTGCCGGCGCAAAACGATTTGCGTGTGGGGTATGCGGGTTTCGGTGTGGGGGAGGTGGAGATGGCGCTTCGGCGGTTGCAAATTTTTGACGGCGCGGTGTCGATGGCGGAGCTGAATGCGAATGCCACGGAAGTGATCGAAGCGCAAGGCCGCCGGCTTGAAGAAAAAATGTCAGCCCGTGGCGTGGCAGAGGTCGTGCCACGCCACGAGCCGTATTTGGCTTTCAAGGTTCCTCCGATCGCGGAGAATGCGGATTGCTTTTTTGTCGCGCCGGATGGGAACGATGCGAACGCGGGGACGATGGCGGCGCCGCTGGCAACGTGGCAGGGCGCGCGCGACGCGGTGCGGGCGGCGCGGCAACGCGGCGCGTGGCAGGGTGGGGGAGTGGTGTGGTTTCGCGGCGGGACGTATGCGATGCGCTCGACCGTGATGTTGTCGCGGGAAGATTCGGGCGTTGCGTATTGCGCGTGGCAGGATGAGCGGCCGGTGTTTTCGGGCGGTGAGGTCATGCAAAATTTTAAGGCGGCGACAAATCCGCGTTTGCCGGAGGCGGCGCGGCACCACGTGCGCGTTGCCACGCTGGCGGGCGAGTTGGCGGCGGAGAGTTATGGGTTTGGCGTGTGGAAGGAACGCGTGTTCGAGGTGTATGAAAACGGCGAGCCGCTGCAACCGGCGCGCTGGCCGAACGAGGGTTGGGTGAGGACGGGCGACGTGGTCGGAGACGATGGAAAAAGTTTTCGTTTTGACGTTGCGCGATGGACGGATGCGCGCGGAATGATGGCGCATGGATACTGGCATTTTTTGTGGGCGGATTCGGTGCTGCCGGTGTCCGCGGCGGACGGCGTGCTGACGCTGGGAGAGGCGCCGGCGTATGGCGTGGCGGCGGGTCAGCCGTTTTACGTGATGAACGTGATCGAAGAATTGGACGCGCCGGGCGAATGGTTTTTGGATCGCGAGACAGGTCGGTTGTATGTGTGGCCGCGTGGCACGGGGAAGATCGTTGCCACGCGAATGCGCGACGTGTTTGTGCGGACGCAGGATGTGGAGGACGTGCGGCTGGAAGGGCTTTGTTTTGAATACGGACAGGAGGGCGGCCTGGTTTTCGAGGGCGGTAAAAATGTGATTGTGTCAAAGTGCGAGGTGCGGCGTCTGGGCGGAAGCGCGTTGCGCGTGGAGGGGACAACGGGGTTTCGGATTTGCGGGAACGCGTTTCACACGCTCGGACACAAGGGAATTTTTGTCAACAGCGGCGATCGCCGTGCGCTGCGTTCGAGCGACGGGTTGATCGAGGACAACGCGGTGTGGAATTTCGGGCGCTGCTCGCGGACGTATCAACCGGCGGTGCAGTTGGAGGGATGCGGGACGCGCGTGTCGCACAACTGGTTTCACGACGGCGCGTCGAGCGCGATGCGCGTGGAGGGGAACGATCACGAGATCGCGTACAATTTGTTTGAGCGCGTGGTGTTGGAGTCGGACGATCAGGGCGCGGTGGACATGTGGGGTGATCCGTCGTATCGCGGCGTGGTGTTTCGTGGCAATGTGTTCCGCGACATTGGCGCGGATGGCGAAGCGCCGTGCGGGCGCGGCGGGATACGTCTTGACGACGGAATTTGCGGGGTGGCGATCATCGGCAATCTGTTTGAGCGCGCGTCGGTCGGTGGATTTGGCGGCGTGCAAATTCACGGCGGCAACGCGAATGTGGTGGCGGACAACGTGTTTCGCGATTGTCGTTATGGCGTGTCGTTTTCGCCGTGGCCGACGGAACGGTGGAGAAATTTTTTGCGGAGCGACGAGGTGCGCGCGAAGCTGTACGAACGCGTGGATGTGCGGTCGGAGATTTACCGGAAGCGTTATCCGGCGCTGGCGTGGATGGAGGCGGATGACAATGTGAATTATGTGCTGCGCAATATTTTTGCAGGCGGCGAACAGATGTTTGTGCATTGCCCGGCGGCGGTGGAGACATTTGGCAATGAGGTGGTTTCCGAATCGCCGGATGTGTCGCCGTGGCAACGTGCGGGGCGGTTGTCACGCGAATGAAAATGCAAATGCGGCTCGTGGCAGAGCGTGACCTCTGCCACGAGCCGCATTTTGTATGGTATTTTCATGTAACATTGTCGACGAAAATTACAATATAGGAGAGTGTTGACATATAGATATAAACATGTTAAAATATGCCTCTCACACGAACACCACAGAGGTTTAGCAATGCCCAGTTGCAAAAATTGTGAATCTACGAACTGCGTCAAAAGCGGCAAAGTCCGCGGGAAACAACGCTACATGTGCAAAGAATG
>JAVBOU010000175.1:0-7285 GCA_031550185.1 Kiritimatiellia bacterium | reverse complement strand
GTGCTCGCCCGCCCCCCCACAACGCGTTGGTGATGTTGGTCTACGCGAGGGGATCGAGGGTGATCCATGTTCGCCGGGCGCTGGAGGCGAGGCCGGCTTCGGCGAGCTGGACGCCTTTGGCGCCTTCGAGGAGCGTCCATTTGAAGGGCTCGTCGAGGACGATGTGGCGGAGGAAAAGCTCCCACTGGATTTTGAAGGCGTTGTCGAACGTTTGCTGTTCGGGCATTTTGTGCCAGTCGGCGTAGAAGTCGATGGGCTGGGGGATGTCGGGATTCCAGATGGGGCGGGGCGTGCCGCCATACGCCTGGAACCAGACGTCGCGCAGGCCGGCGACGGCGGAGCCGTTGGTGCCGTCGACCTGAACGGTGAGGAGATCGTCGCGACGCACGCGGGTGCACCATGAGGAATTGAAGTGGACGATGGTGCCGTTTTCGAGTTCGAAGGTGGAGTAGGCGGCGTCGTCGGCGGTGCAGGGGAAGGGCTTGCCGGATTCGTCGATGCGGACGGGGATGTGGGTGGCGGCGAGACAGGAGACGGCGCGGATGGGGCCGAAGAGGTTGTCGATGAGGTAACGCCAGTGGCAGAGCATGTCGATGATCATGCCGCCGCCGTCCTCCTTGCGGTAATTCCAACTGGGGCGTTGCGCGGGGATGGTGTCGCCCTCGAAAACCCAATAGCCGAACTCGCCTTTGACGGAGAGGATGTGTCCGAAGAAACCGCGGTCCATGAGGGTCTTGAGTTTGAGGAAACCGGGGAGCCAAAGCTTGTCTTGCACGACGCCGTTTTTGAGGCCGGCGTTTTGCGCGAGGGTGTAGAGCTCAAGCGCGGTCGCGGTGTCGACGGCAGTGGGTTTTTCGCAGTAAATGTGCTTGCCGGCGGCAATGGCCGCCTTGACGGATTCGGCGCGGTGTGGCGTGCCCTGTGCGTCGAAGTAAATGGGGTAGTCGGGATCCTTGAGGAGCGCGGGAAGGTCGGTGGAATATTTGTCGATGCCGCTGCGTTTGGCGAGCTGTTGGAGCTTGAGGGGATTGCGGCCGACGAGGATCGGGTCGGGCATGATAACTTCCGTCGGCGAAATTTTGATGCCGCCCTGTTGGATGATGGGGACGATGGAACGGAGGAGATGCTGGTTGGTGCCCATGCGCCCGGTGACGCCGTTCATGATGATGCCGATTTTGTGGATGGTGATGTCGCTCATAGGAAGAGAGTTAACCGTTTTTGGAGGTTAGAGGAGAGGGTGGTTGTTTGCGGCGGATGTGGGTGAACACAATCATGGCCAGTGAAAAAAGGAACAAGCCAAGCGACACACCAAACACAATCGCGCCTGCATGGATTGCGGTTGGATGGAATGTGATGCATTGGCACATCAAATTTATGATCAAAGAAAACGCGGCGATTGACGCCCAAGTCCATGTTGCGATTTTCATTGTTAACTGCTCCCTGTTAACTGTTAACTACCAGCTGCCGTGTGCTGCGGCTGGGCGCCGTGGGGCAGGGGAGGCGTGTCGCCAACGCCGGCCTTGGGAAGCGTGCCGTCGAGCTCCTGACGCCAATGGGCAACGTCGCCGGCGGGACCGTAACAGTAGATGAACTGCGCAGGGCTTTGGCCGACGTTGGTGATCTGATGAAAGAGTTTGTTGGGGATGTACGCGGCCTGGCCTTGCGTGAGGATTTTGCACTCGTCGCCGACGCAAACTTCGACCGTGCCCTGGAGAACGAAGTAGACTTCCTCCTGCTCCTGGTTGTGCCACGGCGTTTGTCCGCCATTGGGGTCGAGCGTGATGAGACCCATCGCGAAATTTTTGGCTTGAATTGGCGACGCGCCGCCAACGATTTGCTGCGTGAGGCGTCGCGCGGGATAACGGCGGCCGGGAGTGGTGCTGAGGTCGGAAGTGATCATGGGTGAAAGTATAACGCCAAAGCGAAACAGAGGCAACCGTCACCGCGCGTGTTCATTCGTGGTTCAATTCACAAAAGCGAAATGCGATTGTCCGCCGTGGCAGAGGTGGGGCTCTGCCACGGCGAGGTTTTTAATTTCAATCGAGGATGAGGTCGCCGATGTAATCGAGCTCTTTCATGTGGACGCCGGAGAACCAGCCGATGAAGCCGAAACGACCATTGCCGTCGTCTTCGTTGACAATGAGGGCGAGGCCGAGGTTGGCGCCGGAGACGGGCTTGAAGGGCGCGAATTGTTTCCACGGAATGGCGATTTCGTAGGTGGAGATTTTGGCGTCGTCGTCGCGGGCAAAGGCGATTTGAATGTCGGGGCAGAGGCCGGCGGGAACGTCGCCGCTGGCGGAGTAGTTGCACCAGGCCTGCGTGCCTTTTGTGCCGGTGGCGAGGGAGTATTCGTATTTGCCAACCTTTTCGGCGGACGCGCGCGCGGGATCGACGAGGATTTGCAGGCTGTCCTGATTCCAAATGGAGGAGTCGGATTTTGGCGCGGAATGGATGTCGTCGCGCGCCGTGACGCCGATGTAAAGATGGTCGTTGTCCCAGAGATAACGGATTTCGGCGGAGAGATCGGCGGGGCCGCCCCAGGGTTTTGCCTTGTCGGAAAAGGTGTAGATTTGCTCGGGTTTGTCGGCGAAAACGGCGCGCGCGTTTTGCCAGGCGTCGTCGTCGAGTTTGCCGTCGAGCGCGGGCGGACGCGCGGCGCGGCGGACGGGCGCGAAGCCGCCCATGAGGCGTTCGCCGGTGATGACGCGTTGTTGCGAATCAATGAGCGTGGCGCGGGTTTTGAGGATGACCAGCGGGTCGAGGTCGCGCAACGTCAGGTCGATGGTTTTGGTTTCGCCGGCGTCGAGCGTGAGCGTGCCGGACGCGGGTTCGACGAAGCTGACAATGGCGGGACGGTTGTTGCGGACAAAGTCGAAGATGCCTTTTTTGAGCGGATATTCTTCGGCAATGGCGAGGTTCCATTCGACGGGTTGCGCGGACTTGCTGTTGTTCGCGAGCGTAAGGCAGATGGCGGCGCGGGAAAGCGGCGCGGCGGTGATGGAAAGCGGTGAGGTGAGCGGGAGTTCGTAGAGAAGCGCGGCGTGGGGAAGTTGCGCCGCGTTGTTACGTAGCATGACGATCGCGCGCAGACTTCGCGCGCTGGTCTCGCCGGGAACCGGAAGCGTGAGGGAGGTGGTTTGCTGGTCGCCTGCAATGAGGTTCGCAGGAACAACGCGGCGGAGGTCAAACGCGGAGCGCAACGTGACGTCGTTATCGCTGTTGCCCGTGACGGTGAAGGTGGCGTCGCCGCCTTTGATGAGCGTCGCGGGGGTTTGGACGTCACACGCGGATGGCGCAAGGCTGACGGGAAGTTTGGGCGCGGTTTGCGTGTAGAGAAGGTGAAGTGGTTCGGTGCCGACACGCAGGGTGACGGTATTGTTTTCCGGCGCCAGGAGGAGCTCCGTGCCATCGAGGTAAACGACGCGGACGCGGTCGGTGCCTTCGAGCGCAAGGCCAAACGTGGCAGGGCCTCGGTCGTTCCACAACACGGTGTAAACGTCGCCGATGTCGTTGGTAAACATGTAGGCCTCGAGGCCGTTGTCGTAGGTTTTCTTTTCGACGAATTTTTTGTCGAGAATGAAGTTGACCATGTGGAAGTACGCGAGGCCGTCGAGTTTGGGCGAGTGCATGCCGAAGCGTGCGTCAAAGGTGTTGTGGGCTTCGCCGGAATCGCCGTAAATCACGCCTTCGGGATCGGGGTACTCGATAGTGAACCACGAGAAGTTAACGCCGCCGTATGCGAAAAAGACCGCGGCTTTTTTGATGAGCGTTTCGGCGACGATGTGACGCGGAAGCCCCTGGCTGTTAAGGCCGATTTCGGTGGAGCAAATGGGTTTGCGAAAGCCGTATTTCTCGAAGACCTTTTCGTAGTTTGCAAAAATTTCGGGCATGGTACGGTAGTCTTCGTAAGAATGGAAATCCAACCAGTCGCACCAGCGTGCACTGCCGGATGCGAAGTAGGCGTCGCTGGGGCCGATGGACGTGCCGATGACGGTGATGTCGGGACGCGCCGCTTTGATGGCCTCGTAGACGATTTTATATTTGGGCTCCATCTGTTTCGCGCCCTCAAGATCGTACGGCGGTTCGTTGCCAAGCACGACAAACTGCGCGTTGGCGGCAAGCGGATCCGTGATCATTTTTGTCGCGCCTTCGCGGAGCGATTCGTCGGTGTAATCCTGCCAGTTGCCGCGGTGATGTTCGAGCGACGCAAGAGGTGTGCCCATGACCGTGGCGAGGCCGAGTTTTTGCGGCACGTCAGACACCATGAATGTGGGCTTGTACGGCGCCTTGGCCTCCCATCCGCTGCGGACGCCGGCGGTGCGCAGGCCGATGCGTTTCGCCACGGGGAAATATGCGGCCACGGAGTTTTCCCAGTTGCGAATCGTAAAGGGGCTTTGGCTGGGATCCAGCGCGTTAGCGGGCGCCTCCTCCATGCGAATGAATGAGCGTGAATGCTTGAACGCCGCCTCGCCGGATTCGCCGAGCTCAACGTGAAAATCGAAGTTATGACCCGGCGGCAAATGCAACTCGCTGATGTCCACGCGGCCTTGATACGCATACGCACCGGGCGCTTTTTCGCCAAGCGGAACAGACTCCAGCGTCAGATCGTACGCGTCGCCTTGCTCCACGCCCCAGTAGTCGCGCACGCGGCAATGCGCCACGCGGCCGTCGTCGCTCAGCGGCTTTTTCGACCACGCCGTGACGGTGAAAATCACCGGATCATCGGGATACGGCATGTTGGCGATGGCGCCTTCGATCTTCGCCACCACGCGCGCCACGCGGCTTGGCGGAAGCGCACCCTTCACGCTTTCCGCGGTCAACGCGTCGATCCAAAATTTGCCGACCGCTTTTTCAATGGACAGGCTGATCTGCGCCTGCGCAACGCCATCGGGCAGGTCGATGGTTTTCGTAAACGTCCGCCACGAAACCTTGCCAAACGGCGCGTCGAGTTCGAACGAACGAATCGCCTTGCCGTCCGCGTCCAGGCAATTCAAACGCACTGCGCCTTGAAAGGAGTTGTCCGGTGAATCCAGCTCCGTGCGCACCGCGCCGGAGACAACCAACTGTCCGCCCTCGACCGTGAACAACGGCAACACGCAAGAGGCCGGTTCGTCAAAATTCGCGCGCTCGATCAAGAGGCTTCCACCTTTGAACGCGCCCTCCTCGACCCGCGTCACGCGACCTTTTGCAACGCTTCCCGCGGGCAGTTCCGCCGCGTCGAAATTCTCCACAAAAATCTGCTGCGCCTGCGCGCACGTGAAACCAAGCGCCACCAGCGCCGTGAGCCAACGTTTCATAATTCTCCCTTTCGTGAGCCGCATAGTTTACACGGATTTGCAAAATCTCACCACACTTTGATTCGACTTGCGCGTGCGAATGTGTTAAATTGTCCGCCTTCATTTTCCGCCTGCCGGAAAGTTTTGTTTTTTAACGAGGAGACGACATGAGCGAAATGATTTATTCGCATGAAGTGCAGCACATGTGTTGCATCGCCAAAGGACCCAAGCACGGTCCCGCGCCCATTCCTGAAGAGGGCAAGTGGGTTCGTTCCAAGGAAATCAAGGACATTTCCGGCCTGACCCACGGCGTCGGCTGGTGCGCACCGCAACAGGGCGCCTGCAAGCTGACCCTCAACGTCAAGGACGGCATCATCCAGGAAGCGCTGATCGAAACCATTGGTTGCTCCGGCATGACCCACTCCGCCGCCATGTCCGCCGAAGTCCTTACCGGCAAAACGCTCCTCGAGGCGCTCAACACCGACCTCGTTTGCGACGCCATCAACACCGCCATGCGCGAGCTCTTCCTGCAGATCGTTTACGGACGCACGCAGTCCGCATTCTCCGAGGGCGGCCTCCCGGTCGGCGCCGGACTCGAAGACCTCGGCAAGGGTCTTCGCTCCCAAGTCGGCACCATGTACGGCACGCTCGCCAAAGGCGTCCGTTACCTCGAAATGGCCGAAGGTTACGTCAGCCGCATGGCGCTCGACAAAAACGACGAGGTCATTGGTTACGAATTTATCCACCTCGGTAAATTCACCGAAGCCGTCAAGAAGGGCGTCGACGCCAACGAGGCGCTCAAGAAAGCCACCGGCACCTACGGTCGCTTCACCGCCGAAGCCGGCGCCGTCAAATACGTTGACCCCCGCCACGAATAGTCAATTTCATTTTGGAGAATTCCCATGGCACAACTCTTTGAAAGTTACGAACGCCGCATCAAGCAGATCAACGCCGAGCTCGCAAAACATGGCATCGCGTCCATCGAAGACGCCGAAAAAATCTGCAAGGCCAAAGGCGTCGACCCTTACACCATTTGCAAGCAAATCCAGCCCATCGCCTTCGAAAACGCCGCGTGGGCCTACGTCGTCGGCGCCGCCATTGCTATCAAAAACGGCGCGGTGAAAGCCGCCGAAGCCGCCGAAGCCATCGGCCTCGGCCTCCAGTGCTTCTGCATTCCCGGCTCCGTCGCCGACGACCGCAAGGTCGGCATCGGCCACGGCAACCTCGCCGCCATGCTCCTGCGCGAACAGACCGGCTGCTTCTGCTTCCTCGCCGGCCACGAATCCTTCGCCGCCGCCGAAGGCGCCATCGGCATCGCCGAAAAAGCCAACAAGGTTCGCAAGGCGCCGCTCAAGGTCATCCTCAACGGCCTCGGCAAAGACGCCGCCCAAATCATCAGCCGCATCAACGGCTTCACCTTTGTCGAGACCGACTTCAACTACGCTACCGGCGAATTGAAAATCGCTAAAGAGATTGCCTACTCCGACGGCATTCGCGCCAAGGTCCGCTGCTACGGCGCCGACGACGTGCGCGAAGGCGTTGCCATCATGTGGAAGGAAGGCGTCGACGTCTCCATCACCGGCAACTCCACCAACCCCACCCGCTTCCAGCATCCCGTTGCCGGCACCTACAAAAAAGAATGCAACGAGAAGGGCAAAAAATTCTTCTCCGTCGCCTCCGGCGGCGGCACCGGCCGCACGCTCCATCCCGACAACATGGCCGCCGGCCCCGCCTCCTACGGCATGACCGACACCATGGGCCGCATGCACTCCGACGCTCAGTTCGCCGGCTCGTCATCCGTCCCCGCCCACGTCGAAATGATGGGCTTCCTCGGCATGGGCAACAACCCCATGGTCGGCGCCACTGTCGCCGTCGCGGTCGCCATCGAAGAAGCGATGAAGTAACCCGACGAAAATTCAAAAGCGCGTTGTGGGGGGGGGGGGCGGCAGCCCCCCCCCACCAAATTTTTGTGTATTGTTTGGGGGAAAAAGACACAATTTAAAACCCAA
>JAVBOU010000159.1:0-15854 GCA_031550185.1 Kiritimatiellia bacterium | reverse complement strand
CCCCCCCCCCCCCCCACAACGCGGTTTTGGTGTTTGCGGCTTGTGGGTTTTGCTGGCATTGGATATGCTGAATGGTTGTTGAGGGGATGTTTGGAACGCGAAGTGCGGGATTGATTATGCAGGTGCGAATTTTTTTGGCTGGTGTGGCGACGGCGGTGTTGTGCGCGGGCGCGATGACGAACCGGGTGGTGGTGACGGAGGGTTCGGCGTTGGCGACGTTGAATGTGAGGCCGGAGGTGAATGGGGAGGTTGAGGTGAGGTGGGCGGGGCAAAGTGAGCGGATTGCGTTACCGGAGGGGACGAGGGAGGTGGCGTTGAAGCGGACGGGGCGGGGGTTGTTTGTGTATGCGGGAAATGAGCCGTTGTGGCAGAGGTGGGGCGCTGCCACGGGGGAGGTGGTGGTGGCGCATGGGCAGGCGATGTTGCCAACGGAGGGGCGCGACGAGTATGTGCAGAAGTTGGCGCCGTTTGCGTTTGCGGATAGTTTCATGGTGGCGGAGGGGGAGGCGTTGCCACCGCATTGGGAGGTGATCCGCGGGGAATGGGGGTTGAGCAATGTGACGAATTCGTTTGAGGGCGGCGGACGCCGTCAGCGAAATGAGCGGCAGCCGTTGGCGGCGAAGTCGCCGAATTTTTACAGCGCGCAGGGGTTGGGGCGGAATGCGCTGGTGGTGACGGGGGAGAGTTTTCACGAGCATTATGCGTTGCGGGCGTCGGTGCAGCACAATGGGGGGCGGAACGGGATTGCGTTCATGGTGACGGACGACGGAAAATTTTTGTCGCTGACGGCGCGGACAGATCCGGCGACGGGGCAGGTGGTGGTGGAGCTGAGCGCGCACAAGGGGGAGACGTCGCGGGTGTTGGACGCGGTGTGGACGGAGTTGCGGCCGGGGCAGTGGATGCTGATGGAGGTGCGGGTGACGGATGACGAGGTGCGGGGGTTTGTGGACAATGTGGAGGTGCTGCGGGTGAGGTGCGCGCTGCCGCCGGGCGGAAGGTACGGGCTGTATGCGGATGTGGAGGGAGAGCCGACGCGGTTTGATGATGTGGAGTGTGTGTCGCACGAGGATTATAGTTTGAACACGGCGGAGGATATGGCGAGGATGACGGTGGGGGAAGATTGGCCTTTCATTGCGGTGGGACCGGAGAATGCGGTGTGCTGGGAGAAGCCGGCGAGTGGTATGCGCGGACATGAAGCAGAGCGATTTTTTGGCACGGAGGATGACGGTCCACATTTGCTGAGCGTGCGGTTTTTGGTGCGAGCAGATGAACAACATCTCGCCGAGTTGCGAAAAGGACACCCCGAGTTGGGATTAAAAACACCTGCGATGGAACCGTATACGATCGGCTTGCAGGCGCAGGGATATCGTTTTTGCGTATCCCGACTGGAAGACGGTCAGCACATGGCAATGCTTTCCCGGGGCCGCACCCTTGACGATACAAATACTTTATTTATTGCCCAGACAACTGTTACAGCGCAGTCGTTGGGGAAGTTTGTGACGCTGACGCTGGACACGTCACGGCAAGGCGAAGTGCGTTGTCTCGTTGACGGAAAACTGGTTTTGTTGCATTTGACAAAAGAAGAACCGCGCGGCATGGCCGGAATCATGGCGGTCGGTTATCAGTCCATTCTCCACAACACGCCGACGTATACGACGCTGGCGCCGGTGTGGGCGGATCGCGTTGAGAAGAACACGCAGTATTCGACGGATCCGTTTATGCGGCATTGGGCGTCGGCGGAGGGACAGTGGCACATCAACCGGAAGAATGAGACGTGGTTGCGCGGGGACACGCTGGGGAAGATCCGGATTCAACTGCCGGTGACGCCAAGCGCGACGCTGTACATGGGGCTGGATGAGACATCGCTGACGAATGCGGATGTGCGGGTGGAGTTGCGGGATGGAATGTTGTCGGCGCATGTGCCGTCGGGCGCGACGAACGCGGTGTGGTCGGTGTCGCTGAAGGATTTGCCGGTGACGGCGTTTGAGAATCCGAAAGGCAATCGTTCGTTGTACACGGTGGGGCTGGAGGATCATGTGTTGTGGGCGGGTTCGGAGCAGGGCATGCTGGCGGTGGCAACGCTGCCGGATCTGCCACGGGGACGCAAGGTGCGGTTGGAGGGCGTGCCGCTGGAGGAGCTTCGGTTTTCGCGGGTGCGGCGGGAGAATGTGTTTGATTCGCTCTTCAATGAGTCGCTCTACGCGTGGACGCTGAACGGCGGGCAGTGGGAGGTGGTGGCGCGGTTTCAGTGTGATCCGACGTGGAGCCATTTGAACGGCGAGAACAAGACGGGGCTCGCGGCGTTGTGGAGCAAATATGAGTTCACGGGCGATTTTTCGATCGAGTTTTTCGCGGGCATGCGCATGGGCTGGTACGAGCGCGGCGGGGATTTGAACATCACGGTGATGAACGCGGCGGACGCGCCGGTGTCGGGTTACACGGTGACGACGACGGGCTGGGATCCGGACCACTCGCAGACGTTGACGCGGCTTTTCCGCGACGGCGTGTGCGTGACGAACACGACGGCGTACGCGGTGCCGCGTCATCGCGAGGGCCAGGCGCGCAAGGCGGGTTACGAGCCGTTGATCGCGGGCGGGCGCGACATGCACGGCGCGTGGTACGGGATGCGCCTGCGCCGCATTGGCGGGAAGCTTACGTATCTCTTCGACAACGAGCCGCTGCTGGCCTGGCATGATGCGCGACCGCTGGCCGCGGGCGGCTTCGGCATCTGGACGTTTCAAAATTCGATGATGGTGGCGCGCGCGCGCATTGTCGCGGAAAACATGAAGCCGCGGGCCTTCAAATTCGGACGTTTGACGCCGGTCGATAAGCCGGTCGTGCCGGTTGAGGCGCCGGAGAGTTTGCGCATTGGCGGACTCCCCGCGAACCTGCTCGCGCCCGCATTGTGGGAGCCCGCGGACGCGATTTCGCAACCGCACACCACGTACTTCCAAAACGGATTCCGCACGACCTCGACGGCCGCGGGCGGGACGTTCCTCACGCACGCTAAAATCCCGCCCTTCCCCGCCGCGTCCGTGCTCGGCTTCGAGTTCGATTTCGCGCTGGCGACCAACACGCTCGTCAACTTCGAATTTTCCTCCGGCACGCTGAAGGACGGCGCACTGGACAACGCCACCCTGTGGTCCTTCGCGCTCACCGGCACGCAGGACAAGCGTGGCACGCGCCTCATCCTGCCACCGCCGGACACGCCCCTCGCAGTCAGCGCCGACCCCGCGAAACCGGTTTGGAATCGCGTCACGCTTTGGCTCCCCTCCGCGCTGATTTCTTCCAAGGAGACGCACCTCCAGCTCGACGGTTTCGGCAACCTCCAAACCTCCGACATCCAGCAGGGCCTCATCGGCAACCTCCCCGGCGCGTGGTACGCGGTCCGCAATCTCCGCCCCGTCTGGAACAGCGCGCCCTCCATCGTCGCGCCCGGTCACTCCGAGCTCATCGAAAAATTCGACGCGCAAATCACCGCCCTTCCACCCGGACGAATCCACCTCCTCGAGCTGCCCAAAGAGCTCTCCACCGCACCGCTTCCGCCGCTCGCCTTTGCCATTCCCAAAGTTGGCGAATTTGAACTCATCGCCGCGCCTGATTCCGAGATCCCCGGCTTCCTGCGCATCCGCTCCGCCGAGGTGTGGAACTCCCCGTTATTGCCGCCCAAAAACGTCCTCATCGACAACCAGCCCGCGCCCTTCACCATGCAGCAAAACGACGCGCTCATCCTGCTTCCGCCCACCAACACCGCCGCCGCCGTCCGCCTCGATCTCACCACCGCCGACGGCCGCACCTGGCGCACCAGCGTCCCCGCCTGCGCCGCGCCCAAAGCCACGCCGCCACGCCTCGTCAGCCTCGCCACCAGCGCAGGCAAATACATCGCCTTCGACAACCGCCTCGACTCCCCCATTCCCCTCCTCGGCAATGCCAGCGTCTCCGTCACTCCCGGCGTACCCGGCCACGGCTCCGTCCTGACCATCGCCAACAAAGGCGCCTTCCGCCGGCTCGACGCCCTGCTCGATCCTGCCTACGATCCTGTCGCCACGCCGCTCATCCAATTCTCCTACGCCGGCACTCCGTCCAGCACCGTCACGCTCACCTACGCCAACCACCACTTCCGTTTCACCGAAAACACCGGCAACTCCTCCACCCTCACGCCCAACCCCATCACGCCCGACCCCGACCGCTGGCACACCTTCCTCACGCTTCCGCTCGCCAACCTTCCCGGCCTCCGCCTCAACGCCGACGCCCAGGCGCTCCCGCCCGCGCCCTTGCGCATTGCCTCCCGCAACAATCCCGATCAAACCGGCCTCTACTCCACCCTCCAAATCGACGCCCTCGCCTTCGGCCCCGCGCTCAACCCCGGCGCCTTCCTTCACCTCACACCGCTCTACGCCTCGCCCTCGAAAAAGCTCACCCTCTTCTGCGCATTGCTTCCCGGCAACCTGCCGTATCCCGCCCTTTCCAACGAACAACGCGACGCCCTTCACTGGCTCGCCATCAGCCCCGCCAATGCCGCCCCCGACGCCGTTGACTTCGACGCCATTTCTCTCGCCTTCAAAGAAAACCTCCTCATTCTCTCCGGTTCCTTCTTTGCCCGCGACATCAGCCTCAGCGGTCTCCGTCCGCTTCTTGCCTCAATGACTCACGAACTCGCCATTACCTCCGGCGTCCACCACATTCTCCTCCGCGCTATCGACGAATTTGGCAACACCTCCGCGGTCACCGACTTTCCCTTCCTCTACGCCGCCTCCGCCGCCGCGCTCTCCTTCCTCCCGCCCGAGATCACACCCAACAACAACAACCTCTCCATCCGTCTCGCCTCACCCGTTTCGCCGCCCAACCTCCGCAACGCCACCCTCACCTGCGACACCACCGAGCTCAAGCTCACCCAAAGCGCCAACGCCGTCACCTACGCCGTTCCCGAATCCAGCATCGAACTCAACTGGCCCCTCACCCTTCGTCGCGAAATCCAAAAATCCGCCGACGGCGACACCCTCCGCCTCACCCTCTCCAACGTCACCGACCTCGCCGGCAACCTCGCCGCGCCCCTCTCCATTCCCATCCCCATCAACTACGCCGCCGACACCACGCCGCCCACGCTCATTTCCATCCAGCGCCCCTCCCACATCGCCGCCTGGATACCCGCCTTCAACTCCATGAACGACCTCTTTGACTTCTTTCCCGAAAACCAAATCGACCACAACGAGCTCATCACCGAAACCAACGGCCTCCGCTCCGTCCGCCTCGGCCTTCCCTCCAAAAACCACAACCTCCTGCTCCGTCGCAATTTCACCAACCGCAACAACACGCCCCTCAACCTCGGCGAACACTCCCGCCTCGCCCTCGCCCTCCGCCTCAACACCACCAACACCACCCCTGTCTTGAAACTCCTTCTCGCCCTGCGCAATCCTCCTGCCGGCGCCCCTCAGCCCAAAGAAAACAACCTCCACGTTTTCGACCTTCCCGCCGACCTCAAACCCGGCGAATGGACCGACCTCGTCGTCGATCTCCCCGGCCTCTTCCCCGACCTAACGCCCGCCGACCTCAACCTCGAATCCCTCGGCCTCCGCCTCTCCTCCACCTCAAACAACACCGCCCCCGCCGACACCCTCTCCATCCGCGCTGTCGCCCTCTTCGGCACGCCCGGCACCGAAAAATCCGACATCCACGTCGACACCTACGACGCCTCCGGCATCCGCGGCCTGCGTTTTCTTGACACCGCCCCCGACACCCCGCCCTCTCCGACACGCATCAAACCCGACGCCTTCCCTCAAAAATCGCCCGACGCGCCGCCCTCCATTTTCCGCCCCTTCCAAATCCTCGACCGCGCCGGAAACACCACCACGCCGTACATCATCCCGGAAGCGCAGTGAGCTGGCGACTACGCCGACGACATCGACAACAGCTAACTTTTATTATGCACCGACTTCTCCTTCCAACGCTCGACGTCAACACCACCCACGCCACCCTCACCGCCTGGCACAAAAAAACCGGCGACGTCATCCGCGCCGGCGACATCATCGCCGAGCTCACCACCGACAAAGCCACCTTTGATCTCGAATCTCCTTTCGACGGCACACTCCTCAAAATTCTCGCCCCCGAAAAATCCATCCTTCCCACCGGCTACATCCTCGCCCTCATCGGTGCCCCCGGCGACACCGACCCCGCCGCCGACGCCGACAACGCCGCACTCCTCGCCTCTCTCACCTCACCCACCCCTCACCCACCCCTCACCACTCAGCAATCAGCAATCAGCAATCAGCAATCCATTCGCGCCACCCCAAAAGCCCGCCGCCTTGCTCAGCTCCATCACATCGACCTCGCCCTGGTTCACGCCCAAACCGGCGCCGCGCTCATCGACGAGCAAACCCTTCTCCCCTTTCTCCCTAAAACATAAAACTCCGCGCCACACGCGGTCAGTATCGCAATCTTACCAACCGCAGCACACGCGGAGGCCATTACAACTTCAGAGTGACGAAATTCCTCCGCTGCAACAGCGGCGCAAATTGTAACAAACCATCCGCCGTAAAAACAGCCCCAAAACCACGCGTGGCCGCATCATGCAGGAAGTTTCAATGGCTGTCCGGCATTGCGACACCGCCGTTATGAAAAAATCCAAGGTTTTTTTTGTGGCCGTTAGTTGTCCGTGAGTTTCAATTCGAGTTTTTCCCCATAAAGTCGGTTGTATTCACGCATGATGTCAGAACGGTCAAATTGACGAATGACGTTGGCGACAACATCCGCGAATTCTTTGTTGCCTTCAAAAGGATGGGCGTCTTGATCATTTACAAACGGAGTCCATCCGGCCATGGCTGAAAGTATCCCAAACCCCAGCCCGCAAGGCCACAGGGCCAAGAATGTATTCCGTTTGACAACAAAATAACCAGTTCGTGAGTCACCTTCTAATTCACACTTTATCGCAAACGGTATTTCAACATCTGAAAACCCCGGAAATTGACCTGCCGTGCACAAAAACAAAAGACCGCTCAAAGGGTAACCTCCCGCTTTTATGCTCCCATTTGGAGCAAGTGAAATATTCACCGGAATCGAACGGTCCCAGGAACTTGTAAACATGTCCGGACGTTTTTCCATAAGAACGTTTTTGGCTTTTGCCACATCAACCACATTGTTGCCATTCAATACCATTCCGCCCGCCATCTGATTGACACGAAATTTGTACGGGAAGGGATTTTTAGGACTCGTCGGCGGATCCTTCACCGCATAATGCACACTCCAACATCCCGGTGACATCAAACAAAGAAACAAGACAAGCGCGTTTGCGCAAATGACTGAAAACTTCATGGTTATTCTCCGATTTCGCGTAATTTTTGGGCGGCGCCTTTGTGTCCGGCGTTTCGCGCCCGCTTGAGGTAGTCAACACCCTTCCACCATTCCTGAACCAGATTCACGCCTTGCATGTCGCCAAAGTTACTTTTATGGGTGACATGCAGAAGACCGAGGTAATACAGCGCCTGGCGGTTGGGTGGCGCGGCGTCGGCGGCGCGTTGCAGGAACCCAAGGCCGTCGCGGGATTTGGTTTGCTTAAAGGACGCGTAGGCGGTATACCATTGTGCGTCCGCGTAATGGGACGAATTCGCGCCGACCCGCGCGTAAAAATCAACGGCGCTGGCAAGTGAGTTCATGTTTCGCGCGCATTCGCCGGCTTGGAACAATTCGGCGTTGTCCGTTATTTTTTCGATACGGTCGGCGGCCAGAAACGCTTTCAACGCATTGGCATAATCGTTCGTCGAAAACGCCGTCCGCGCATCCTTTAACAATTGGGGACGCCGCGCCAAATCAGCGGCCTTGATCTCGGCCTGGCGTCGCCGTTCTTCCTCAGCCTTAGTCTGCCGCGCATCATAATCTTTTTTCTGTTGTTCGATTTGTGCTGTGATATCGTCCAGCCGCTTTTTCAGATTTGTCGTCTGGTTCGCAGCGTTTGCGTGACTTCGCATGACCTCAACCAGTTGGCGCTCCATTTTTTTTGACGTTTCATCATTGGACATCCGCATGTTTTCCGTGTTGGCAATTTTCACCTCGAATTCTTCCGCCTTGGTGACCGCGGTCGTCCGTTGTGCCGCGGAACGAACCAACGCCTGTTCCAGTCGGGCGACGTTCTCATCCGCGTCCAGGGCTTGGGCGTTCAGCAGGTTCCAATTGGTTTTCAAATTTTGAAGCCGCCAGACGGGGATGGCCGCGACCAGCGCGGCCATGCAGCAGAGCAGCGCGGCCGCCCACGCGGGGAAACCGCCGGAATCCCGAGCCGGGGACGGGTTCGCCAATGGTGGCTGGCGGGTGATGCGACTGTTCCCCTGCGGGGGATTGCGGGTCAATTTTTCCATGACTTCTCCGTGCCTGTTGCGTTGCGCGAGCAAAACGTGCCGGAACAGCGCAAGGCGACACGTTTCAAAATCCGGCGGACTGGTTTGATTCTTTTCATGTGAGACAAATCATTGGAATGGAATAGGCAGGACAACCACGCGGAAGCCAATGGTGCTGGCATTGAAGTTCGGACTGTTTTTGCCCCGATGCGCCGGATTGCATTCAAATTGGCCGTCTTTATAGCTGCCGCCCCGGTGAATTCTAAAATCGCCGGACAATGCGCCGCCAGGATCCATCCCGGAGTGTCCAAGGTACGCGCCATGCCAATCCAGGCACCATTCCGAAACGTTGCCACACATGTCATGCAATTCCCGGTCATTCGCCGCGGACAATCCCACTTTGCCATGTTCGGAAAGTCCGTCCTTGAAATCCAAGCGCCCGGTTGTCGTGCGGCCGGCATACTCCCACTGCGCCTCAGTCGGCAGATCCGCCATGACCAATGTTCTTTCCCGTAGCTGTCCAAAAAAAGACATGTCATCCACACTGTAATTTTCCGGCCATTGCGAACCCCGGTTGGAGCCGCGAAGGTGGTTGTACGAAACACTTTCAACGGGACGCGTGGCGCCTGTGATGAAGCCTTTGAAGGCGGATGGGTTTCGTCCCGCCCCCATGACCAAATCGTACTGACCTTGTGTCACCTCGAAAATGCCCATGTAAAACGGTTGTGTCAGCGTCACGCGATGAAACGTCTGGTCATCAAAGTATTCCGTTTCATCCGATTGGCTTCCCATCATGAACGATCCCTGCTTGATCAACCGAAGCCACATTTCTTTTGTCCGACATTTATCATCACTCAAATTTGGAGGTGTTGATGTGTATCGTACGGGATACTGGGAGGCTGAATACCCGCCTGAAAGATCAATCACCATGTACGACGCCGCGTCGGTAAAAGGTTGGGGTTGGGCCAGTCTTTCCTCCAAATGCCTCACCTGTGCCGCAGTATGTTTCTGCTTTGCCTCGGCATCATTCAGTTTCGTGCGCAACTCATCCGCCTTCGACTCGAAGGCCGTCTGTTTTGCCTTGGCATCGGCCAGTTCGCGTTTCAAGCGTCCCGCCTCCGCTTCCAGGCTTTTCCCCGCCGCATTAGCATTCGATTGCTGTCTGCTGGCATCGGCCAGTCGTTGCACCAACAGTTCCACATCATTTGAGCTGACGGACAGCAGTGTTTTCGTTGCCGCCAAATTTGCCGCGGCGTCGGCCAGCTCCTGCTTCAATTGCTCGGCCCTCCCTTCCGCAACCTGCGTTTCATCCTTTTGCAAAATCAACGCGGTTTTCACCTTTTTGGAATTCCAAACCGCGGCGCCCGCGATCAGGATGCTCACGCCGCAGAGGAGCGCGATGGGCCACGCGGGAAAATCGCCGGAACCCCGCGCCGGGGCCGGCTCCGCCACGGATGCGGGCGCCGACGGCGCCTCCCGTATTTCCGCCTCCTTGATCACCCGGCATCCGCAACGGCATTCCTGCGACCGTTCCTCCGCCTCCCAGGTGTTTCCACATCCCTTGCACTGCCATTTTGTCATGGTACAAATCCGTTGGTTTATTTGCCTGACTCAGGCGGCGGCAGCACGCAGACGCGGAAACCGGCGTCGTCTGTTTTGACATCCGGAGCAATGATGCGACAGCTGGCTGAACGACAGTCGCTCGCGTCGCTTCTGTGGCTGCCACCGCGCTGAACGCGACCGGTGCCGGGGTTGCCCAAACACCATTCCCACACATTTCCATGCATGTCGAACAAACCCCACATGTTCGAATCGTATTGTCCCACTTTTGTGTGTCCGGCATCGTTTTTGGCGTTTTTCGTACTTCCGGCGTAACACGCCACGTCCTCCAGGTAGGAGGTGCCCATGCCAGCGATCCCTTTGGCATCGTTCACATTTTTTCCGTTGTTAAACGCCGTGGTTGTCCCCGCGCGGCAGGCGTATTCCCATTGCGTCTCCGTCGGCAAGTCCACGACAAGCGAGGTCATCGCGCGCAGTTTCCCCAAAAACGATGTCCCGGCCACATCGCTGCCGGAGCCGCGGAAATCGTTGCACGAAACGCTGTCAACCGGACGCGTGTCGCCTTTGAATTTTGAAGGTGGGTTGGCGCCCGTAACCTGCTCGTATTGTTTTTGCGTCACTTCAAAGACGCCCACGTAAAACGGTTGTGCCAACGTTTCCTGACGCGAAGATGGTTCATTGTCTTTGCGTCCATGCTCTTTCTCCGGACTTCCAATCGTGAATGATCCGGGCAAGACCAGACGGAACCACATTTCCGTAGTCCGGCACTTGTCATTCTTCGTGTCGGGCTGAGCGTCTGTATAACGCGGGATCTCCTTGCCGGTGAGGTCGATGACCATGTATCGCGTCGCATTCACGAAGGGTTGGGCCGCCGCCCACAACTGTTTTTTTTGCGTTTCGGCGGTCTCCAATTCTTTTTGTTTTGCAGCCAATTGGTCATTCAACTTGTTCGCCTGTTCCTCAAGCTTTGCCTCGGCATCACTCAGTTTTTTGTTCAACTTATTCACCTCCGACTCGGAGGCCGTCTGTTCTTCGGTCAGTTCGCGTTTCAAGCGTCCCACCTCCGTCTTCGTCTCCGATAGCAGTGTTTCGGCTTTGCCCAGCCGTTGCATCACCTCTTTCACATCATCTTCGCTTTTGGACAACTTTGTTTTTGTTTCATCCAACTTTGTTTCCGTCGCCGCCAACTCCAGTTGCAATTGCTCCGCATTCGCCACGGTGTTCGTCAGTGTTGTGTTGGTGCCATCCAGTTCTCTCTCCAGACTTTTTGCCTTCTTCATGCGCATTCCAACGCCGACGCCGACTGCGGCAATTCCGAGCAGGAGCACGGCGGCGATCACGATGGATGTGACCACCCCGGCGCCGAGCGGCGCCGGGCGCGCCGCGGGCGGGGGTTGCCCGATGGAGTAAACCCTTGAGCGGCACTTCGGGCACTCGCGCCAGGGGGCCGGGGTTTCCAGGGAAAACTTGCAATTCGTGCAGGTGACAATCATGGCCAAAACTCCTTATCGCAATATGTTGATGATCCGCACCACATCGTGGGCGACCCAGAAAAGCAGCACGGCGGCGGCAACCACCCCGGCGGCGCACACCATGGACATCATGGGAAGCAGCGACACCATCCCGGCGAGGACGCCGTTGACCAGCGTCAGCACGGCGTACGCCACGGCGGTTCCCGCGCCAAAGGGAACGGCCTGGATGCGGCGGTCAACACGCAAGGCGTTGGCGGCGGTCATGAGCCCCGGGAAGGCGACGAAAATCCAGTAGAGGTTGAAAAACGGGATGAACAAAAAACCAACCGCCTTGCCGGGCGACGGAATCCTCCGGCCCAGCGCCGCCGCCGGTTGCGCCGCCCGCCATGCGCGGTGCGTCAGCACGAGCAGGATGACGCCGGCGACCGCAAAGCAGACGAGCGCGAGAAGGCCCGTGATGCCCGCCGCCACATGTTCGCCCATACCGCCCAGCAGGCACGCGGCCACCCACGCCGCGAGCGCGACACCGTTGAAGGTCATGAACAGCGTCGCCCGCGCGAACGGCACGGGTGACGAGGACGCCGCGGGCGGGCGGACGCCGGAGGTTTCCGCGACGAGGCGGCTGCGGCACTGGAGCATGGGGCACTCCAGCGCGGGATTGGCGGATTGCCATGTGTGGCCGCACAGTTTGCAAATGTAGTGTTTCATGGTTGATCCTTTCGTTGCGGCGCGGGCGCGGATTCGTAAAAGGCCCCGCTCATGAGCATTTCAAGTTCGTCGTGGATGTCACGCTGGATGCTGCGCAGGTGGTAGCGCTTGCCGCCGGAATTGGCGATGACCTTCTGGCAGACGGCCTCCATCTGTTCCTCCGTGGGCAGCCGTGCCGCGGCGTCGCCCATCATGTAGAAATAGAGGCTTTTGTAAACGAGCGCACGAATGTCCATCACGCCCAGATCAGGAATCGGCGTGACGCGGCGCAGGCGGTTGCGCGAGCCGAACGACGGCAGCATCATGTCAACCTGCTTGATCCAGTCGTCCGTGGCGAAGAGCACCAGGTAGCTGGAGAGCGACCCCGCGTCCTGCTTGGACAGGCTGTCGTGCAAATCCTGGAAGGATTGCAGGATGCCGCGGCGTTCCTCTGGAGGCAAATGCTGGATCGCCTCGAACTCGTCGACGATGAGCACCAGGCGGCAGACGCTCACGCCGACAAAGAGGCGCAGCACAAAGAGCAGCACCTCGATCGCCTGGCGCGGCGTCTCCGCCGTCGTCACCCACGCGTCGAAAAACTGCTGGAGCGCCGCGGCGCTCGCGTCCGCGTCGGAGACGTTCAGGATGCCGTGGGCAAAGTCCCGCCCCGCGCGCTCGGGCAGGTTGCCCAGCAGGTTCTGCACCGCGCTGAAGACCTGCTGCTGGCTCCCGCCGTACCATTGGAACAGCTGGCGGTACGCGCTGAGCTCCACCCCGTTCACGCAGAAGGACGGCTGGCCCGAAAGCTGGAGCGCGCGCAGGATGCCGCTGATGGACGCCTGGAACTGCGCGGCGCCGGTGATCTGCACGTGCGCCAGCAAGATCTCCTCGTCCACCGACAGCAGGTTCTGCTTCAGCATGTACCCGATGTGGCTCTTGCCGGAGCCGAACTCCCCGGTCACCGCCTCCATCCGCATCCCGAACGTCGGCGGCTTCCCCGCGTCCGCGCACCCCGTGGACACGCAGATGCGGTTGTACAAATCATTCACCAGCTTGATGCGTCCCGCGCCCACCGTCATGCAGACGAGCGGCTCAAGGCGGTCCAGCGCGATCGGCGTGGCGTACGTGTCCTTGATGGCGTTGGCGTAATTGGCGATTGCACTCTTTAACATGGTCACTCTCCTTGCTCAAAAAGGGTTTGCAGCGGCTCCGCGGCCCGCGCGTCAAAATCAACGGCGACGTTTCCGCGGACATGCCGGACTTGGATGAACTTCCCCTGCGACAGCAGCGCGTCCTTCTCCCCGCGCGTGAGCCAGACCACCTTCCGCGCCATGGCGTCGCAATCCCCGGGCGTGTAATTCTGCTGGTACTGCTGGTTGATCTCCGAGAGGAAGATCGTGCACAGCGCCGCCTTCCCCACACTGTTCTCCATGCGGAACTGCGCCGCCTCCATCAGGTCGAACAGCAGCGCGAGCTCCGTCTCCGTCAGCGCCGCGTCATCCGGTGTCGCCGGTTGCGGCGCCGACGCCTCGACCGCCGCGGCCGCGCTGGCGCGTGGCGCCCGGCCCGCCGTGCGATGGCGCTCCAGCTCCATGTGGATCATCTGCCGGACCGCGTCGCAGAACTCCCGGCTCTGCGTGATCGCCGCCATGCTCGGGCCGGCCGGCAACGGCGCGCCCGCGCTCCGCTCCGCCAATCCCGACACCCGCCGTCCTTGCAGCATGACGGCCACCAGCGCCCAGACCGTCAACATCGCGACCACCGCGATCATGGCAAAAAGCCACAAAACGATTTTGCCGTCAATCTGCCCAAATCCGTCACCGGCCAGCGCCGTGCCCGCCAGCATGCACACGCCCGCCGCCGGCCATGCGGAAACACTCCGCCACCACGCCGTCGCACGATGCGCGCGTCGCCTGCTCCCCTGCGGGGGATTGTTTTTCAGTTTTTCCATAACTTCTCCGTCACCTGTTTGTTTGCGCAAATGAAACATGCCGGAACAGTGCTAAAACGGCATGTTTCAAAAATCAAATGGCGTTACCGAATGTGTTCCGTTCAAGGTAACCCAGATAGTACACAAACGCGGAAGCCGGTCTGGTTACTCGAAAAACCGGGTGCTTGAGTGTGGCGATATGCTGAACGACAGATCAACGCGGTGGAAAAATAACTGCCTCCGCGCATGACGCGATGTTCGCTTGCAGATGTGACACGAGGATTTGTCACAGCAAATGTTCCAAGATTGTTTTGATATCTGTCCAAGCACATTTCCCCCACATTTCCGTGCATATCATAAAGCCCCCAGGCATTCGGCAAGTACTGCCCCACTTTTGTGTGTTCTGCGAAGCCGCCTTTGAAATCATTTATGTTTCCGTCGTAGCGTCCGACTTCCGCAAGCCTCCAACATGTCCTCCCGGTTACATCGTACCCATTGTTTAAAGCTTTAGTCATTCCCGCGCGACAGGCGTACTCCCATTGCGCTTCTGTTGGCAAGTCAGCTTGAAACGGAATCTTGGTGTGTAATTTGCCGAAAAACGAGGATTCATCCACGCGGTCATTCGCCGGCCATTGCGAACCCCAGACAGAGCCACGGAGACTGTTGTATGAGACACTTTCAACAGGACGTGTGGCGCCTTTGAATGTCGATGGATTGGTTCCCATGACCAGTTCATATTGCCGTTGCGTGACTTCAAAAACGCCCATGTAAAACGGCTGTGTCAATGTCACGTGGTGGTAAGCTTCATCCGGATGACGTCCCAATTCATCCGCCGGGCTGCCCATCATGAACGAGCCCTTCGGAATCAACCGGAGCCACATCTCCGTGGTCCGGCACGTGTCGTCATTCAGACCAGGCGGTGTGGACGTGTAACGCACGTTATACTGGGAAGCCGAAGGTCCGCCCGAAAGGTCAATCACCATGTATGGCGCCGCGTCTGTAAAAACTTCCACCACAGGCGGTGTTGCCAGCTTTGCCTCCAGTTCGAGCAATTTCACCTCGATCCTCCTTTTCTCTGCCTCGACCTCGGTCTGCTTGGCCTTGGCTTCAATCAGATCCTGTTCCAACTGTTTGATAGACTTCACGGAGGTTGACAATGTGTTCTCGGCGTCAGCCTGTTTCCGTGTCAGTCGCATCACATTCGTTTCTGCGGACAACCGTCTGGCTTCCGCGTCGGCCAGCTCCTGTTCCAATCGATCCGCTCTCTCCTCCACGACCACGGTTTTGTCGTTCAACGCATTCCATGCGCCCTTCAACTCCTGGAAGCGCCACACCGAGACGCCCGCGACCAGGACGCTCATGCCGCAGAAAAGTGCGACCGCCCACGCGGGAAAACCGCCGGACGCCCGCGCCGGTGTTGCCGCCGGTTCCGCCACGGGCGTTGATGGTGGCGGAGAGGATGTCGGTGGTGAGGAAGGCGCTGGCGTCGCCGGCGTTTCCGTCTCCTTCAAAATCCGGCATCCGCAACGGCATTCACGCGGCCGCGCCTCCGCCTCCTGGACATTCCCGCATCCTACGCATTGCCATTTCGTCATGACTCAAAACCTTCCTCGTTGGTGGTTGACGGAAAACGCAAACGACCGGCATGCAAACCCATGCCGTTGTTCTGCCGCTTGATGATGAAAAGCAAAAATGCCCGCAAATGGCAGGGCAAAACATGATACCGTCGTTTTACTGCGACGATAAAGCTTGACAAGGCAAAGTTATTAGAATGATATAATGAAGTGCGTTTTAGGCGCGCACCGCGCACCGCGCACCGCGCACCGCGCACCGCGCACCGCGCACCGCGCACCGCGCACCGCGCACCGCGCACCGCGC
>JAVBOU010000188.1:0-4398 GCA_031550185.1 Kiritimatiellia bacterium | reverse complement strand
GGCCGCAAGAACCGCAAGGTTCAACGCGCTTGCGACCTGTATTTGTACCGGTTGCGGCATCTGGTGGAGAACGCTTTTTTGCGACTCAAAGGCTGGCGCGGCGTGGCCACGCGGTATGCGAAGAGGACCTCCTCATTCCTGGCATGGGTATTGAAAACGGCAAGCGCGAGATACCAAGACTTTGAAAAATGGCCACGCTATGAATCCATGTGGAGGCAAAGCGTCCGCCATTACTTCACGACGCGAAACGGTAGCATCTCGACGAAAACAGGGAAGCCGCTTTTTGTAAATAAATTTCCTTCGTTTGAAAGTTATTGGAATTGGTGGATGGACGGCGCAAACGGTGACTGCAAAAACGAATGCCTGTACAGCGAGCAGTTTCTCGGCTTCGTCGGTTCAGAGGAGGGAGAAGAATGACCAACCTCCCATTTGGCAAAGAGATGATTGCGCTGCATTGGCTACGACGGCATGGCGTCTGCTAAGCGCCCGCATGGGCCTTGCATAATTATTGCAGAGCTTTCGCAGCTCGCTCCGCTCTTTCTCAAACCTATTACACGGTTCCTCAAACCATCCTACAGGGCGCGGCGTGGACACATGTGGTTAAAGCACCAACGGAAAAGCGGCGATGAATCGCCGCACTCCATAATAGATGACAACCGTTATCTCCCAACTGATCTAATGATTGCCAAACAAACTCTTGATCGGCCCGATTTCGCCGGTGGCGCGAAAAATATTTTCGTGGCAGAGATTGGCGGCAAGACCGAGCTGGGTCATTTGACTGCGAAAGTCGTTTTGCAATTTGCGGAAATCGGTTTCCTGCGGCAGAAGCACCGACGCGACATACGTAATGTGGCCGTCCTCTTCGGAGAGCGACCAGTCGGTGATGTTGATGCCGTGCTCCGCGAAAAATTTCGAGATGCCGAAAATCGTTCCGGGTTTGTCCGGCCCGTGCGTGACGGCGATGAATCGCGCGCCTTGCGGCAGGACAGGCAGCGGGTTTTCCGTGAAGGGATGCGCGGAGACTTCGGCCTCCGCGCCCAGCGTTTTCATGAGCTCGACCTTGAACGCGACGGGATCCACCGCCACCTCAAACGTCACCGTGCAGATCAGGCTGAAGAACCCGTCAAGCAGCGTTTCGCGAACCGCGTTGACGTTGCCGCCCGCGCGAAAAAGCACGCCCGTGATGTCGCGCAAAAGCCCGATGCGGTCGGGCAGCAGAACAGAGATGCGAATGCGTTGCATGGTTTACCGCTTGAAGGAAATGTTGGCCGGCATGTTTAACAATGCGAGGCGGAGCACCTCGATCGTGTTCTCCACGTCGTTCATCGAAAGCGTCTCCACCGCGCTGTGCATGTACCGCAACGGCATGCCCACCAGCGCCACGGCCACGCCGCCGCGCGCGAGGCGCATGGCCATCGCGTTCGTGCCGTCGCCGCGCGCGCGCACCTGGCGCTGGAGCGGAATTTTCGCAAGCTCGGCCTGCTTCTCGATGTGCGTGCGCAACACCTCGTTGTACGTCGGGCCAAAGACCATCAGTGGCCCTTCGCCGAGCTTCGCCTCGCCCACGAGCTTCACGTCGTTGCCCGGCGTGTCCGACGCAAACCCCACGTCCACGCAAATTCCCGCATGCGGAAAAATGTCGTACGCCGCGGTGCGCGCGCCGATCAGACCCAGCTCCTCCTGCACGGACGCGACCATGTGCAGCTCAATGTTCAGCTTCTCTTTGTGCAACCGCTTGAACGCCTCCGCCACGATGAACGCGCCAATGCGGTCATCGAATCCCCGGCACGCCACGCGGTCGCCCGCGAGCGGACGCCACCCCGCGTCGATCACCGCCGGCGCGCCGAGCTCCACCAGTTCCAGAGCCTCTTTTTTCGACGACGCGCCGATGTCCACCGTGATGTCCTCCATCGCCTGCGGCGCGACCTTGTTGCGTTCCTCCGCCTTCATCAAGTGCGGCGGCCGCACGCCGAACACGCCGTTCACCGGTCCGTTGCGGCCCTTGATCACAATGCGCTCGCCGGCCAGCAGCGGCACGGTCACGCCGCCCACCGCGCACATCGTCAGAAAGCCCTTCTCATCGACATACTGCACCATGAAGCCGATTTCGTCGCAATGTCCCTCGATCATCACCTTCACCGGCGCGCCTGGATTCATCACCGCGCGCAAATTGTCGTGCACGTCAAATTCCGTCTTCGCCGCCGCGGGCGCGACGTAATCCGCGAGCAGTTTCAAACCATCATACTCCCATCCCGACGGCGTCGGCATGGCCAGCAAATTCTTCAACAGCGAAAGCGCGGCGTCATTCATAACCAATCTCCTGAAGCGTTAAAAAACGAAACTATACCACAAAACATCCCTCCGCGAAAGCATCGCGTCATCTCCTGAAATACGGCAACCTTGCCGTCAAAATTCAAAAGCCGGCGTCTTTATTTCTTCCCATTAAAAGTCTCCCGGAATAAAATGGACGTTGTTTTTTGAAAATAAAAAACGCCAACAAGGAGAACCCAAATGAACCGTTATGTTGCAGACGTGCTGAACGCCACCTCGGCGAAAAACGCCCACGAGAAGGAATTCATCCAGGCGGTCACGGAAGTTTTCGAATCGATCGGCGAGGCGATCGAGCGCAATCCGAAGTATCAAAAACACGCCATCCTCGAGCGCATCGTCGAACCCGAACGCGTCATCCAATTCCGCATCCCGTGGGTCGACGACGCCAGCCGCTTCCAGGTCAACCGCGGCTTCCGCGTTCAGTTCAACAGTGCCATTGGCCCCTACAAAGGCGGCATCCGTTTCCATCCCAGCGTCAACCTCGGCATCCTCAAATTCCTCGGCTTCGAGCAGACGTTTAAAAATTCCCTCACCACGCTCCCCATGGGTGGCGGCAAGGGCGGCGCGGACTTCGACCCCAAGGGCAAGTCCGACAACGAAGTCATGCGCTTCTGCCAAAGCCTCATGACCGAACTCTTCCGCCACATCGGCGCCGACACCGACGTGCCCGCCGGTGACATCGGCGTTGGCGGCCGCGAAGTCGGCTTCATGTTCGGCCAGTACAAACGCCTCGCCAACGAATTCACCGGCGTCCTCACCGGCAAGGGCCTCAAGTGGGGCGGCTCCCTCATCCGTCCCGAAGCCACCGGCTACGGCTGCGTCTACTTCGCCCAAAACATGCTCGCCACACAGGGCCAAGACTTCAAGGGCAAAACCTGCGTCGTCTCTGGTTCCGGCAATGTCGCGCAGTTCACCGTTCAGAAGCTCACCCAGCTCGGCGCCAAAGTCGTCACCCTCTCCGACTCCGACGGCTTCATCCACGACCCCGACGGCATCGACGCCGAAAAGTTTACCTTCGTCCAAGACCTCAAAAACGTCCAGCGCGGCCGCATCGCCGAATACGCCAAAAAATTCACCAAGGCCACCTACACCGCCGGTCAGCGTCCCTGGTCCGTTCCCTGTGACTGCGCCTTCCCCAGCGCCACGCAAAACGAGCTCTCCGCCGACGACGCGAAAACCCTTGTCAAAAACGGTTGCCGCCTCGTTGCCGAAGGCGCCAACATGCCCTCCGTTCCCCAGGCCGTCGAAACCTTCCTCGCCACGCCCGGTTTCCTTTATGCGCCCGGCAAAGCCTCCAATGCTGGCGGCGTTGCCACCTCCGGCCTTGAAATGTCCCAGAACTCCATGCGTCTTTCCTGGAGCCGCGACGAAGTCGACGCCAAACTCAAGGGTATCATGAAGAGCATTCACGACAACGCCTTCAACACCGCCGAAACCTTTGGCAAAAATTCCAATTACGTCTTTGGCGCCAACGTTGCCGGCTTCCTCAAAGTCGCCGACGCCATGTGCGACCAGGGCCTCGTGTAACAAACATCAAAAGCTTTTCGTGGCGTGGCAGGACTCCTGCCACGCCACAAAATTAATGTAGGACAGACGACGCGGAGCACACCGAAGGTCTTCCTGTCTGTCGCAGGTGCATTGCGATTGGCAAATAAATTGTAGCGCCGTTGCTGTGCTGCGCCTCCCCCGCGTGGTTGGCGCAGCACAGCGTTTTCGTGCGCAACATCCCGTCCCTACAGGACGGATATTGTTTTGCAATTTGTTTTCTACCGACATCCCGTCCCTAACGGGACAGATGCGTAAAATGTCGCGTCATGCTTGCCGTCCCGTTAGGGACGGGAGGTTGCGTTGCGCGGGCGTCATGTTTTCCACATGTCACCAAAACGCCAGCCGCAAAACATTTATTGGAAACCGCGAATCATTCATTTTTTATCCTGCAAACCATTAGACGTGTTCCAAAACCTGAACATGGAGGGCGAGCGGCCGAGCGTTCCGCACCACGACGGCCGGGTGGTTTTCGGAAAGGCAGGGCAATGTTTGAGTGAAAACAAAGCTATGAGCACGCGG
>JAVBOU010000178.1:0-6713 GCA_031550185.1 Kiritimatiellia bacterium | reverse complement strand
GGCGGGGGGCTCTCCGTGTCACTTCTTTCTGATTCCGCGGCGGCGCTTGCTTGTGTTTTTTTGGGGGGGGGGGGGCCGCGCCCCCCCCCCCCCCACGACGCGATGAAAGAAGGTTACTCTTTTTGCGCGGAGTCGAGGGCGTCGGCAATCGCGGGGTTTGCGCTTTCGCGGGGCTTGGGCGCGGGGGCGTCGCCGGACGATTTTTTGCTGGCGGCCTTCTGGGGCTTGGGCGCGAGGAGGGCGCCGAGGAGACGGCCGAGGAATTTGGGGGCCTGCTCGACAGTGACCACGTCGGCGACATCGGCGAGGATGCGCTGGATGACTTCCATGCCGAGCTCCTTGTGGGCGTTTTCGCGGCCGCGGAACTGGAGGGTGAGCTTGACCTTGTCGCCTTCGGAGATGAATTTGCGGATCTGGCGGAGCTTGACCTGGAGGTCGTTTTCCTCGACGCCGGGATGGAATTTCACTTCCTTGATCTGCTGGCGGGACTGGTTTTTGCGGGCGGATTTGGCGCGGATGCTTTCTTCGTAGCGATACTTGCCGAAGTCCATGATTTTGCAGACAGGCGGCTCGGCGTTGGGCGAAATCTCGACGAGGTCGAGGTTTTGGTTTTCGGCGAGGCGAAGGGCGTCACGGGTGGCCATGACGCCGAGCTGCCCGCCGTTTTCGTCGAGGACGCGGACGCTGGGAACGCGGATTTTGTGGTTGGTTCGAATGAACGAGCTTATGGCTTTCTCCTGGTTTTGCGCAAGGTTTACGCTTGGGTTTCCTTGTGGATGAGTTCGATGGCGTCGGGCGCCGACATGACGCCCTGGTCGCCGCCTTCACGCCGGCGGACAGCGACGGCGCCGGCTTCGGCCTCGCGCGCGCCCACGACGAGCATGACGGGGATTTTTTCCATTTGCGCGCGGCGGATCTTGGCGCCGATTTTTTCGGAGTCGGCGTCGATCGTGGCGCGGATGTCTTTGGCGCGGAGTTGCGCCAGAAGTTCTTTGGCGTAGGCGTGCTGATGCTCGGTGATGGGCAGGATGCGCACCTGTTCGGGCGCGAGCCACAGCGGGAAGGCGCCGGCGTAATGCTCAATGAGGATGCCGAAGAAACGCTCCAGCGAGCCGAGCAACGCGCGGTGCACCATGTAGGGGCGATGCTCCTTGCCGTCCTCGCCCACGTAGGTGAGGTCGAAGCGTTCGGACATGTTGAAGTCGAATTGAATGGTGCCGAGCTGCCATTGGCGGCCCAGGGCGTCACGGATTTTGAAGTCGATTTTCGGGCCGTAAAACGCGCCGCCGCCCTCGTCGACCTGATAGGTGAGGCCTTCAGATTTCAGGGCGTTTTCGAGCGACGCGGTGGCCTGCTCCCAGCGTTCGGGCGCGCCGACAGACTTGCCGGGCCGCGTGGAGAGATACGCCGTGATGTCGGTGAAGCCGAATTTGCGCAACACGCGCAGGGCGAATTGGACAGCCTCGCGAACCTCGTTCTCAATCTGATCGGGCGTGCAGAAGATGTGCGCGTCGTCCTGCGTGAAGCCGCGCACGCGCAAAAGCCCGTGGCGCACGCCCTCTTTTTCGAAGCGGTAAACCGTGCCGAGCTCGGCCCAGCGCAACGGCAGGTCGCGGTACGAATAACGGTGTGCCTTGTAAATCTGAATGTGAAACGGGCAGTTCATCGGCTTGACAAAATACTGCTCGCTTGTCGCGTCGGAAGTGTTCTCGTTCTCCGTGACCGTCATCGACGGAAACATGCTGTCTTTGTAAAACCCGAGATGCCCGGAAGTCTCCCAGAGTTTCGAGCGGCCGACATGCGGCGTGAAAATCATTTCATAGCCCGCGCGAAAATGTTCCTTGCGCCAGAAATCCTCAATCGCAACGCGGATGCGCGCGCCCTTCGGATGCCAGTGCGCGAGCCCCGGGCCGACATCGTCGTGAATGCTGAACAAATCGAGCTCGCGGCCGAGCTTGCGGTGGTCGCGCTTCTTCGACTCCTCGATGCGCGCGAGCTCCGCGTCGAGCTCCTCCTGCGTCGCCGCGCCCATGCCGTAAAGGCGCTGGAGCATGGGGTTGGTTTCCTTGCCGCGGAAATACGACCCCGCGACCGCGGTGATCTTCACCGCCTTCACCTCACCGGTCGACGCCACGTGCGGCCCGCGGCAGAGGTCGACGAAATCCGCGCAACGGAAAAACGTGATCTTCTCGCCTTCCGGAATGTCCGCCAGGCGCTCCAGCTTGTAACGCTGGCCCGCGAGCATTTTCTCCGCCTCGGCACGCGTCACCTCCAGGCGTTCAAACGGCAAATCCGCCTTGATGATCTTGCGCATCTCCGCCTCAATTTTCGGAAAGTCCTCCGTCGAAAGCCGGTGCGGCATGTCAAAATCATAATAAAAACCGTCCGACGTCGCGGGGCCGATGTCGAACAACACACTCTCGCCAAAACAACGCTTCACCGCCGCGGCCATGATATGTGCCGCGCTGTGGCGCAGGGTCTCGATGGATTCCATAATCACTTCCTTTGCTATCGGAGCCGCAACACGGTATGCGCTCCTGTTAAGTTGACGTATTATAATAGCGAAAATAATAAGAAAAGTCAACAAATTACGAACTCCGCGCACGGTTTTTCACGGACGCCGGGAACCCGTGCCAATGCCTCCCGTGGCAGAGCCCCACCTCTGCCACGCCGCGCCACGCCAAAAAAGTATTGTGACACCGCGTTTTTTTTTCTAAAATCCATGCTACAAAAAGAAACCACACTTCATGAATATTGAATCCCTCTCCGCCGGCTGGAGCGTGGAACGCGGACTCGTCCTCTCGCTACTCGCCGGCACCATCGACTGGGGCACCTTCAGCCACCACATCCTTTCGCGCGTCGTCGAACGCCTCAAGGCCGATGCCGGCGAACTCTTCATGCGCGACCTGCAGGACGGCAGCCTCGTGCTCGAGGCCGTCTACAAACTCAGCACCGACCGCGAGGGCACCCTGCGCTTCATGAGCGGCGAAGGCATCACCGGCACCGCCTTAAAACACCCCGGCGGCATGCTCATCGCCGACCGCCGCCACCATCCCGACTCACGCCATCCCGACAACTTCAGCCCCACCCCCCTGCCCTCCATGATGGTCACCTGGCTCGGCGACAAAGAGGGCTTCACCGGCATGCTCGTGCTCTACCGCGAAGGCGTCGACAGCTTCACCGAAGAGGACCTCGCGCAAGCCAACATCGCCGCCAGCCAGCTCGAGGTCATGCTCGACTTCGGCTCCGTCGTCTCCAGTTTCGTCAAACCCCAAATCGAACGCCACATGGAAACCCACACAGAAGCCACCGGTCCCCGCCACTTCCGCGGCAAAATGATCGCCCCCGGCCAGCGCCTCGGCACCCTTTCCATTCACCGCCACGAAAGCGCCACCGACATCCTCGAGCACGAACGCATGCTCACCCGCTCCGACCCCGCCGACCCCGCCCTCCTCGACCGCGCCCTCGCCCGCACCCGCGACGAGCTCCGCAAAGACCGCGACGAGCTCAGCCGCCTTATCCCCGAGGCCGCCACCCTCCTTTTCGACGCCCACGACATGATGCTCCAGGACGACCAGTTCATCGACAAAATCCGCCGCGCCATCCACAGCGGCATGGGCGTCGCCCAGGCCATCGGCGAAACCGCCGCCGAATACATCCACATCCTCGAATCCAGCAAGCACGACCACATCCGCGAAAAAGCCCGCGACATCGAGGACCTCGCCCTCCGCCTCCTCGACAACCTCTCCGACACCGCCGCCGCCGAGTTCGAGCACGGCCGCATCCTCGTCGCCCGCGAGCTCCGCCCCTCCGAAATCGTCCGCATCGCCCGCGCCAACATCGGCGGCGTTGTCCTCTGCTCCGGCGGTGCCACCGCCCACATCGCCCTCCTCGTCAAATCCCTCGGCATCCCCACCATGATCGCCGCCTCCACCGACGTTATGCAACTCGCCGACGGCGCCCCCGCCCTCCTCAACGCCAACAGCGGCATCCTCATCGTCCACCCCTCCGACGAAGTCAAAACCATCTTCCACCAGCACGCCGGCACCGCCCTCGCCGCCCCCCCCGAACCCCTCGCCCCCGGCGGCGTCTTCACCCGCGACGGCCTGCGCGTCAACACCCTCGCCAACGTCAACCTCCTCTCCGAAGTCCACGCCGTCCTCAACCTCCGCGCCGACGGCATCGGCCTCTACCGCACCGAAATCGCCTACCTCGTCCGCGACTCCTTCCCCTCCGAAAACGAACTCACCGACCTCTACAAAAACCTCCTCACCATCACCCGCTCCCTCCCCGTCACCATCCGCACCCTCGACGCCGGCAGCGACAAATTCATCCCCTACCTCCCCGTCACCCGCGAGGACAACCCCGCCCTCGGCCTCCGCTCCATCCGCCTCACCCTCCGCCACTCCGACATCCTCCGCCGCCAAATCCGCGCCATCCTCCGCGCCGCCGCCGGCCGCCCCAACGTCAAGCTCATGTTCCCCATGATCGCCTCCCTCGACGAATTTCGCGCCGCCAAGGCCATCTACCAAAAATGCCACGACGAACTCGCCGCCGAGACCGGCCTCTCCACCCCCATCCAAATCGGCATGATGGTCGAGCTCCCCGCCGCCGCCGAGCTCGCCCCCGCCTTCGCCCACGAGGCCGACTTCTTCTCCATCGGCACCAACGACTTCATCCAGTACATGCTCGCCGCCGACCGCACCAACGCCGAAATGGCCGAATACTACACCCCCCACGCCCCCTCCGTCCTGCGCGCCATCCACCGCGTCGCCTCCGCCGCCCTCGACGCCGGCATCGACTGCTCCGTCTGCGGCGAAATGGGCCACGACCCACAGTTCATCCCCTTCTTCCTCGGCATCGGCATCCGCACCCTCAGCGTCGAAGTCGCCAGCCTCGCCACCGTCCAGCGCGTCGCCGCCGCCACCTCCCTCCCCGACGCCCAAACCTACGCCGCCGCCCTCCTCGCCGCCGACTCCATTGCCGACACCCAGGCCCTCCTGCGCGACTTCTCCGCAACAAAAGCCTAATGCCGCCCGTGGCACAGCCCCACCTCTGCCACACCGACAGGGTAACAGCATGAAACCTGCTGGGATATAATGACCGTGACCGTTATGCCCTAAATTGACGAGCATGTTTTGTACAACATTGCGACGAGGAGAAATGGCAAATGTGGAGACTCGCCCACTCCCCGACTCCAATGGTTTTTATTCCGCAGGAATTTTCAAAGAGATCCAATGGCGTTGCTTGGCCTCCGGCGTGACTGCAAAGAGATAAACCACCGTTCCGGCATCCGGAACTTTATACAAGATCACTGTCTTTTCCTCCTCATTTTCAATTGATAGCTCGCCATCTTTCGAATCCATGACCATCCAATGATCATTTAACGCTTCATTGGCATTCCATTTCAATCGCACCGTCCTGTTGGCTTTGTCGCGATTTAGTATCTCCAATTGCATCTCATCGGCGTTTGCCAATGTGCAGTTTGGATGCCTCAATGTCTCCTTGATCACATTTAAAACGCTGTTTATTTTTTTGAAACCTCAATGTAAGTGTCGCGCCCTATCTGAGTATGGTCGATTTTTGTCATCATAACAAGCATGTTATTAAATCAATAACACAAAAATAATAATGATCGAAATATGCGATAAAGTTTACACCTAGAATTTCCAAACAAGGAACCCCACTTGTTGTGTTTGGGCGACTTGCTGAAAAAAATATTCTTATGTTGGCGGCACATACTCGTATATTGAGGTTTCGGGGTCTTTGTGTATCTTTATTATTTGAATCATCTTTTTGATCATCCAAAATCATCTTGCCTGAATTTGCCTTGACCAAAATCGGAGACGTATTATCGTAAATTATTGATTTTGGTAATTCAATATCATGGATTGCAATAACTTCCAGCCCGTTTCGGTCTTAGCAAACTGTGATGACGTCATTTGGGATCGCTCCGGGGTGAAAGTTTTGCTAAAACCAATACAGTTCACGATTGTGATGGCACACAAAATTTTGATTGTTTTCATGTTTGTTTTTCTACTCAACAGTTGCAGGGAAAAAATTTCATTGGGACGTATCTCCACATTAGACATTTCGTGATTGTTTTATCATTCACTCGGCGTGTGCAACCGCCATGCAACCGGTAAACGCGTGCGGGGAAAAATGCATAAGCGCGAACAGCGGGCGTGTGGAAATTCCACAACACGCTTGCCAACCCTCTTTCCAGCGTCTATAATCAAAATCTGACGAGTTGCTTTTACCACTCAGCTTTAGGTTCATGGATACCGTCGCATGCGCGTTGTGCAAAGGAGGCAGTTATGACCCGTGAAAATTTTTTCCGCCATCAACGGTTTCAGCGTTTGCTGTTCATCGCGCTTTGTGGCGCGGGGATCGTTGCGTTCGCCGGTGGGGTGTTGGTCGAAAAGATGTGCGGCAATGCAGGGAATTTTGGATGGCGTGGTGGTTTTAGCCTGCTTGCAATTTTTGGAGGATTGCTTTTTCCAATTTCCAAACTCTCCACGCCGCATTGTGTCAAATGCCCCAAGTGCGCGGCACGGTTGGAGTATTCGAAATTGGAGAGTATTGACATATAGATAGTTAAATGCTATTGTTCCGTTTTCACAAGGAGTTGTGTCATGCCTGAATGCAAGAAGTGCAAGGCCACGTGTTCCATAAAAAGCGGGTTTGTCCGGGGAAAACAACGCTATCAATGC
>JAVBOU010000087.1:0-8358 GCA_031550185.1 Kiritimatiellia bacterium | reverse complement strand
TTGCTTTCTGTGTGGCCGGGGTGTTTTTTTTTGTGGGGGGGGGGCCTGCGCCGACCCCCCCCCCCCCCACGAAAAGGTTTACTTGAGCAAGAAAAGGGTCATGGCGTTCAGTTTGGTGAGGGTCACGGAGGTGAGCTTGCCTTCGGTGTTGGTGTTGTAATCAACGCGATAGTGGGGGGTGACACTCTGAAACCTGCCGCTGAAAGGACGCGGAGTTGAGGGCGTGATGATCGTCCAGGTGGTGTTGGCCTTGATGTGTTCGGTAGGAGTGAGTTGCCCGACATCAAGCAAACCGTTAAAAGCAACCGCCCCGGAAAATTGAAGGGCGAGGGTGTCGCTGGACGTGGGCGTGAGCTTGATTTTGACGCGGGTGGCGGGGTTCATGACAAGCTCGGAACCACGAAGCGTCAGCGTGCCGAGGGCGGGGGCGATGCCGGGAACAGAGTCGTCGATGCCAGGGGCAAGGACGCAGCGTTCGCCGAGGGTGAGTGAACGGAGGGATTCCTCCTCGCCTGAGCCCCAGGGCATTTGGCTGGCGCGGATCATGCCGGTGCCGAGAATGGTGCGATTGAGGATAAAGGCTTGGGCGTCCTCAATAGCGAGGCGACAGTTGGAGTGGGTCATGATGATGCGGTTGGAGGGGTCGCCCATGTAGGCGTCGTTAGGGGCATGCCAAACCCAGTCGCCGTTGTTGATCCACGCGCCGATGTGGAGGGCGCAGCGGTCGCCAGTAGACTGGAGGATGATGTCGCCGACGAAGTCGTTCCAGGGGTTGTAGGGCACAAACCTGAAGAAGGACCAGCCGGCGGTGTTGGAGATGGTGACCGGGCAGGGTTTTTCGTGGGTGCCGCCGGTGAGGGCGGCGTACAGGAAGAAATCGGTCTCCCCATAGTTGGTCTTGCTGAAGGCGAGGAGCTGGGCGAGCGCGATCGTCATGCGGGTGTTGTTGCGGTCGTCAAAGCGGCCGAGGAAAAAACGGTTGAGGGAGGCGACGCGGATGGTGGCGGAGCCGGAGAGGGGCGAGTTGTCCATGGTGAGGGTCACGTCGCGGCTGCTGGCGCCGTCAGGGCGGATCTCGGCGGAAATCCAGGACTCACCCTCGTAGAAGCCGGCGAGAATGACGCCAAGGGAAATGTCGTTGGTGACGACATGGTTGCGGCTGCGGCGGGCGTTGGCGTCGGAGAGGTTTTCGGCGATTTGGATGGAGTCGCCGGGCATCCCGGGAATCAACCGGGCGCGCTTGTCGAGATTGATCCAGGCGGCGGGGTTGTGCCAGTCGACGGTGCCGCCGAGGCTGCTGTAGGCAAAGCGGAAGGGCAGGGATTCGTCGATGGTGGTGAAGGAAAAGGATGCCGGGGCATAGCAATAAACGGGGTCGCCGCCTTCCACGTTGACGACGTAAGCGTGGCGAAACCAGTAGGTCGCGCCGAGCGTGAGGCCGTCAACGGCAATGCTGTTGACACCGGCGACAAGTGTTCCGGCGAAATCGACGCTGTTGGTGACCGCGGCGTTTCCGGCAGGGCCGTAGTAAACGCGCAGGACGCCGGCATCGGAGGGTACCACGGGAAGATTGGCGGGAAGGACGGCGCTCGTGGCGCCGATGGAGGTGGCGGCGCGGGATTCCACGCTGATGGTGCTGCTAAACTCGAGCGTGGCGGGCGCGAAGCTGATGTGGCCGTCCGGGGTTTCGAAGGCATGACGGTAATAATAACGCGCACCGTTGACCAATCCGGCAAGGGGGATGACGTAGGTGCCGGACGTAGCGAGGAGCTCGCCGGCGTTGTAGTCGGCAAAGGCCTGCCATTCCGTCGTGGCAGCACCGTTGACAGTGCCGTAGTAGACGCGCAGGACGCCGGATTCGCCGGACACGACGGTGAGGCTGCCGGGAAGACTGGCGCTGCCAAGACCAATGGAAACAACAGGTTGCGAGGCGACGGTCACGTAAGTCCTGAACGACCGCGAGGCGGGGGCGAAGTGAAGGCCGGAGGCATTGCGCAGCGCATGGCGGTAATAATAGGTTTTGTCGAACTCAAGGCCGGTCATCGGAATTTCATAGGAACCGGAAACCGTGACTTCGCCATAGGCAACAGATGCGTCCCAGCCGCTTTCAACGTCACCGCCGTCGACGAGACCATAGTAGACGAGCAACGTTCCATGATCATCGGGATCAAAACCAAGATCGACCGGCAGCGAGGCAAAAGTCGATCCGGCATTTTTCGCCGCTCCGGAGGTGATGACGGCCTTGTCCGGCGGCGGCGAAGCGAGAAACAACGAGCCATCGCCTGGATCTTCCGGAAAAACGAAATTGGCTAGATCGGCGGAGTTGCGTCCCTGCCAGTCAATGCCGAACCCGGTCTTCGGCTCCCACCACACGGTGCCCCAGCCGTTGCCGCCGTTGTCCTCGAACCAGAGGTCAAACTTGTGCCAGCCGGTTGCCAGCGTCAACGTTGCCGAGCCGTGGATGCCGTATTCGTTCCCGTCTCCGCTGATGCAGTATTGGACGTTTCCGTCGATGACCAGGCGCTTGCCGGTGTCAAAGATGGTGAGGAAGGAGACCCTGTTCGAGCCGTCGGGAATGTTGATGTAACCGGTGTAACGAAAGGTCACGGCGGTGTTGTTGCCGAAACCCGCGTAAAGCTCGGCGGGCGGCGGCCAGTTGGTGATGATGGTGTCATTCGGCCCTGGTTCGGTCGCCAGATATTGCTCGCCCAGATTCGCGCCCTGATTCGAGTTGGGATGCCGGCCCCACGCGTTGGCGGCGTACGGCGCAGGCACGATGCGTGCGTTGGTGGGCGCCGGGTAATTGTTGTTGGTGATATTTCGCGACTGATACCGGGACTCGTAAAGCCCGGGCATCCTTTGAGCGTGGAGGGTGGTGATGAGTCCTGCCACGATCCCGCAGAAAAGAACTGATTTTTTGGCGTTCATCGAATCTTCCTCACTAGCCTCATGACAGGCCATTGTTGTGTGACGTTGAAAAATATTGCACAACACCACAAAAGAAAAATTATACCAGAGGCAACCCGCTGCGTCGATTCATAACGCAAAAATTTCCGTGGCGTGGCAGAAACTCTGCCACGCCACGAAGGTTATAGAGCGTTAACGCACGATAAGAAGAGTCGCCGAGTTAAGTTTGGTTACCGTAAAAAAGGCGTGTCCGCTGGTATCCTCATGCGCTTCGATTTTGTAGTGAGACGTTTTCGATTTGAACATGCCGGTGATCGTAGAACCAGGATAGGTGACCGTGGCAAACGTCCATGTCGTGCCGGAAGGAATATGTTCGGCGGGGTCGGCCTGCACGAATTCGACGGGCGCGTCGTTCAGGTTAATCGTACCCGGGAGGACGCCGGATGTGTTGCCCTGCTTGACCGAGTTCGCGCGCGCAATAAAAGACAACGCATCGCTTTTCGTTGCCGAGAGTTTGATTTGGATGGGCGCTTCAGGATGGAGCGTGATAGAGGAACCCCAGAATGTGAGCGTTCCAAACGCGGTGCCTTCACCCGGCAGAAGCGCCGCGGTCTCGGTCAAGATGATCTGACGCGGGGCGTCGTCTTCTTCAACGTACCAGCGGTTGACGTCGGCGGAACGAATTGTGCCGGTGCCGAGGATGGCGCGGCTGCAGTGGAACGTGCTGGAGGGGTTATGGGTGATGAACCAGGAGCCATTGCGCAGGAAGATGCGGTTCTTTGCATCGCCGAGCATCCGGTTGTCCGCAACGTAGGCGGTGGGTCTGCCCTCCTCATAAAAGCCGACGTAAAACCGAATCATTTTTTTGTTCGGTGTGCCGATAAAAATGTCGCCACGGAAGGTGTTGTTGGTGTTGGTGAGATACGCGTTCAATGCGCTGTAGTCACCATTGGGGCAGTCAAAGGTCAATGGCACCGGCGCGGCTTCCGTGCCACCGGTGACAGGGCTGTGGATGTAAAATCGCGAACGCCCTGCGTTGGTCTTTGTGAAGTTCAACGGGGCCTTCAAGTCGAAAACGAGTGCGTTGCGCGTCGCGGCGATGTAGGTACCCAGTTCGAACGCCCCCAACCAGTTCATCGCGACGTTCACAGTGGTGGCGGTATTCCCGGGGTCAAGGGTCACGGTCGCGCGTTGCGGCGGCGTTGACGGCGGATAAAAACTGAGCGATCCGGATTCACTGTTGTCTGAAAATCCGGCGCGGATGTGCCCGATGGTGACATCGTTCGTCATATAGTAAACACCCGAGCGGCGCGGCGTAACCTGACAATCGAGCGTGTCGCCGGCAACCCCCGGCGTGTTGCGCGCAAGTCCGCTCATGTTGCGCCATTGGGCATCGCTCCACACCACAGGAAACGTGGCGTTCTGCCAGGCGAACGTGGCGGGCTGGTTCTCGTCGGCGGTGGTGAACGAAAGCGACGAAGGCGCGTAGCTGATGCCGTCCGTGGCCACAAAGGCATGGCGGAAAAAATATTCCACACCCAATGTCAGGCCGGAAACAGGGACAGAATAGACGCCCGGCGCGTCCACCATGCCGACGTAATCCATGTACCCGGAGGACCAGTTTTCTGTGTTGCCGCCATCTGTCGTGCCACAATAAACACGCAGTGTGCCGACGGCGTCAGGGATGACCGGAAAGTACGCCGGCAACGAGGCAAATGTCGAACCAATGCTCACCGCCGCACGGGACTCCAGCTTGACATCCGCAACAAACGAATGTGAGGCCGTCGCGAAACAAATGTCATTGGCAGCTGTCACAAACGCATGGCGGTAGCGGTAGGTCTGCCCATGCGCAAGACCGGCCACGGAAACCGCATACGTTCCGGATTGCGAGACGGACGGTGAATCGGCATGGGCCAGCCAATTGTCCGGCACCGTTCCACCGTCGGAGGGGCCGTAATACACGCGCAACACGCCGGAATCGCCGGGCGTCAGCGTGACATCCGCCGGAAGTTGCGCGGTTGTCGCGCTGGCAGCGAGTTGATCCTCGCGTGAAGTAACGTTGATATACGGCGTGAACGAACGCACCGTGCCGGAGAACGTGACCGTACCGTTGATCTCAATGCCATGACAGTAATACACCGTCTCGCCGCACGTGAGCCCGCTGACGTGAATCGCATACGTCCCGGCAGTGGAAACATCCGCGGGATATTCCACGAAATTCGGCCAATTTTGTGCTCCGACATTTTCAGGGCCATAATACACGCGCAGCGTGCCGCTACCGGAAATCGCGCTGATCTCCACCGGCAACGTGGCAAACGTCGAGCCAATATCCGTCGCGTCATTCGATGCCAACAGCGCGCTTCCCTCTTCAACAGTCGCCGTAAAAAACTGCACCTCGCTCAAACCCGCGTAACCGTTATACTGATTCCCGGCCTCATCGTGGAGCGAAAGAATTTCGAACGCCACCCAGCGCGCCGGAACCACAGTAAACGTGAACAACGGATCGCCCGTGTAGCTGGCGTTTCCGGGTGCTTTTCCAACTGCGTGGTTGCTCGCAATGCGCGTCCACGCGGGGTTTGTAAAAACAGGCGCCCCTGTCGACACTCCGGCGCCGCCCGCTGTTGCGACATGGATGTTGATCACCTTGACGCCGCGGTTCGCAAAAGACGCACCGTTGTTCATGTTGAAATTCCATATCTTGATGGCGCCAAGATTCGTCACGGCGCCCAAGTCAACACGAAACCATCTGGCATACGGCGAGGGGGTCAAACCCATCCACATCTGGTTTTGATCCACGGAGTGCTTGCCGTTGGCGTCCAATCCGAGCCCATTGACCGCGTTGATTGGCGGTCTGCCGTCATAATAATTTTCAGCGGTCGCTGTCAGCGAAGAAGGTGGTATCTGCGTGTATTGCGCAGTGGCACACGTGACCGCTGCGCTGCAGAAGATGAGCGCGAATTTCAAACGCATATTGTTCCTTTTGTTTCCCTAACGGGCAGGTGTTTCCGTGGCGTGGCAGAGCCGCTGCCACGCCACGGGAAATGGCTCCGGTTTAGCGGAGAATGAAGAAGTTGGTTTGGCGACGGATGACAAGCGTCGGGGCGCCGGTTTCGGGATGGGTGCCGTGGTGGACGGTGTAGCCGGGAGTGGAGCGGAAGTTGCCATAAAACGTGGAGCTGGCGGCGGCGGTGACGATGATCCATTCAGCGTTGGGCTCGCGCGGGACGGCGGCCAGCGCGGAGTCGTCGATAATGACGCGGGCGCCATTGAGGCGGATGTCGCCGGGGATGTCGAGGACAAAGGTGTCGCACACGCCGTTGGGCTGGAGCTTGACGTTGAGTTTCGCGCCGGGATCGACAACGAGGCCGGAGCCCCACAAGGTCAGCGTGCCGGGGTCGTCACCCTCGCCGGGTGAAAGCACCGCGCGCGCGCCGAGGCGGAGGGTTTTGCGGGTCACGTTCCCGGTGTCGTAAAGCGCATTATCACCCCTGAAGACAATGGAACGGATGTGTCCTGTTCCAAGGACGGTGCGGTTGAGGACGAACGTGTCGTTGTTGTTGAGGAACTGGAAACCGGCGTTGTTGCGGAGGATGACTTTGTTGCGGGTATCGCCGAGCATGCGGTCGTCGGCATTGTACCAAGTGTTTGCGGCCATCCAGTGGTAGTTAACACCCAGGTCGAGGAAAACGGGATTGCCTCCAGATGACACGAGCGTGATATCGCCGCGGAAGGTGTTGTTGGTGTTGGCGAGAAAAATTTCAAGACGCGCACCCCATCCGAGGTTTCTCAAACCGGCCGTGATGGGGACAGGGCTTTCTTCGGTGCCGCCGCTGATGGGCGAATGAAAGGTGATGATGCCGGCATCGCCCCTGGCGCGCACGATACTGAGCGGGCCGGCGAGGTGAACGCGCAGGTCGTCGTGGCGGACGCTGTTGAGGTATTCGCCGAAACGCAAGGTGGGCACGCGGAGGATGTCGAGTATCGAGGCGGAATCGTTGCCGGAGTCAAAGGTGAGGGTGACGGGTGTTCCGGCCGGCGTTCGGGAATAGAAGTTGATGATGCCGTGGGTGTGGTCGTTGTGTCCGGTGAAGAGGCTGCCGATGGTGACGCTGTTGGTAAGCATGTAGGTGCGCGATTGGACAGGCTCGGCCATCATGTAAACCGTGTCGCCCGCGACGCCAGGAATGAGGCGTGGACGGTTGTCGAGATTTTTCCAGATGCCGGGATCGTTCCAGTTGTTGTCGGTGTTTTGCCACCACGTTCCGCCGACCCAGGAAAAACGGCTGGGTGTGTTGAAGTCGGCGGTGGCGAACGTTCCGGATTGCAATGTCGCGTAATGTTTTTCGCCAACAACCAGCACATGGCGGTATATGAAGGCGACATCCGTATCAAGGCCATCAAGCGCGATGACATACTCGCCGGACGCAGTGACGGGCGCCTCGTAGTCCACGTGCGGCCAGCTCAAGTAGTCATTCGCATCCACGCCATCGCCCGCCGGCGTGTAGTGCAGGCGAAGCGTGCCGGACATGACATCCGGGCCGAGTTCGACGGAAACGGGCAGTCGCGCCGAGGTATCGAGAACGTCGGTTGCGGTTTTTGAAAAAAGAATCGCGCCGCCGGGCGGGAAGTCCGCCGCAAAAAGCGAGCCGTCGCCCGGATCCTCGGGGAAGACAAAGTTGTCATGGACATACGACGCGCCGCCATTCCAGTCGATTCCAAATCCGAGATGATGGGCGTCGCCCCACGCCGGGCCGTATCCGCCGCCGTCGTCCTCAAACCAGACGTCAAACTTGTGCCAGCCCGCGGGAATCGTCACGGTGGCGAACCCGCCCCGCTGATAACCCGGTTCATTGAAGATGACAACATCGTCCAGGCGAAGCCGCTTGCCGGTGTCGAAGTTGGCGTAAAACGAAACCGCGCCGGGAAGCTCCGGGATGTTGATGTAGCCGGCATAGCGAAACGTGGTGTTGCCGGTGTACGCGGGATAAAGCTCCGCGGGCGGCGGCCAGTTCGTCACGACCGTGTCGTTGGGTCCGGGCACGGTGGCAAAATAATTCTGCTGCCCGACCGCGCTTCCCCAGGCGTTCGCGCCATACGGCGCAGACACGATACGGGCGTCCGTCGGCGCGGGGTAAGTGTTGCCGGTGACGGGTCGCGCCTGGTAGCGGGACTCGTAAAGCCCAGGCACCAGTTGCGCGTGAAGCGCCGTGGCAAGACACAGCGCCGTGCCACAGAGGAGAAAAGCAAATTTCAATTTTTTATGCATGGCATGTACTCCTTTCGCGTGGCGTGGCAAAGGTCGTGCCACGCTGAAACCCACGATAAGGGACGACAATCCGCCACCAGCCACGAAAGACCACGAAAACACTGCCAAGAGCGCGTGTTTTCGTGGTTGAAAGGGGCGTGGTAAACAAAAAGTCCGAAAGGGGTTCAACCGGCGAAACGAAAAGG
>JAVBOU010000157.1:0-4967 GCA_031550185.1 Kiritimatiellia bacterium | reverse complement strand
ACGCTCGCCGTGGAGGTCGTGTGCGTGATCGCGGACGTGGCGGAGGCGCGGATTTTGGAGCGCGCGCGGCAACGGGGGATTGCGGCGCATTTTGTGGATGGCGCGCCGTTCAAGACGAAACTCGAGGGTGCGGCGGAAGAGAAAGTGATCACGCTGCTGCGCGAACATGGCGCGGAGGCGGTGATGCTGGCGGGATTTTTGCGGATTGTGAAGCGTGGACTTTTGGCGGCGTTTCCAATGCGGGTGCTGAACATTCACCCGGCGTTGCTGCCGGCGTTTCCGGGTTTGCACGCGTGGCAACAGGCGCTGGAATATGGCGCAAAGGTGGCGGGTTGCACGGTGCATTTTGTGGACGAGGGAACGGACACGGGGCCGATTATTTTGCAGCGCGCGGTCGAGGTGCGCGACGATGATTCGCCGGCAAGCCTGCACGCGCGGATTCAATGCGAGGAGCATGTGGCGTATGTCGAGGCGCTGCGACTGCTGGCGGCCGGACGGCTGCAGGTAACGGGACGGAAAGTGAGTGTGTTGGAATGAATGAGTCGAGTGATTCATTGTCGATGTTTTCGGTGCGCGGGAAGCGGGTGGTGCTGACCGGCGCGGCGGGCGCGATCGGCGCGGCGATCGCGCGGATTTTCACGCAACAGGGTGCGTCGTTGTTTTTGACGGACTGGCACGCGGAGCGGCTCGACGCGTTGTGCGGCGAACTGGGGCCGCAGGCAAAGGGACGCGCGGCGGACTTGAAGTCGATGGATGAGATGAAGGCGGTGGCCACGGAGGCGCTGGCATTTTTCGACGGCCGTGTGGACGGGCTGATTCATTGCGGCGGTAAGACGTGGTCGCAACCGCTGCTGGATGAAAATGACGACGCCTTTGACCACCTGTATACGACTAACGTGCGGTCGTTCTGGGTGTTGACGCGCGCGTTGGTGCCGTCGATGCGCACGAACGGCGGCGGCAGCATCGTGGTGATTTCGTCGGCGCACGGCCACCGCGCGGAGGGCGCGTGCACGCTCTACGCCAGCACAAAGACGGCGCTGATGGCCATGGCTGTGGAGATGAGCGGCGAGTTTGGCGCAGACAACATCCGCGTCAACAGCGTGTCGCCGGGTTGGATCATGGACTTCATTCCGCAGCACCACTGGGTGTTGTTCCACATCAAGCCGGAGCATCACGACGAGATTTTGCAAAAGATGGTCGACATTGATTATCAGTTCGTGCTGCAAACGCAGACGCTGCCGCGCATCGGCCGACCCGTGGACATCGCGCTCGCGTGCGCGTACCTCTGCAGCGAGGCGGCGCGGTTTGTGACGGGCACGGATTTGCTGGTGGACGGCGGCAAGCTGCACATGCAGCCCGACTCACTGGCGGGTCACATGAAAATGGGCGAGCGCCACGCGGCGCGCACGGCGAAGTGTCTCGCGGCGCGCGCGTTGCCGCGCCATTACTGGATCGACGAACGTCGGCCACTGTGGTACACGGAGGCATGATGCGCGTGATGGTGTACAATATCCGCTACGGAACGGGGCGCCGCGAGCGCCACGCGTGGATGGATCTTTTGCGCCGCACCGACCGCCATTCGCGCGAGATCGCGAAGTTCATCCGCAGCACGTCGCCCGACGTCGTGGGCCTCGTCGAGGTCGACACCGGTTCGTTCCGCAACCGCGGCCGCAACCAGGCCGAACGCATCGCGCGGCGGCTCGGACAGTTTTACCATTGCCACGCGATCAAATACCGCAAGTCCGGCATGTTGGAGGAGCTGCCGGTTTTTCGCCGCCAGGCCAACGCGATCATCACGCGCGAGCCGCACGAGGAGGAGCGCTTCCATTATTTCAAGCGCGGATTCAAACGCCTCGTGATCGAGGTCGAGCTCGCGCACGCGCGGTTTTTCCTCGTGCATTTGTCGCTGCGCCCGTGGGTGCGCTACCATCAACTGATCGACCTGCACGAGCTCATCGGCGAATCGGACAAGCCGTGCGTGGTCATGGGCGATTTCAACGTGCTCTCCGGCGCGCGCGAGATGTCGCTCTTCCTCAAGGCCACGGGGCTGGTGAGCGCGAACGCGGAGCACGCCGCGACGTATCCGAGCTGGAAGCCGTGCCGGGAGCTGGACTTCATCTGCTACTCGCGCGGGCTTCGCATGACCGCGTTTCAAATGCCGTCCGTGACGCTCTCCGATCACCTTCCCGTGGTCGCGGATTTCGAACTGGCGCAATGACATGACGGAACAGCTCTTATGCTACATCATCTTTGCGCTGACCTACGCGGGAATCGCCGTGGGCCGCGTGCCGGGGCTGACGATTGACCGGACAGGCATCGCGTTGCTCGGCGCGATCGCCATGACCGCCGCGGGCGTGCTACCCATGCGCGAGGCGTTGCATGCCATTGATGCGACGACGATCCTGTTGCTCTTCGGACTCATGCTCGTCTCGGCGCAACTGCGGCTCAGCGGCTTTTATCAATTTGCCGCGGCGTGGCTGGGACGCGCGGCGGAAAAACCAAAAGCTTTTCTCGCGCTCTTGATGACAACGGCCGGCGTGCTTTCCGCCGTGCTGGTGAACGACATCGTGTGCCTCGCGTTCGCGCCGGTCGTCGTGGCGACCACGCGGCGCGCACGCCTGAATCCCGCGCCCTATCTGATCGGCCTGGCGTGCGCGAGCAACATCGGCTCCGCCGCGACGCTGATCGGCAATCCGCAAAACATGCTCATCGGCCAGACCGCGCGGCTGGCGTTTGGCGCGTTCCTCGCGTGGAGCATCACGCCGACTTTGCTCGCGGGAATCGCGGCGTACGGGATCGTGCTCGCGTTGTATCGCGGACGCCTGACCATGCCCGGCGCGTCGCACATTTTGCCGGAGCCGGACGACATGGCATTCGACCGCTGGCAAACGTTAAAAGGTTTGCTCGTGGTCGCGGCGGTGATGATTGCCTTTTTCACGGACGTGCCGCGCGAGATGGCGGCACTCTGCGCGGGCGGCGTGCTGATGGTCAGCCGCCGAACGCAAACACGGGAATTGCTTTCGCGACTCGACTGGAGTCTCGTGATGCTCTTCTGCGGTTTGTTCGTCGTGGTCGGCGCGCTGGAAAGCACCGGCGCGCCAACGCGGATGGTGGCGGAGTTGACGGAGCGCGGCATTGACGTCAGCGAACCGCTCACGCTGGGGCTGACCGGCGCGGTGCTTGGCAACGTCGTGAGCAACGTGCCGGCCGTGATGTTGCTCACGCGCTTCCTCGACAACGCGCCGCTTGTCTCCTGGTACGCGCTGGCCGTGGCGTCAACCTTTGCGGGCAACTTCATCACGCTTGGCAGCATTGCCAACCTGATCGTGATCGAAGAGGCGCGAAGCCACGGTGTGACCGTCACCTTTCGCGAACACGCCCGCGCGGGGATCCCCGTGACCCTGGTCTCCCTCGCCATCCTCGCGGCGTGGATCATGCTCGGAAGCGCGGGATAAATGGTGGCATTCGCACATGAAACGACGATCAATCAACGCGACGGGACGAGGACCATGCGGCCGGTGGTAATGACGGCGGCATCGGCCATGGGCATCTCCTTGCTGGCGTGCCCCTGACCCCAGGAGTCGGAAAAGAGAATCACCGACTTCTCGTCGTCGTACCCGATGATCAACCGCATGTGGCCGCCGCGGGATTGTTCGGAACGTTTGGGTTCGGCTACGATGCCGACGTGGACGGTCCAGAAAACCGGCACGCCCATGTCGATCCAACTGCGGATGGGTTTCATCCAGCGTTCGACATCCGACGGTCTGCCGCAACGCGCGGCCTTGAGCACGTCGGCGTTGACCTGGCCCCAAAAGTTTTGCCACGCGTTCCGGTCCTTGGAAAGGTCGGCCATTTGCGGCGAGTTTCGGCGCTTGGCCTCCTTGTTGTAATCTTGAACCAGATCCTGAAAGTCGGCGTAACTTTCAACGGAATCGATGGCGCGGATTTTGATTTGGAAACGCGAGCTGATTTTTTCAAGCGCCTCGCGCATTTCGCGGGTGGATGTGCCGCCGCCGGCGCGGGTGTTGGCGGCGGAGGCGAGCTCGTGCTGGTCGACGTTATCGGAGCCGTAATAGGCGAAAATCCGCGCGGCGGTGGCGACAACGCAATATCCCTTTTCGCCCTGGTCGACCATGGGGATGTTTTCAATTTCGGCGCGGCGGCCTTCGCGTTTGACGTTGCTGACGAGCTCGCGTTTCCGCGCGCGTTCGGTGTTTTCGGCGTTGTCGGACGTGAGGCGGAGGCGGACAAATTCGGCCTCAAACTCGCGGTTGTTTTCACCGGCGTTGTACTCCAGTGACATCAGGCTGGCGGGCATTTTCCATTGCCATGCCTTCATCTTCACAACGGTCTCGCGCGTTTTCGGGCGGTAGGTTTCGCCGGGGTTGTCGAATGCGGCGGCCAGCGCGGCCTGGCTTTTGTCGACGAGCGCCTCGAAACTTTTTTTGCCGAGCAATGTGTTGTCGCCCTTGTTGTAGAGCATGAACTGAAGGGTCGCGGGCTTGTTGTCTTGAAACTTGACGACGGTTTCGCCGAGTGCCAACCCGGCGAGTTTGAAGTTGGGCCTGGGGATGCGCAGGGTGGTTTTATCGGCGTCGACCCAGCTCATGTTTTCGCCTTGCAAATAGGCCTGGCGAAACGCGGCGGCGTCCTTCTCCCAAAGCGCGCCGGATTTGATGTCCGCCGCAAGATCAGTTTGCGCATGCGCGGGAAAAACGGCGGCGACAAACGCCGTACATGCGAAAATGGCAGAGAGAAATGTTTTTTCATGCCGCATTAGTCTACACCTTGCAAAATGCGCGTCAAGACAATAGGCCGATTGCAATGAGAACGAAAGCGCGTCGTCTGTCCTGCATTTTTATAATGCGTTGTGGGGGGGGGGGGGTGAAGGCACGCCACAAAACCGGTTTTTTAATTTTAAAGTTTTGGGTTTTTTTTTTAGTGGCGGAAAGGGGCGCGGGGCGGGC
>JAVBOU010000051.1:0-10721 GCA_031550185.1 Kiritimatiellia bacterium | reverse complement strand
CCGACCCCAATGTCAAATATCCGAGCGACCACGGCGACAACCTCGTCGATGTCGGACCTGACACCGAGATCGGTTACCAACCCGAAGGCAAACACGGCTATCCCTTCGTTGTCCCCGAAGTTCCCAACTTCCCGTTCGATGAATACGACTACGTCTTCGATCCGGAAATTCCCGGCGTGCTCGTCATCGATCCTGAAACCGGTAGCACCAACGCCGTGATCAACGTCCCCTCCGGCATCATCGAAATCCTCGATCCCGAAACCGGCGACCCGACCTTGATCCTCGTGCCCGATCCCAACGGCGAGGACGGCGATTACTTCACCTTCGATCCGACTGATCCCAACGTCAAATACCCGAGCGACCACGGCGACAACCTCGTCGATGTCGGACCTGACACCGAGATCGGTTACCAACCCGAAGGCAAACACGGCGACGATTATCCCTTCGTTGTCGAGGAGATCGACGGCTATCCCGCTGACGAGTTCGACTACGTCTTCGATCCGAGCGTTCCCGCAGTTCGTGTCATCGACGAAAACGGCAACATCGTTGTGATCATCAACGTCCCGACCGGCGTCATCATCATCGACGACGGTGACGATTTCGTCGTCATCGTGCCCGACACCTCGACCGCGGATCCCACGGACAACTTCGTCATCACTCCCGGCGACGGCGATAAGCCGTCCTTCCCGAGTGATCATGGCGAAGGTCTTGTCGACGTCCATCCCGGCAACACGATCAATCACGACCCCGAAGTCGACGGCTATCCCTACGTGGTTCCCGTTCTCCCCGACTATCCGAACGAAATCTACGACTACGTCTTCGATCCGAGCGTGCCCGAAGTGCGCGTCATCGACCCGGCGACCGGCGAAACAGTGGTGGTCATCGACATCCCGACCGGCCACGTCACCGAGCTCTTCCCGCTCATCATCACGGACATCCAAGTCACGGACGACCAGGTTTTCATCACCGTTGACAACCTCAAGCACAACGTTCCTTACGGCATTTACGGCCACACGGAGCTTGACCGCAGCTTGTTCGAAATCAAGAACAGCGGCTCGCTCTACATGCACGATTCCGGGAACGGCACGAGCCACACCTTTGTCATCGATCGCCCGAAAACGGACGTTCACTTCTTCCACGCGGCCACGTTGAGCCGCTAAATGACGACCGCCCGTGGCAGAGCTCACCCTCTGCCACGGGAGACTTTTTCAATATTGAAGGCCGCGGCTGTTCCCCGTGGCCATTTTCCGCCAGACGTTTGGGTTGCTGTCTCCAACTTGGGCGTCTGGTGTTCGCCCACCCCCAGCAAGGAGGAAGACTGACCCGTATTACTGTTCAAACCTGTTGTATAATTGTGTGTGGCGTGGCAGTTTTCGCTGCCACGCCTTTTTTGTTTTCGGAGTTTTGTTGTGGGGATGTGCCTTGATTTTTTATTTTCACCCATTGATCCCGCCCCGTTGGGGCTTGTGCAATATGCGTACCGTGTCGTAGGGCTGTGGGGCAATGCCCCTTGCCCTACGCTAATGATGCAAGGCTTTCAGCCTTGGGTGCGGCGTGGAGCCTTGTGAATGTGTTGCGTGACGTGGCAAGCAATCCCAAGGCCCGCTCAAGATTCACCTGCCCCTTCAGGGCGCGATGGCGTTTGCACATTATCATCCAGGGCGTTGCCCTGGGCTGACATGACCTGCCCCGTTGGGGCGAAGAATGGAATCATGTGAAAATAATCATGACTGTCAGCGCCGCGATTTATCCCGTGGCGTGGCGCGACCTTTGCCACGCCACGAGAGGGGGGCGGACGCGGCAAAAAGAAAAAAAATCGGGCGGCAAGATTTTGATTGCACACATCTCCCTTTTTTTAGTACATTGAACGCGTTCGGCGAATTTGTTTCAAGCGCGGCACGACGATGAAAGGGTTTCATCCGGCGAAAAGTACGCCACTGCGCAAGGGACACAGGGATCTCAATGTTTCGGGTCCGGCGACGGGCCACCTTTATATGTTTTCAGTTGTTTCAGTTCCTTGCGTCTGTGCTATCGTGCCTGCATCGTGTTCCGCCGCTCCCTCCTCTGTCTGCCGCGAGCTTCCCGCACGCGCCATCTCCTTTTCCCTTTCACGCCCGTGTTTTCGGCGTCCGGTTGTCGGGCGCGTGGAGCGCGGGACATGGCACGACGCGTGCCATCGCTGTGTTCCCGCCCGCCGCAAGCAGGGCCGCAGTGTGTATGTAGAAAACCGCGGCAGTGACCAGAGGACGGATTAGACATGGACATCTATGTCGGCAACCTCTCATACAAGACGACGGACGCAGACCTGAAGAGCCTTTTTGAGGCTTACGGTGAGGTTGATTCCGCCCGCGTCGTAACCGAACACGGCTCCGGCCGCTCCAAGGGCTTTGGCTTTGTGCTCATGCCCAACAGCGACGATGCGAAGAAAGCCTGCGAAGCGCTGAATGGCTCCGATTTCATGGAGCGCCAGATCCGCGTGAATGAATCGCAACCGAAACCCCGCGAGGAACGTCGCGGTGGTGGCGGCGGTGGATTCCGCGGCCGCGGCGGTTCCGGCGGTCGTGACCGCGGTGACCGTGGTGACCGCGGCGATCGTCCGCCACGCTGGTAAGTCTTGCGTGATTCGTTAAAACCGGCCACAGGGAAGTTTTCCTGTGGCTGATTTTTTGTTGTTTCTGCTGGAATTGCCACTTGAATGTGGTATACTGGCGGTGATTTTTTTGTTTGCATGAATAATAGCGAAAAAACTTGCCGGGAAAGGCCGCCGTGGTTGCGTGTCCGGGTCTGCGGTACGCCGCGGGTGGAGGCGACGCACGCGCGGTTGCGGGCGCGGGGGGTGGACACGGTGTGCGAGGCGGCGCGGTGTCCGAATCTGCCGGTGTGCTGGGAGGCGGGACATGCGACGTTTTTGATTTTGGGGAGCCGTTGCACGCGGCGGTGCGGGTTTTGCAATATTGGCGCGACGTGTGCGGAGGCGGTGGATGCGGCGGAACCGGGGCGGGTGGCGGCGGCGGTGGCAGAGGCGGGGCTGTGCCACGCGGTGGTGACGTCGGTGACGCGGGATGATTTGCCGGATGGCGGCGCGGGGCATTGGGCGGAGACGCTGCGGGCGATTCGGGGCGCGGCGCCGGGGGTGACGCTGGAGGTGCTGGTGCCGGATTTCAAGGGGCGCGCGGAGGATGTGGCGACGGTGCTGGAGGCGGGGCCGGAGGTGTTCGGGCATAATTTGGAGACGGTGCCGCGGTTGTACGGGGAGGTGCGGCGGGGGGCGGATTACGGGCGCTCGCTGGAGGTGCTGCGCATGGGCGCGGCGGCGGGGCGGGTGGTGAAGACGAGTCTGCTGCTGGGGCTGGGGGAGACGGAGCGGGAGCTGGCGGAGGTGTTTCGCGACGCGCGGGGCGCGGGGTGCGAAATTTTGTTTTTGGGGCAGTATCTGGCGCCGACGCCGCAACACGCGGCGGTGGAGGAGTATGTGCCGCCGGAACGGTTTGCGGCGTTGCGGGACATGGCGCTGGCCACGGGGTTTGACGTTGTGGAATCGGCGCCGCTGGTGCGAAGCTCGTTCGCGAGCGAGGCGCAGGCGCGTCATCTTGGCATTCACATGACATGCTAATGGAGTGACATGCAAAAACGAAAAGTAACCAATCGACATAAATCGCTCGCCTCGAAGATGGGGATCTCGTTTTGGATTCCGGGATGCGTGGCGGGGCTGGTGGCGTTTGTGGTGTTTGCGCTGACGCTGGAGCGGGGGGTGTTTCCGGGGTTGGCGGCGAAGTTGATGGCGCAGGCGCTGGGCGCGGCGGAGCCGACGCATCTCGACAACCCGGTCTGGAGCGTGCTGACGGAACTGCTGGCGCGGGTTTCGTTTTTGCCGCGGATCACGGCGCTGAATCTGTTTTCGGCGGTGTGCGGCGCGCTGGCGGTGATGGCGCTGTTCAGGGTCACGGCGCTTTTTCTCGTCAACACGTGGCTGGGCGCGAGCGGGCATTCGGAGATGGAGGACATGGCGTTCATGGAGGACGACGACGAGAACGTCGCGCGCGCGCCGCACCGCGAGATGTCGCTGACGGAGGAGCAACGGCTGCTGGCGCGCGGGAAGTGGCTGGCCTGCGCGGGAGGGGCGACGGCGGCGGCGGCGCTCGCCTTCTCGCTGCCGTTCTGGCTGGCCTCGACGCACCTGCATATCGTCGCGTTTGACGCGCTGCTGCTCGCGCTCATGTTTTTGAATCTTTACCGCGATTACCTTTTTTCGCGGACGTTCAATGTGTTTGCCGCGGCGTTGCTTGCCGGCGTGTCGCTGCTGGAATCGCCGTTTTTCCTCGTGCTGAGTCCGCTCGCGGTGGCCGTGCTGCTCCTGTCGCAAATCCAGAAAAAGGAGAAAATCGAGACCACGGTGATCACGCTGTTCATCTCGTTTCTCGCGGGCGCGGGACTCGCGCTGGGGGCGGCGCAAATGATGTCGCAGGCGCACGGGCTGACGCTGGGCGGGGTGTTGCTGGCGAACATCCCAATGTCGCTCGCGAGCCTGTTCAACGGCATGCCGACGATGGAGGGGCTTTGGGTGGCCGCGCTGATGCTGGTGCCGGTGTTCTTCGTGTGGCGCGCGGCATACAGCGGGCTGCATGAGTTGAACACGGTGAACTTTGTCTCCCATTTCATGCTCACGCTGCTGGTGCTTTACACGTTCAGCAACATCCAGTGGTCGCCCTGGCGGATTGCCGCGCGCAGCGACGTTCTCCTGGGCATTCCGATGCTTTTTGCCGCGTTTTCAACGGGCTACTTTTTTTGCTTTTGGGTGAACATCTGCCTCGCCGCGGTCACGCTCAAAAAGCAAAAGAAGAGCGGCGACGACGATGACATCCTCGATGAACTGGCCAAGCAATACCACGAGCTCACGCACCGCTGGATTCCCGGCGTCGGCGCGCCGTTGATGGCGGCGGTCATCCTGGCGGGCGTCGCCGTCATGTTGTTCCTCAATCTGCGAACCGTGCTGTTCTTCAAGAAAGATTTTGCGGACCGCGCGGCCGGACACATGCTCGCCGCCGTCCAGGATGAGAGCTGGGTGTTCTCCACGACGCCGCTTGCGGACAACCTGATGATCCAAGGCTGGCGCGACGGCAAAAAGCTCCGCGTGCTGGATCTCGACCCCGACGCGCCCACGCAAACCGTGCCTCCGAATTTCATCCGCGAGTATCTCGAGCGCACCGCCGAAGACCCCGCGCTTGAGCCCGCGCTTCCCGGCCTTAAGCTCGCGGCGGAAAACACCCTGCCCGTCATGCTCAGCCGCCTCATCCAGGCCATTCCCGACACCACGCACCGCGTGGCCGCCATCGGCACCTCAACGCCGCTTTCGCTCACCTTCCCCGATGCGACGATTGTGCCGCACGGATTCGTCTACACCTACGCCGCGCCGGACATGTTCGACAACGACGACGACGGCCGCGCCGCGCTCGACGAGACAAAGCGTTTCATCGAACTCGCCCGCACGTACCTCAAGGCGGCCGATGACACGCCGCTCACTTCCAGCATCCGCGCCGCACTGCGCGGCCAGGTCGCGCACTCGCTCAACATGTCCGGGCTGCTCCTCGAAAAAGCCGGCCTTGTCGACGACGCCTTTGCCACGTACGGCGAAGTCTTCGCCTTCTCGCCCGCCAATCCCGTCGCGATCATCAACCGCCATCTTCTCGCCGAACGCCATCCCGGGCTTGATCCCGAATCGCGCGCCAGGATCGATTTCGACGACCACATTCGCTTTGCGCGCGCCATTCCGCCCACGCCGGCGAACCTTTTGGAAACCGGCCAGATCAGCTCCATTCCCGGTTACCTCGCCGCGCTCGAACCCCGCTTCGCCCGAACCTACGCGCGCCAGGCCCTCGCGCTCTTTGACGCCTACCGCTCCGCCGAGCCCGCCTTCACCACGCTCTTCGCGCGGCTCATCCGCACCGCCTTTTTCTTTGAGCCGATTTCCGAATCGCACGACACGCCGCTCGACCACATCACCGAAGCGCTCTGCGCCGGCGACTTCGCCACCGCCGCAACGGCCTTCAACGCTCTCCCCGCCGACACGCGCAAAACCCTCCCCCTTTACAGCGCCGCCCTTGACATGGCGCTCGACCAGCCGTCGTCCGGCCTCGACACCCTCTTCTACCGCGTGCTCGACGAAAATCCCCGCAGCCGCACCGCGTGGCTGCTCTTCCTCGCCTACTGCATCCACAGCAACGCCAGCGCCGACATCTACGCCAAAATCGTCCTCCCCCTCCGCCAGCAAGGCACGTCCGAGAGCGCCGCCACGCTCGACCTCGTCATCATCTTCCAGCGCTTTCACGACGGACGCAACCTCGCCGACATCACCGCGTCGTTGCACACCGTGCTCAAGACGTTTGACGACGTCACGCCGCTCCAGGAACTCCTCCTCAGCCAGCACCTGGTCGAAGCCGCGCGCCAGTCCACATCCTCCCTGACCAACATCGCCGCCACCGCCGACATCATCCTCCATCAGGATCCCGCCCATCCCATCGCCCTGTACATGAGCGCCGCCGTCGCCCTCGACACCAACGACTTCCCCCGCGCCGAAACCCTCTTCCGGCAAAGCAGTGAACACTGGCCCGCCATCCCGCCCGCCGCCGCCCTCGCCTTCCTCCTCCGCCACACCGGCCAGCTCGACGCCGCGGTCAACCTCTCCCGCGAACTCCAGGCCAGCGTCCCCAGCGACGCCTTTGTCCAGCTCGTGCTCATCTCCGCCCTTGTCGAGCGCGCCACCGGCGACGACATCGCCACGGCCGCCGCCCTCATGGATCACCTTGCCTACGAAAAACGCGATCCCCTCTACTTCCTCACCCGCATCCGCCTCCGCCAGCAGCAGCGCCGCTTCTTCGAGGCCCGGAAGGAAATCGACGCCATCAACCTCGCCACCATCCCCTTCACCGACGCCGACCTCCACCGCCTCGCCGAGTTCACCCGCCTCAACCAGTCCGAAATCCTCCGCGCCCCGCTTGAGGAATCCGCGTCCGAACGCAAGCCCCGCCGCCCCGTCAGAAACGACACCCCCGGCCGTTAAACACGCACCCCACAAGGCACCGCCGTGACCGACTACTTCCTGCACCTCTACCACCTCCTCATCGCCTACCCGATCCTCCAGGGGTTCCTCATCGCCGCCGCCACGCTCCTCTGCGAAGACGGCGTCGTCCTCGCCACCGCCGCCCTCGTCACCGCCGGCGAGCTCGACTGGATCACCGCCTTCCTCGGCCTCACCTTCGGCATTGTCATCGGCGACGTCGCCCTTTACCTCGCCGGCCGTTTCGCCGCCGACTTCATGATCCGCCGCAAATGGGTCAGCCCTCAGCGTCTCATCCGCTACGAAGCCCTCTTCACCGCCCACACCGCCAAGACCGTCTTCCTCGCCCGCTTCATCCCCGGCACCCGCACCATCACCTTCCTCGCCGTCGGCATCCTCCGCACCCCCTTCTGGCGCTTCACCTCCCTCGCCTTCATCGCCTCCGTCCTTCAGTCCACTCTGGTCGTCGGCCTCTCCCACTTCCTGGGCGAAACCGCCAAGGGCTTCATCACCAACCCCTACGTCAAACTCTCCCTCGGCATCATCGTCGTCGCCATCGTCATCCTCGCCAACCTCCGCTTCACCAAAAAACGCAAGCAGCAGGACGAGACCTTCGACGCCGATCTCAAACACACCGAAACCCCATACGCCCCCTTCGAATTTTGGCCGCCACTCTTTTTCTACATTCCCACCTTTTGCTATTACCTCTGGCTCTCCCTCAAACACTTTTCCTTCCGCCTGCCTCTCAATTCCAATCCCTCCATCTACGCCTCCGGCGTCGACAGCGAATCTAAAATCGACATCTACTCGCTTCTAACCAACTCCCCGCTGTGCCGCGAATTTCTCGCCCCTGTCGTCCACATCCCCGCCCGCCCCGGCGCCCCACTTCAAACACGCCTCGAAGACGCCCGCGCCGTCCTTGCCGACGCTCCTTTCACTTATCCCTTCGTGGCCAAGCCCGACATCGGTCAGCGCGGCATGGGCATCCGCCGCATCCGCGACGCCAACGAACTGCGCGACTATCTCGCCCGCTACCCCGACCACCAGCCCGTCATCTTCCAGCAACTCATCACCTTCCCCCATGAGGCCGGCGTCCTCTACACCCGCTTCCCCGACGAGCCCGCCTCCGGTCGCATCGCCTCCTTCGCCATCAAGGAATTTCCCTTCATCACCGGCGACGGCAAACACACCGTCCGCCAGCTCATCCTCACCGACACCCGCAAGCAAAAAATCGCCAAAACCTACTTCACCAAACAAGCCGCCATCCTCGACACCATCCCCCCTCCCGGCGAACGCATCCAGCTCAACTTCACCGGCAACCATGCCCAGGGTTCCATCTTCTGGGACCGCAACCACGCCCTCACGCCCGCCCTCTCCGCCCGCTTCTGCGCCCTTGCCGAATCACTCCCCGAGATCTACTACGCCCGCTTCGACGTCCGCTACCGCGACTACGACGCCTTCCTCCGCGGCGAAGATTTCCAGATCGTCGAGCTCAACGGCGCCGGCGCCGAGCCCATCCACATGTACGACCCCCACCGCACCCTCTCCGAAACCTACGCCATCCTCCGCTGGCAATTCGCCACCCTCTTCGAAATCGGCCGCCAAAACCTCGCCCGCGGCGTCAACTCCATGATCACCCTCCGCCAATTCCTCAAAGACCTCCGCCGCGTCCAGAAACTCCTCAAATCCTACCCACCTTCCGAATGAAACTCGACCCCACCCAAATGGCCGACTGGCAGATCGCCCAGATCGCCGAACAAAACCTCCGCCCCATCGACCGCGTCGCCGCCGACGCCGGACTCCAGCCCAACGAATGGTTCCCCGTCGACCGCAACCTCGCCCGTGTCGACCTCCACGCCGTCAACCAGCGCCTCCCCGACGCGCCCCAGCGCGCCAAATACATCAACGTCACCGCCATCAACCCCACCCCTCTCGGCGAAGGCAAAACCACCACCACCCTCGGCCTCATCCAGGGCCTCGCCCGCCTCGGCCACCGCCCCATCGGCACCCTCCGCCAACCCTCCGGCGGCCCCACCTTCAACATCAAAGGCTCCGCCGCCGGCGGCGGACTCGCCCAGCTCCTCCCCATCGCCCCCCTCTCCCTCGGCCTCACCGGCGACATCGACGCCATCACCAACGCCAACAACCTCGCCATGGTCGCCCTCAACGCCCGCATGCAGCACGAGCGCAACTACGACGACGCCCGCCTCGCCAAATCCAACCTCACCCGCCTCGCCATCGACCCCGCCACCGTCCAGCTCCGCTGGGCCATCGACTTCTGCGCCCAATGCCTCCGCAACATCACCATCGGCAAAGGCGGCGCCCTCGACGGCTTCGAAACCAACTCCGGCTTCTACATCTCCGTCGCCTCCGAAGTCATGGCCGTCCTCGCCATGGCCCGCGACCTCACCGACCTCCGCGCCCGCCTCGCCAAAATCATCGTCGCCTACTCCTCCTCCGGCCGCCCCGTCACCACCGCCGACCTCGACGTCGACGGCGCCATGGCCGCCTGGCTCCTGCGCGCCATCAACCCCACCCTCATGCAAACCCTCGAAGGCCAGCCCGTCCTCGTCCACGCCGGCCCCTTCGCCAACATCGCCATCGGCCAATCCTCCGTCATCTCCGACCTCCTCGGCGCCCGCCTCGCCGACTACCTCATCACCGAATCCGGCTTCGGCGCCGACATCGGTTTCGAAAAATTCTGCAACATCAAATGCCGCGCCACCGGCCTCACCCCCAACGCCGCCGTCCTCGTCGCCACCGTCCGCGCACTCAAGGCCCACGGCGGCGGCCCCGCCATCAAACCCGGCGCCAAACTCGACCCCGCCTACACCACCGAAAACCTCCCCCTCCTCGAACACGGCTGCCAAAACCTCCTCGCCCACATCGACATCCTCCGCAACGCCGGCGTTCCGCCTGTCGTCTGCATCAACGCCTTCCACACTGACACCCCCGCCGAACACGCCCTCATCCGCCGCGTCGCCCACGCCGCCGGCGCCCGCTGCGCCGTCTCCACCCACTGGCTCCACGGCGGCGAAGGCGCCCTCGAACTCGCCGAAGCCGTCATCGACGCCGCCAGCGAACCGCCAAAATTCAAATTTCTCTCCGATCTCTCCGCGCCCCTCTCCCAGCGCATCAACGACATCGTCACCAAAGTCTACGGCGGCGACGGCGCCGACTACACCCCCGAAGCCCGCGCCAAACTCGACGCCCTCCAATCCAACCCCGCCACCGCCAGCCTTCCCGTCTGCATGGCCAAAACCCAATACAGCCTCTCCCACGATCCCGCCCTCACCGGCCGCCCCAAAAACTTCACCGTCCCCATCCGCGACCTCCTCCTTTACCAGGGCGCCGGCTTCATCGTTCCCGTCTCCGGCGACATCAAACTCATGCCCGGCACCGCCTCCGACCCCGCCTTCCGCCGCATCGACATCGACCCCGCCACCGCCACTGTCACCGGCCTCTTTTAAGGTGGGGCGCGACCGCCGGGCGCGCCGGGCATTGGACAGACATTTATTTTTTGCCTTGCATCATATAGTAGACTTGTTCCAAAACCTGAACATGGAGGGCGAGCGTCCTCGCGAGCCGCACGAAGAGGCCCGGGTGATTTGCTGAATGGCCGCACATTGTTTGCTGAAACCCTCCTGTTGCGGCTCGCGAGGACGCT
>JAVBOU010000204.1:0-5989 GCA_031550185.1 Kiritimatiellia bacterium | reverse complement strand
TGCTGTGCTGCGCCTGCGTGATTGAGGACATTGGCTGATGACGGGAGAGGCGCAGCACAGCAGCGCCGCTACAACATGTATGGGAACACGTCCGATAACGCCAACGGTCTAATTTCAGCTTGTAAAAATGAGTGAAAAAAGCTATTCTATCGGCTCCGCGTTTGAGGTCATGAGCGTCGTGACCGGGGCGCGGGAAGTCACCCCCTGCAAGAAGGAGATTCAACATGATCGTTACGACAAGTGCGCTTTTTAAACATGCGTATGGCAAGTATGCCATTGGCGCTTACAATATCAACAATCTCGAACAGACGATGGGGTTGTTCCAAGGCAATGTGCAAAGCAAGGCGCCGTTCATCGTGCAGCTCTCGAAGGGTGCGCGCAGCTACACGCACAAGCTGATGCTTGAGGCGATGATGACGACGGCGGACAAAATTTTCCCGGAAGCGGTTTTCGCGGTGCATCTGGATCACGGCGATGAGGCGACGTGCATGGACTGCATCAATTCGGGCGTGTATTCGTCGGTGATGATTGACGCGTCGCACGAGGTGTTTGAGAAGAACGTCGAAATCACAAAGCGCGTCGTGGACGCGGCCCACAAGAAGGGTATCGTGGTGGAGGCGGAGCTCGGGCTGCTGAAGGGCGTGGAGGAGGATGTGGTCGCGGCGGAACATGTGTACACGCAGCCGGATGAGGCGGAGCAGTTTGTGAAGCTGACGGGTTGCGATTCGCTGGCGTGCGCAATCGGCACGTCGCACGGCGCGTTTAAGTTCAAGGGCGACCAAAAGTTGCGTTTTGACATTCTCGAGGAAATCCAGAAGCGCATGCCGGGCTTCCCGCTGGTGATGCACGGTTCGTCGTCGGTGCCGAAGGAAGAGGTCGAGCGCATCAACGCGGCGGGCGGCAATTTGAAGGGCGCGAGTGGCGTGGACGCGAGTCAGTTTCTCGGCGCGGCGAAGCTGGGCGTGACGAAGATCAACATCGACACGGACGGCCGCCTGGTGTGGTGCCGCGTGCACCGCGAATTTTTCCGCGATCATCCGGAGAAGTTTGACCTGCGTGACCCGGGCAAGGTGTTCATGCCGGCGTACGCGACGTTCATCGCGCAGAAGAATGTCCTGCTGGGTTCGGCGGGTCAGGTTGACGGTTGCCGCGCCGCGGTTACGGCTGCGGGCGGTTGCGGTTGCAGCTGCAAGTGCAAGTAAGAATTTTCCGCCCTTTCGATGTTTGTCGCGAGGGCGGATTTTTGTTTTGAGTTTTTTCAGGAGTGAATGACATGGCCAACAAAATCATGGTTGACGGCAATGAAGCCGCGGCAAAAGTAGCGTTCGCATGCAGTGAGATTGCGGCGATTTATCCGATCACACCGTCCTCGCCGATGGGCGAGTTTTCAGATGAATGGGCGGCGCGCGGACAAAAAAACATGTGGGGCACGGTGCCGCAGATTATCGAGTTGCAGTCCGAGGGCGGCGCGGCGGGCGCGGTGCACGGCGCGTTGACGACTGGCTCGCTGGTGACGACGTTCACGGCGTCGCAGGGCTTGCTGTTGATGATCCCGAACATGTACAAGATCGCGGGCGAACTGACGCCGACGGTGTTCCACGTGACCGCGCGTTCGCTGGCCATGCAGGGGCTTTCGATTTTCGGCGACCACGGCGACGTCATGGCCTGCCGCCAGACCGGTTTCGCCATGCTGGCCTCCAACAGTGTGCAGGAAGTCATGGACATGGCGACCATCGCGCACGCGGCGACGTTGCTCACGCGCATTCCCTTCCTCCACTTCTTCGACGGTTTCCGCACCTCGCACGAAGTGCAGAAGATCGAGGAAGTCGACATGGCCGTGATCCGCGAGATGATTTGCGAGAAGTGCGTGGTCGCCCACCGCGAACGCGGCCTCACGCCCGACGCGCCGCAACTGCGTGGCACGGCGCAAAATCCGGACGTTTATTTCCAGGGCCGCGAGACGGTCAACAAGTATTACGACGCGACGCCCGCGATCGTGCAGGAGGTCATGGACCGCTTCGCGAAGCTCACCGGCCGCCAGTACAAGCTCTTTGATTATGTCGGCGCGCCCGATGCCGACCGCGTGGTCGTGATCATCGGCTCCGGCGCGGAATGCGTACACGAGGTCGTCGACGAGCTCACCGCAAAAGGCGAGAAAGTCGGTGTGCTCAAAGTACGCCTCTATCGTCCGTTCGACGCCAAGGCATTTGCCAGCGCGCTCCCCAAGACGATCAAATGCATCACTGTGCTCGACCGCACGAAGGAGCCCGGCTCCGTGGGCGAACCGCTCTACACCGACGTCCGCACCGCCATGGGCGAAGTCATGCAGGACAAGACCGTGGACATCGCGACCTGGCCGAAAACCCTTGGCGGCCGCTACGGTTTGGGCTCAAAGGAATTCACGCCCGCCATGGTCAAATCCGTCTTCGACAACATGTCCGCCCCCGCGCCGAAAAATCACTTCACCGTCGGCATCATCGACGACGTGACCAACACCTCGCTCTCGATTCCCGACTTCCATCTCTCCGACGTCGGCATGAAGGAATGCCTCTTCTACGGCCTCGGATCCGACGGCACCGTCGGCGCGAACAAGAACTCCATCAAGGTCATCGGCGACGACACCGACAACTTCGCGCAAGGCTACTTCGTTTACGACTCCAAGAAGGCCGGCTCGATCACCGTCTCGCACCTTCGCTTCGGACCCAAGTTCATCCGCAGCACCTACCTCTGCACCAAGGCCGATTTCGTTGCGTGTCACAACTTCACCTTCCTTGAGAAGATCGACATGCTCGCCGCCATCAAGCCCGGCGCCACCTTCCTCCTCACCTCGCCCTACGCCGCCGACCAGGTGTGGGATCACATCCCCGATGAGGTCGCGCAAGTCATCATCGACAAGAAGCTCAACTTCTACGTCATCGACGCCGTCAAGCTCGCCCACGAGCTCGGCCTCGGCGCGCGCATCAACACCATCATGCAAACCTGCTTCTTCTACATCTCCGGCATCCTCCCGCAGGACGTCGCCGTCGAAGCGTTGAAGAAAGCCGCGAAGAAAGCTTACGGCAAAAAAGGCGACGCCGTCGTCAAGTCCAACTGGGACGCCATCGACGCCGCGGTCAAAGGCCTCCAAAAGGTCACCGTCCCCGGCAAGCCCGCCGGCAAAGTCAAGCGTCCGCCCGTCGTCCCCGCCGAGGCGCCCGACTTCGTCCAAAAGGTCACCGCCACCATCATGGCGCAAAAGGGCGATTCTCTGCCCGTTTCCGCCATTCCCGACGACGGCACCTGGCCCACCGCCACCACACAATTCGAAAAACGCAACATCGCCACCGAGATCCCGGTTTGGGAACCCGACGTGTGCGTCCAGTGCACCCAGTGCTCCCTCATCTGCCCGCACGCCGCCATCCGCGGCAAGGCCTATCCCGCCGACGCCCTCGCCAACGCGCCCAAGACCTTCAAGTCCATCGACGCCAAAGGCATTGTCGGCAAAGCCTTCCCCGGTTACAAATACACCATTCAGTGCGCGCCCGAAGACTGCACCGGTTGCGGCCTCTGCGTCCAAGTCTGCCCTGCCAAAAACAAGGCCGACCCGACAAAGAAAGCCATCAACATGGCCAACCAGCTTCCCCTGCGCGAAACCGAAGCCGCCAACTTCAAATTCTTCCTCGCGTTGCCTGAGGTCGACACCACCAAGCTCGGCGTCACCGTCCAGTCCAGCCAGCTCAAAACGCCCCTTTTCGAGTTCTCCGGCGCCTGCGCGGGTTGCGGCGAAACCTCCTACGTAAAGCTCCTCACCCAACTCTTCGGCGATCGCATCCTCATCGCCAACGCCACCGGCTGCTCCTCCATCTACGGCGGCAACCTGCCCACCACCCCCTACTGCAAAAACGCCGAAGGCCGTGGTCCCGCATGGTCCAACTCCCTCTTCGAAGACAACGCCGAATTCGGCCTCGGCATGCGCCTCACTTGCGACAAGCAGAAAGAGTATGCCACCGAACTCTGCAACGCCATCATCAGCGAAGGCAAAGCCCCCGCCGACTTCCTCGACCTCCTCAAGGAAGCCCTCGCCGCGCCTCAGTCCACCGAACCCGAAATCGCCGCCCAACGCGTCCGCGTCGCCAAAATCAAAACCTCCCTCGAAGGCTTTGTCAAAGAATGCGGCGGATGCCCCACAGCCAAAAAACTCCTCACCATTGCCGACTTCCTCGTCCGCAAATCCGTCTGGATTCTTGGCGGTGACGGCTGGGCCTACGACATCGGTTACGGCGGCCTCGACCACGTCCTCGCCACCGGGCGCAACATCAAAATCCTCGTGCTCGACACCGAAGTCTACTCCAATACCGGCGGCCAGGCCTCCAAATCCACCCCTCTCGGCGCGGTTGCCAAATTCGCCGCCGGCGGCAAGCCCCAAATGAAAAAGGACCTCGCGGCCATCAGCATGACGTACAAAAACATCTACGTCGCCCAGGTCGCCATCGGCGCCAATCCCGCCGCCGCCGTCAAAGCCTTCATGGAAGCCGAGGCCTACGATGGCCCCGCCATCATCATCGCTTACTCCCACTGCATCGCCCACGGCATCGACATGGCCGAAGGCGTCAACCACCAAAAGATGGCCGTTAACTCCGGCCACTTCCCCCTCTACCGTTACAACCCCGGCCTCGTCGCCGAAGGCAAAAACCCCTTGTTGCTCGACTCCAAGGAACCCTCCGTCGCCTTCAAGGAGACCGCTCTCACCGAAAACCGCTTCAAGGTACTCACCAAACTCAACCCCGAGGCCGCCGAAGCCATGTTCAAACAATCCGACGAAGCCTACAAGCGCAAGTTCGCCTACCTCAAAGCCATCAGCGAACTCCCGCTCTCCTAATTTGGAAAATTAGGAATTTCGAAATGTAAACTTCGAAATGTAAAAAATGAACATTGTGGCGTGGCAGGACTCCTGCCACGCCACAACCGTTTTTCTCCGCCATACGTTAACGCGAACAACAAAATTTGCAATAATTCCCTTACATTTTCAAACCAAAAAGGGGCATAACATGCCTGCAAAATCACCCACATCCAAAACCGCCAAACGCTCCGTGGCAGCAATCCGCAAAGCGTTCACCCTTGCCGCCAAAACGCCCAGCATCAAGCTCAACATCCCGCGCAGTATCCCGGTATTTACCGCCGACCCCTACGAGCCCAGCATCATCATCAGAAAACTAAACGGAAAAACCCAACGCGGCACCATGCGCGGTGACCGTTTTGTGGCAAAGCGTTAATATCTGATGAACACCGTCGTCACAGCAATGGACCCCGTGTTGGCCCGTTGCCAACAAAGCGGAAAACCCTTGGCCGTCATCCTCGCCGGACCAACGGTTCCGGTAAATCCACGCTCTGGTACAGGTACCTCAGCGACATCTTTCAAATCCCGCTGATCAACGCCGACCGCATCGTGCTTTCCATTTTGCCTGTTCCGGACGAAAACAAAAAATTGCCGAATTGGGCCGCCGAGCTGCGCGACCAAAATCCCGAATGGATGCGGATCGCACAAAAAGGCGTTGGTTCCTTCATCGAACACACCCTCCGCGAAAAAACCGCATTTGCCGTCGAAACCGTCTTTTCGCATTGGAAAGAACATCCGGATAAAACAATCGAAAGCAAGATCGACTGGATCAAACACTTTCAGTCACAGGGTTATTTTGTGATATTACTTTTCGGCGGGCTGACCTCTGTCGAAATGTCCATTTCCCGCGTTAAAACCCGCAAAGAACAAGGCGGCCATGGCGTTGCCCTCGACAAATTGCGCGAACGCTTTCCGCGAACTCAAAAGGCCATCCAGCACGCCCTGCCCGTGGCAGACGCCGCTTTGCTTGTCGACAACAGCCTTGGCTTAACCAACCCCTTTCCCCTGTGCCGCGCACAATTCGGCGACGACATTAGACTTGTTCCAAAACCTGTTTCCCGTTGGAGGGCGCGCGTCCTCGCGCGCCGCAACAGGAGGGTTTCAGCAAAAAAC
>JAVBOU010000032.1:0-4408 GCA_031550185.1 Kiritimatiellia bacterium | reverse complement strand
GCGCTGGGTTTATCCCCACTCACTACCACCCCCCCACAACCGCTCTCCCCCCCCGCGCCCCCCCGCGCCCCCCCCCCCCACCCCGAAATACTTCCAGGTTATGCAAAAACACTAAGCGTTGAGAATTTCACCGGCGCGGGCAAGGGCGGCGTCGATGTCGTCGCAAATGTTGGCGGCGCCGAGCTGGTCGACCATGCCGGAACGGGTGAGCACGGCGCGCGGTTGCGTGTGGACGCCGGACAAAATAAGCGCAGTGCCTTCGGCGCGGGCATTGGCGTAAACCTGCTCGAGCGCGTGGAGCGCGGTGGCGTCGAGCGAGTGCGCGTGGCGCATGCGGATGATGATCACGCGCGGACGGACGTTGATTTCGGTGAGCGCCTCCTTGAAGCGTTCGGCGGCGCCGAAAAACATCGGCCCCTCGACTTCGGAGACCTCGACACCGTCGGGAATCTTGCGCGTCTTGAGGCTCATGGGGTCGTCGCTTTCCGGCACGTCCTCCTCCTTGAAATCCTCAATGAGCCGCGTGATGTAACCGGCCTTCGCCGTGTCGGAAACGCGGCGGATAAACAGGAACGCCGCGAGCACAATGCCGACCTCGATCGCCACCGTGAGGTCGACCAGCACCGTGAGCGCAAAGGTTGCAAGCATCACGCTGACGTCGCTTTTGGTGCTCTTCAAAATTTTCACAAAGAGCCGCCACTCGCTCATGTTGTACGCGACGACCGCGACGATTCCGCCGAGCGCGGCCATCGGCACCAGCGCCGTCCATTTGCCGAGAAAGAGCATGACGAGCAGCAGAAAGGCCGCGTGGATAATTCCGGAAACCGGCGAAAACGCGCCGTTTTTGATGTTCGTCGCGGTGCGCGCGATGGCGCCGGTGGCGGGAATGCCGCCGAAAAGCGGGGAGGCGATGTTGGCAACGCCCTGCGCGATGAGCTCGGTGTTGGAGTGATGCTTGCGGCCGGTCATGCCGTCGGCCACGACCGCGGAAAGGAGCGACTCGATGCTCGCGAGCAGCGCGATGGTGATGGCCGGCGTGATGAGGCGGCGCACATCCGCGAGCGCAATCTCCGGCCACGCGGGCATGGAAAATGTCATGCCGCCGGCGATTTCGGGAAAGCGGTCGCCAATGGTCTCAACGCCCGGCAACTCCGCGCCCCAGAGTTTCGGGAGATGCACGAGCGCGGTCGCGGCAACAAGCGCGACGAGCGAGCCGGGGATTTTCGCCGTGACTTTTTTCCACTGCATGATGATGACGATGGTGATCAGCGTGATGCCGCAGCTCCACGGGTTGATCGTCGTAATGTCCTGCGCGTACGCGCCGATGCGCTCGATAAATTCCGACGGCACCTTGGCCAGCGTCAGGCCGAGCATGTCCTTGATCTGCCCGGAAAAAATGATCAGCGCGATGCCGCTCGTGAAGCCGACCGTCACGGGATACGGAATGTATTTGATCACGCTGCCCGCGCCGCAAAGCCCCATGATGATCAGCAAAATCCCCGCGAGAATCGTCGCGATCACAAGCCCCGCATAACCGTAGGTTTGCACGATGCCAAACACGATCACGATGAACGCGCCGGTGGGTCCGCCGATTTGAAACCGGCTGCCGCCGAGAAACGAAATCAGAAACCCCGCCACCACGCCCGTGATCAATCCCTGCGCCGGCGTCACTCCGCTCGCAATCGCAAACGCAATCGCCAGCGGCACCGCGACAATTCCCACGATCAGCCCCGACAACACGTCCCGCGTCAGTTCCTTCGCGCCATACCCTTCGCGCAGCACGCTGAACAGCGCGGGCTGGAACTGGCGTTTCAACACACTCAATAACTTCATGCTCACTTTTCCTTTGCCGCAAATGCGAAACGGACGCCAGCATATCTTAAAAATGCGCGCAACTCCATTGAAAAATTGGTGTTTGACGCAAAGGAGCGCAAAGATTTTTGTCGTTGTTGTTGTCGTCGTTGTCGATGTAGTCGATGTTGTATTGACCCACAAGATGTTTTTCAAAACGCGCCGCAACCGCTTGTCAAAGAAAAACCAATGGTGTAGAGTTTAACTCTTTAACCAAAAGGAATGTGCATGATGAACGAAAGCAAAGTCGGCGCCCGGATCAGGATGTTCCGCGAGCGCATCGAGCTGACGGTCGAAGAGCTGGCGCAAAATTCCGGCGTCGATCTCGCGCTGGTGAAGGCGGTCGAGGCGGGCGAGGTCTATCCGGCGATCGGCGTGCTGGTGAAACTTTCCCGCGCGCTCGGCCAGCGCCTCGGCACGTTCATGGACGGCGAGACGCCGCGCGAGCTCGTGATTTCGAAGCTCGGCACGAACGGCGCGGCCAAGGGCGCGCACGACCGCAACACGCAGATCTGCCACTACATTCCGCTCGCGGCGGACAAGGCCGACCGCCACATGGAGCCGCTCTACATCGAGATGGAACCCGCGCCCGACGGCACGCCCATGAGCTCGCACGAGGGCGAGGAATTTTTGCTCGTGCTCGACGGCGAGATCGAATTGAAGTACGGCCATCAAACGCACCGCGTGAAGAAGGGTGAGACGATTTATTACAACTCCGTCGTGCCACATCTCGTCGCGGCAACGCCCGGCGGATACGCGAAAGTTTGCGCCGTGGTTTACACGCCCGCGTGATTAGAACCGCAGATTTAGCAGATTGGGCAAATTCATAATCTGTTTCATCTGCTTAATCTGTGGTTGAAAAAACTAGGATTTTTATGGACAGCACAATCGTCAACAAAACACTCGGCCAAATCCTCCACGACACCACGGCGAAATCGCCGGACACGCCCGCGGTGGTGTATGTCGACCGCGACTACCGCCAGACGTGGCACGAGTTCGAGGCGGACGTCGACACCGTGGCCAAGGGCCTCATGGCCATGGGCGTGCAAAAGGGCGAAAAAGTCGCGCTCTGGGCCACGAACGTGCCGCACTGGGTGACGCTGCAATTCGCCACCGCGAAGATCGGCGCGATCCTCATGACGATCAACACGAATTACAAAATCGCCGAGCTGGGCTTCGTGCTGGAGCAGTCGGACTGCGAAAATCTGATCCTCATCGACGGCTTGCGCGATGTCAATTATCTCGACATTGTTTACGAGCTCGTCCCCGAATTGCGCACGCATCCGCGCGGCGCGTTGCGCTCGAAAAAATTCCCGCATCTCAAGCGCGTCATCTTCCTCGGCCCGGAGAAGCACCGCGGCATGTACAGCATGAACGAAGTCTACGCCATGGCCGTCGCCACCACCGACGCCGCGTACACCGAACGCCAGTCGCAACTCGCGCCCGGCGACGTCGTCAACATGCAGTACACTTCCGGCACCACCGGTTTTCCCAAGGGCGTCCAGCTCACGCACCTCAACATCGGCACCAACGGCTGGTGGCTCGGCAAAAACCAGAACCTCTCCTACGCCGACCGCATTTGCATTCCCGTGCCGCTCTTCCATTGCTTCGGTTGCGTCCTGGGCGTCATGGCCTGCGTCAACCACGGCGCCACGATGGTCTTCCTCGAGCGATACGATCCGGTGCTCGCCATGATGTCCGTCGAGCGCGAAAAATGCACCGGCCTTTACGGCGTGCCCACGATGTTTATTGCGATCCTCGATCATCCGCTCTTCAACAAGTTTGATTTTTCCACATTGCGCACCGGCATCATGGCCGGCTCGCCCTGCCCCGTCAAGCGCATGCAGGAATGCGTCGAGCGCATGAACATGCGCGAAGTTACCATTGTCTACGGCCTCACCGAATCCTCGCCCGGCATGACGCAAACGCGCTACGACGAACCGAGCATCGAAAAAAAATGCTCCACCGTCGGCAAGGCGCTTCCCGGCATGGAGGTCAAAGTCCTCAATCCCGAAACCGGCGAAGAGTGCCCGGTCGGCGTGCCTGGCGAAATGTGCGTCCGCGGTTACAACATCATGAAGGGCTACTACAAAATGCCCGAAGAAACCGCGCGCGTCATCGACAAAAACGGCTTCCTCCATTCCGGCGACGTTGGCGTCAAGGATGCCGACGGTTACTTCGCCATCACCGGTCGCATCAAGGACCTCATCATCCGCGGCGGCGAAAACATTTCGCCCAAAGAGGTCGAGGATTTTCTCTCGCACATCCCCGGCGTGCGTGACGTCCAGGTCGTCGGCGTGCCCAGCAAAAAATACGGCGAACAGGTCGGCGCCTTCGTCATCCGCCAGCCCGACGCCGAGCTCACCGAAGTGGACATCCGCGACTTCTGCCACGACAAAATCGCCTGGTACAAAATTCCCAAGTACATCCACTTCACCGACGCCTTTCCGCTCACCGCCAGCGGCAAGATTCAAAAATTCAAACTCCGCGAAGACGCCGCCAAACTCTGGCCCGAAGCGTAAAAACCCGCTCGTGGCGTGGCAGAACATCTGCCACG
>JAVBOU010000183.1:0-37030 GCA_031550185.1 Kiritimatiellia bacterium | reverse complement strand
GAGCGCAAACTGCTTGGTGAGGGCTCTGAAATGAACCTCCGAAATGTGAGAATGTTTGAGATACTTGTTTTTCATGGAAATCACCTGTGTTTTAACACGTGTTGTTGAAGATTTCCACTCTAAACTAGTCTTGAACCTTTTTTTTAACTTTCATTATGAGTATCTCCATTATTTTAGTCGGTGGTATTGCGCCACGTGTGGAGGGCAATGAGACGACCGAAATCATCGTAGTCATAGGAGACGGGATAGGTGGCACCGTAGTGGCGGTGACACGGTCTTCGGCATCGTAGGTTGTGTGGATGGTTTGGTTGCGTGCGTCAGTGACGGCGATACAGCGGCCTATTCGCTCGAAAAACGACACGCACCTGTCGATGAAAAGGAAAAGCCAAACATTCATAACACCATCACTGTACTCCTTTTGTCAAAATGCTACAAGCGTGAACAACAGGCGGGGAGAAATGTCTAATGTGGAGATGCAACCCCAATTGCCTTCCAATTGCCTTCCGGTACTCGTGGGCTAAATTTTGCTGGTTTCAGTGAACTAGATATGTGTGGCAAGGGTGTTCATATCTATGGCCGGAAGGTCAATCCAGATGTGCTTTTATTCGCGTTACTGTGCGACATCTTTCAAGTGGTGAGGCACATTCGTATATGACGCAAAAGCCAGCACAGCAACACCGCCACAACTTCAACGGAGAACATCCAAAAAGCCTTGCCGCTTTATCCACGGTTCACAGAAAAGGGGAAGTGTCGGGCGAGGTGGTGGTTGAGGAATTCGTGGCGTATGGCGGGCCGGAGGAGGCGGTGGTGGCGGGGCTTATGGTGCGGAGTTGTTTTTCGACGCGGGGATCGACGGGGGTGGTGCGTTTGTAGCTTTGGATCCAGAGGGGGATGACGGCGTGAAGGAGCTTGCCGCACATGCAGTCGGCGAGCTGCCAGATGGTGGTGAGCAGTGCGCGGGCGTGCTTGTCGTAGCGCCGTGGGTGACCGCGTTTCGTTATATTTATAGCTGATTTTCGCCGTTGTTTGATGGCGTGCTTTCGGAAGAGGCCGGTGAGGCCGGCGAACTGTGCGAGAAAGAGTGATTTTTCTTTCTTGGTCGTGAGTTGCGTGTAGTGCCTGCGGCTGATGGCTAGGTTGACTTTTTTCGTGTTGACATGTTCATGGCCTCACATGTTTCGGTGTCATGTATTGTGAGGCAACGCGTTTCGTATCAAAACGCTTGTGCCTTCCCCGTCAATTTCCTAAACTATTTGCCACTCAAAAAGGAACCCATCATGCACATTTTCGTTACCGGCGGCGCCGGCTACATCGGCTCCCACACCGTCCTTGAACTCCTCAACGCCGGCCACAACGTCACCGTTGTCGACAACCTTTCCAACAGCAGCGAGGAGTCGCTCCGCCGCGTCCAAAAACTCACCGGCAAAACGCTCGACTTCCACAAGCTCGACCTGCTCAACGAATCCGCGCTCGCCGCCTTTTTCAAGCCGGGTCGTTTTGACGCCGTCATCCACTTCGCCGGTTACAAAGCGGTGGGCGAGTCGGTTCGCAAGCCTCTCGAATACTACCACAACAACGTCACCGGCACGCTCAACCTCCTTCGTGCCATGCGCGACGCCGATTGCAAGACCCTCGTCTTCAGCTCCTCCGCCACGGTCTACGGCCTCCCCGACCGCCCGGACTACGACGAATCCATGTCCGTCGACTCCGCGACCAATCCCTACGGTCAAACCAAATGCGTCATCGAGCGCATTCTCAAAGACTTTCACCACGCCGATCCCACGTGGCGCATCGCCTGCCTCCGTTACTTCAATCCCGTTGGCGCGCACAAGAGTGGCGAGATCGGCGAAGACCCCAACGGCATCCCCAACAACCTCATGCCCTTCATCGCCCAGGTCGCCGTCGGCAAACTCAAGCAACTGAGCATTTTTGGCAACGACTATCCCACGCCCGACGGCACCGGCGTGCGCGACTACCTCCACGTCGTCGACCTCGCCCTCGGCCACCTCAAGGCCGTCGACTTTCTCGCGGCCCACGATCCGCAACTCCTCTGCGTCAACCTCGGCACCGGCAACGGCGTCAGCGTCCTTCAAATGGTGCAGGCCTTTGAAAAAGCCAGCGGCAAAAAAATCCCCTACGTCTTCGCCCCGCGCCGTGACGGCGACGTGGCCGCCAACTACGCTGTCCCGACCCGCGCCCAAAATTTATTAGGCTGGAAAACCCAACTCACCCTCGACGACATGTGCGCCGACACCTGGCGCTGGCAATCCAAATATCCCAACGGTTACCGTTGAGAATTTCATTAACACGCATCACTCATAGTGCGTCCACATGCTGAGAATGACAACGGTCTTCTCCTGCTTGCGCACGGTGTAAACAAGGCGATGCTGAATGTTGAGACGCCGGGAATAGCAACCAGTCAAATTGCCCGCCAGCTTTTCGTAGGGCGGCGGACTTTGAAGCGGATTTCGTTCCAGCATGTCGATCAGCGTGCGCGCCTTTTTCGCCATGGCCGGGGTTAATTTTTGGGCATCTTCTTGCGCTTCGCGGGTGTATGCGATCGTGTGCATGCCTTGTCCTGTCGTTTCGCGTTTGGCGTGTCGGGCCAGACAAACGCCTCCTTCGAAATCAAGTCGCGCGCCGGCGTCTCTGCCGCGCGGAGGATGCGCTGGGTCAGCCCCGGAACGCCGTTGAGGTACAACGTCTCTTGGATCGCATCCCAGTCCTCCTGCGAAATCAAGTACGCGGCGGTGCGACGTCCGACGATTTGAACCGGCGTGTGCGTCGTGGCTGCGTCATCGATCAACTTGTAAAGTTGTTTTCGCGCCTCGGTGATGGTCAGTGGTGTCATAGCATCCTCGTTTGCCCCGAACAGGGCAATGAAAATAACGTACCGTTTTCCGTACGCTTTGTCAAGGCAGATGAAACGCCAGAGTTAGGACAGACATTACTGTCTGTCTCCGCGGAATGCCAGACAAGAACGTCTGTCAGGCGCGCCTGCCCTGAAGTGTAAGCGAAGCACGAAGTGTCAGTTTGACAGAAACTGACAGTAACTTGACACTTCGCCAGTTGACGACGCATTGAAAACCTGTTGACGTTCCCGGGCAGATATGCGAAACTTGCCCCCGTTTTTACGCACCCGTGGTGGAATTGGCAGACACGCAAGATTCAGGTTCTTGTGCCGCGAGGCGTAGGGGTTCGACTCCCTTCGGGTGCACCATTCAAGACGCGCCGTTCGGCGTCAAAAAAGCACCCAAACAGCCGTTTGCGGCGCTTTTTTTTCGGAGTGTTTCAATACCGTCGTGCTACTCGCCCTTCACCATCTCACATTCGCTTATCCCGCCGCGGAATCCAATTTGTTTGAGGATTTGACCGCCACGTTTCCAACCGGTTGGACCGGAATCGTCGGCGAAAACGGCGCGGGAAAAACGACGCTTCTCAAATTGTTCACCGGGCAACTCGAGACCTCCCGCGGTTCGCTCACGCGCCAGGGCAACGCCTTGTATTGTCCGCAGCGCACCGATGATTCGCCGCCGGAAATGGCGGATTTTTTTGACGCGTACGACACGCACGCCTGCGCGTTGCGGCAGACGCTGGCGTTGGACGACGCGATGCGCGACCGGTGGCCGACGCTGAGCCACGGCGAACGCAAACGCATTCAAATCGCCGTCGCGCTGTGGTCCGGCCCCGACATCCTCGCGCTCGACGAGCCGACCAATCACATTGACGCGGACGCGCGCGCGATGCTGATTGCCGCGTTGAAAAAGTTCACGGGCATCGGCCTGCTCGTCAGCCACGACCGCGAGTTGCTGGACACGCTTTGTGCGCAATGCCTCTTCATCACGCCGCCTTCCGCCGTCCTGCGTCCTGGCGGCGTGACGCAGGGTTACCGCGAGGATGAACGCGAGCAGGAGACGGCCCGCGACGCCAGCGCGCACGCGAAACGCACGGTTGGCCGTTTGCGCAATGAGGCGCAACGCCGCCGCGAACAGGGCGAGCAATTTGCCTCCGAGGCGCGCAAGAAATCGAAGCAGCTCGGCAACAAGGACCACGACCAGCGCGCGATGATGAACCTCGCGCGGCTGACGAACAAGGACGCGTTTGCAGGCAAGCTTGTGAAGCAACTCCACAAGCAGGTGTCGCGTGCGCAAACCGAGCGCAAAGCCATCTCCGTGCGCAAGACGCATTCGCTCGGCATTGCCATCGACCACACGGAACCTTCGACGCGCGCGACGCTTTTTCAGACCGCCGCGACGCAACTTCCATTGCGGCCCGGTTGCGTGTTGGATCTGCCGGAGCTGCGCATGACGCCGACCGACCGCATCGCGCTGACCGGCGCAAACGGCGCGGGCAAATCCACGTTGCTGCGCTTTCTTTTGGAACACGCCAACGTCGACGCGGAAAGGTTGATTTACATCCCGCAGGAAATTTCCGCGGACGCGGCGCGCGAATGTTTGGAGCGCGTCCGCGCGCTGCCCAACGAGGAGCGCGGGCTGCTGATGACAACGGTGAGCCAACTGGGTTCGCGACCCGCGCGCCTGCTCGAAAGCGCGCAGCCCAGTCCGGGCGAAACGCGCAAGCTTTTGCTCGCGTTCGGCATCCTTCATCATCCGCAGTTGATCGTCATGGACGAGCCGACGAACCACATGGATTTGCCAAGCATCCAGTGCCTGGAGGAGGCGTTGCAAGAGTGCCGTTGCGGGTTGTTGCTCGTGAGCCACGACAAGCCGTTTCTCAACCGTTTGACGAACATCGCGTGGCACATCTCGACCTCTGCCACGGGCGTCAATACGCTGGCGGTTTCGCTGAAGTGACGTCGTAGCTCCAGCCGTTGTCGCCGTGATAAATCATGAGCTTGGTCATCCCGCCGTCGATGGTGATGTTTTGCCCGGTGATGAATCCCGCGTCGTCGTCGCACAGAAAAAGCACCATTTTCGCAATGTCCATCGGCGTGCCGACACGCCCCGCCGGATGCTGCGTTTTGTCGGCTTCGGGAAGGTCGTGCGCGCCCGTGTCAATCCATCCGGGACTGACACAATTCACGCGAACACGGCCCGCGAGACTTGCGGCGAGCGCGTGCGTCAACGCCACAATGCCGCCCTTGGCCGCGCTGTAACTTTCCGTGTCCGCCTGCGACATGAACGCGCGCGTCGACGCGATGGACACAATCGCCGCGTTGTTTGAAAAGATTTTCAAAAATTGTTGTGTCAGGAAATACGGCGCTGCCACGACGAGTTTTTGCACGTAAACAAAATCGTCAAACGTGCAACCCGACAAAATGCCGCGTCGGCTCAGGCAGGCGTTGTTCACGAGCGCATCCAGCTTGCCGAAACGTTGGATCACCGCCTGCGAAAATTGCGAGAGCGCGGATTCGTCGGCCACGTCGCCATGAAAAAAGAAAAGCTTTTCGCCGTGCGTCGCGGCGAGGATTTCGCCCGCGGTTTTGTCCTTGTCAATGACCGCGACGCGCGCGCCCTGCTTCACAAATTCCTCTGCAATGCACTTGCCGATTTGTCCCCCAGACTGTCTGGACGGAAAAGCCGTCCGGCTGGAACGGCGTCATTCCATCCTTGTCAGGAATTGAACTGACTTGGAGAGTCATCAAATACGAGTATGGCCAAGGCGACTTTGACCACATCGTGGTATGTGGCGTCAAAACATTCCGGACTGAGCTATAGTGCCACCGCGCGGATCCCGCACAAAAGTAGCGCGATGCCCACGCGGCATCCGCACAAAAAAGGCCGCAACACCATTCAAGGTGTTGCGGCCTTTTGTCTACCCTTTTCGAGTACGGACTACTCCACTGTTGAAACCCTTTTCATAATCCCCGTTACACCCTTTTCGTTTCTTTGCGTAGGGTACAACGCCACGGAGACGGGGTTGTTTTTCAAATCGTCAAGAATGATCATAGCAAAAAAAGCGGTCCACGTCGACACATAACGGTTGTCCAGCTCTGTGGCGTGGCAGAATTCCCGCCACGCCACGGGGAGGGGTTTGTTCAACGCATCATGAAAATAGTGAGGGGGTTTGTTTTTTCAGCGGTGATTTCCCAGGCGCCGCTGGAAAGCTGTGTTTTGCGGATGATGACGCCAGGCGTGTTACTCATGAAGATTCCGTTGACGGTGGTGTTGGTGTAGGCGGTGGTGCCGATGACCCAGCGGGTGCCGGCGGCGATGTGTTGCGCGGGGTTGGTCTGGGCAAATTCGACGCGGCCGGCGAGGTTAAGGGTGCCGGGTTCGGGCTCGTAATAGTCGTAATTGGGCCAGCCGTTGTTGAAACGGTTGGGGCGCAGGAGGAAGGTGAGGGTGTCGCTGGTGCTGGCGTCGATCTTGATGCGGAAGGTGGTGTCGGGGTCGAAGTTGAGTGTGGCGGCGGTGAAGCTGAGGTTGCCGAAGGCGTTGTCTTCGCCGGGTTCGAAGCGGGCGGCGGGACCGATGTTGAGGGTGCGGAAGTCATCGCTGCCGTCGTTGAAGTGATTTTCCATTTCGCCGCAACGGAGGGTGCCGGAGCCGCAAAGGGTGCGCTGGAAGAGGAAGTCGTCGCCGGGACGGTTGATGTGGATGTAGGAGTTGTTGCGCAAGACGAGGCGGTTGGCGGGGTTGCCCAAAAGGCGGTCGTCAGGTGGCTCAATGGCACCCCAGGCGTTGGAGCCGAGGTAGAAGCGAACGGCGCGGGTGCCGGGCGTGCCGATGAAGATGTCGCCGGTGAAGGTGTGAACGCCGCGCGGGACGACGACAAGGCCGGACCATTCGTTGCCGGCGTCGGCGAAGGTGACGGGACAGGGGCCGCCGGCGAAGTCGTTGGCAAGGGATGCGTTGAGGTGGATGTAATGGCCATAGGCATAAATCTTCCGGAACGTGACGGGTTGGTGGAGCTGGACAGTGAGGAGTCCGTCCCGGGCGTTGGCGTAGGCGCCCAGCTGGAAGGCGCCGAGCTGAGCGATTTCAACAAGTGCGGGCGCGCCGTCGAGCGTTTCGAGGTGGAGGGTCACCGGTGTTTCGGGGTCGCCGTTGGTGAAAATGATGTCACTGCCAGCACCATCGTTGTTGCCGCCAAATCCCGAATGGATGGCGGCGACGGACACATCATTGGTCAGCGTGAAGGTGCGGGGACGCTTGGGGTCTTCGGTGGTGTAAATGGTGTCGCCGCGGACGTTGGGAATGGGGCGGCTGAGGTTGTCGAGGTTTTTCCAGCCGGAAGCGTCGTTCCAGTCAATGGGCGTGGCGTCGCCGACCCAGCCGAAGCGGGCGGGAGTGTCATGCGCGAGCGGAACAAAAACGCGCGTGTTGGGCGCGAGCGTGACACCGAGTGCGTTGGAAAAGGCGAAGCGGTAGAAGCACTGAACGCCGGTGGCAAGGCCGGAAACGGTGATGACGTGGGGTTCGCCGGCAACGGTCACGAGGCCGGGATAATCGGCGGAAGCGGCCCAGCCGGACGTTGAGGCGCCGGCGTCAGCGGGTCCGTAGTAGACACGCAAAACGCCCGAATCCCCCGCCGCTATTTCAACGCTGCCGGAGAGGTCGGCGCCGGTGGCGGTGATGTTCGCGGCGCCACGCGTCGTGCCACTGACGAACCCGGAAGGAGTACCGGAAAGAAAGAGCGAACCGTCACCGGGATCCACGGGGAAAAAAAAGTCATCGGGGTTGTTGCTCCATCCGCCCCAGCGCATGCCGAAGCCCTTGGAATTGTCACTCCAGTCATTGGGACCAAACCCGCCGAAGCCGTTGTCGGCGATGAGGTAAAACTTGTGCCAGCCGGTCTTGAGCTCCGCCGTGCCAATGGCCGTGATATTCCACTCGCCGGTGCCGCAGATTTCCACGTCGTCGATGAACAGGCGCTTGCGGTCGTCGAAGCTGATGGCGAAAGTGACGGTGTTGGAACCCTCGGGAATGCGGATGTAGCCGGAGTAGATGAAAGTCGTATAATTGTGCCAACCGCCATCAGGAGGCGGCCAGATGCCGGGCACGACGTAGTTGACGTCCCACCCCGAGGTGTCGTCCCCGATGGCGTTGAGCCCGTAGGGTCCCGGGATGACGCGGGAGGGATTGGGCGCGGGCAACGGGTTCGCATAAACATATTGTCCGCCCAAACGGGTCTCGTTGAGCCCCGGCGCGGCTTGCGCGAAAACACCCGTGGCAAGGAACAGAGCCGTGCCACAAAGCGTGCATGTAAGTTTTGATTTCATGGTCTATTCGCCTTGCTTGGGCCCTGAGTACGGCGAAATTTTCCGTGGCGTGGCGGAGTCCGTGCCACGCCACGAAAAATTTTCATCTCACCTGACCATAAGCAGCGTGCTGTACGCGATGGACGTGGCGCGGACGATGATCTTGGCGGGATCGGAGGCGTCGACCGTCACGGCGAAGCCGTTGGAACCCTTGAGCGAATGCGTGAAGGTCGCGGCGGCGGGCTTGTTAATCGTCATGACATCCCACGTGAGGCCGAGCGGTATCTTTTGGACGGTGGGGGTGAAGACGAGCTTGCCGTTGACCGCGATGTCGCCGGTGATGTTAAAGACGAGCTTGTCGTTGGCGCCTTCGGTGTCGGGTACTTTGATAAGGTACTGCGTGCCGGGATCATCGCTGAAGGACGTGGCGGACACGGTGATCGTGCCGAAGCCGTCTTCGCTTGTTTTGGCGTGTGGCTGGAGTATAGCGGTAGGGCTGAGGGCAAACTTGCCGTTTGTCTTCAGCGTGCCGTTGCCAAGGATATGCCGTTCCACGGATATCATCGCCGTAGCGGATGCGGCGTTGTAGTTGAGCGTTGAGTTGTTGCGCAGGTGGATTTTGTTGTTGGAATGCCCCAGCATGGAGTCGGTCGCGATGATGCCGCTAACGCCGACCATCACCTCGGCAGGGCCTGCAACGTCGCTTGTTCTGCCGATATAAATGTCTCCGCGAAATGTATTGGCAGGGTTTAGTAACCGAAGAAAGGCTTTGACATAACTGTTGCCATTGACGTCCAAATAGATGTTAAAAGGCTGTGCATCCGTTCCGCCGGTGAGCTTGGCATATACACCTATGGTGAGATCCCAGGAAGATGTGCGATACAAAGTGAGGGGGTTGTTGAGCGCAAGGGTCAGTTGGGAGGAGGCGGAGTTGCCAATGTTGAGCGTGCCGAGCTGTCCAGTACTCTGGATTGTGGAGGAAGGGTTGTAAACGTGTCCCGCATCGAGTGTCATGGTAGCGGGTTGTGTTGCTTCAAAAATTGCTGCGGCACCGTATCCTTGCGTGATGTCGATGCTGGCCACGGACACGTCTTGGGTTAACGTTATTGTACGGGTCACGCCTATTGTTTGATAAACGCCTCCGACATTGATGATGATGTTGTCGCCAGGAAGACCGGGGTACTGACGGGCGTTTGGCAAATTCGGGCGCCAGACATTTTCTGCGAACCAGTTGTCATTGGTGGCGATCCAGGTGAAGGTGTTGGGCGTCTCAAAGGGAACGGTGGTAAATGATTTGACATTTGTGGCAATTTGTTCGCCCGTGGCATTGGAGATAGAGTGGCGGTAATAGTAGGTCGTGTTGACGTTCAATCCCGTGAGTGTGACCGGCGATTGGATGCCTGTTTGGGTGACGGGATTCGGATATTCGAAACAGTGACTCCACGCGGAGGGTGAAAATTTTTCGTCTGTTGTTCCGTAGTAGACGCGCAAGGTGGCTTCAGAGGCCGGTGGGAGTTCCAGCACATGTGCGGCAACGTTGGCCTGTGATGCGTCAATTATGGACGCCGCAATGTTTTCAACACACACGTCAGGATCCGCGGTGATTTTTCGGGCGACGACTTCCCATCCGGTTGTTGCGTCCCCGGTGACCGTGCATGCATATCCGTCGCTTACAAACGAAGGAGTGAACGTGAACGAAGTGGCCGACTTGTCAATCGTCATGATGGTCCACTCCGTATTGGCGGGAATCTGCGATTGGATAGGGTCAAGAAGGATGCGGCTCTGCCACGCAAAGGGCTTGGTCGCAACGACGCGCAGTGTGCTGCAGGAGGTCTTTGTGAGAAAGAGCGAAGCAGTTGCCGCGGGATCAAGAGCAATCGTAGTCCCCTGGATGGTCATGGCTCCGACACTTTCATTTTTTGAAGGAGCGAGCACGGTATTGGGGCCTAAGTTCAAAGCCTGCGCGACATCACTGTTATCGCCCGAAGCGGCAGCGCCGATAACCCGTCCATATCCGCTGATGTGCCGATCCAACACGCCATTGGAATTCCAGAAAACAAGGGCTTCGCTACCATGAAGCATGGCCATGATAATTTTGTTGTCCGGATGTCCGAGCATGGCGTTATGCCCATTGTTGTTCCAGCCCACCGTGAGCTTTGTTTGTTCCTCTGCAATGGCATTTCCGATATAAATGTCGCCGCGGAACGTATTGTTGATATTGGAGAGCACGGCGCGATAATACGCCCATCTGTTGTTGTTGCTGTAAAAAATCAAATGACAGGGCGCGGCTTCTGTTCCTCCGGTGATTTTGGCATGCAGGTTGAACCTGCCTCCGTAACTGCCTCCGGCACGATAAAACGCAGTCGGCTTTTGAAGCTGCAAAGTCAAAAGATCGGAGTCCAAGACGCCAAAGGTCATCGTGGCATAATCTCTGGTGATGGAGACGTTGTTTTGGGCAAGCGGCGTGTTAAAACTGAGCGTGGCGGGTGTGACGCCTGCTTTAATTTCAGCAGCGGGAGCCTGGAGGGAGCCGGCGGTAATGGTGCCCAGTTCGATATCGGAAGCCAGTATGATGGACGCTGCACCATTGATGACGACAGCGTCTCCGGCAATGCCAGGCAATGGGTGATCGTTGAGTAGCGACGACCATTTCATGGTGTCCTCCCAATTTCCAGTTCCGCCGGTCCAGGTAAACGTGTCCGGCGCTTGTCCGAAAACAGCGGTGCAGGCGAGGAGCAGCGCCGAGCCTGCGAGGGCTTGATGTGTTGTAAAAAATTTATTTAAGTGCATGGCGGATTACCTTTGGAGTTTGTTGTTGTGTGGCGTGGCAGGAGTCCTGCCACGCCACGGGATGCTAACTTATCTGACCATGAGAAGCGTGCTGTACGCGATGGACGTGGCACGGACGATGATCTTGGCGGGATCGGATTCCTCGACGGTCACGGCGAAACCGTTGGAACCCTTGAGCGAATGCGTGAAGGTCGCGGCGGCGGGCTTGCTGATCGTCATAATCTCCCACGTGAGGCCGAGAGGTATCTTTTGGACGGTGGGGGCGAATACGAGCTTGCCGTTGATGGCGACATCGCCGGTGACGTTGAAGACGAGCTTGTCGTTGGCGCCTTCGGCGTCGGCTACTTTGATGAGGTACTGCGTGCCGGGATCGTCGCTAAAGGCAGTAGCAGACACGGTGATGGTGCCGAAGCCGGTTTCGCTGTTAATGGCATGAGGAGCGAGTGTGGCGGAAGCATCAAGCGCAAGTCCGGCAGAGGAATAAATTGTGCCTAAACCGAAAACTTCACGGCATAATGCCACACAGCCAGTAGCGAGAGCATATAACCGCAATGAGGCTGCGTTTCGCAGGTGAATCTTATTGTCGGGATGTCCGAATATGGCATCTTCAGACGGATGGGTTACTGATTGGCCAATACGCAGTTCCGTTGTTGATTGATGCGAGTAGGTGGTGCCAATGTAAAAATCACCGCGAAATGTATTGTTTGTGTTGAGCAAGTAGAAATACACATGCGTGTCTCCACCTCCACCGCCGCTGGCCGCAATGGTCATATCCGAGGGAGCCGCTAGTGAACCGCCTGTGAGCGTAGCATACATAAAGGCAGTATGAGAGTATGCGGAGTTCCAAGTAAAAGACATGGGTTTATTGAAGGTAACCGTCATTGGATCTGTTAACGAAGCACCAAAATAAAGTTCGGAAAGTTCGCCATTACTTGTAAAAGCGGCAGAGGCTCCCAGCGAGTCCAAGGTCAGTGTTACCGGTTGCTCCGGATTAGCGGCTGTCAATTTTACAAAGGATCCACGCCCCTCGACCACCGAGATATCCGAAACGATCACGTCATGCGTCAGGAAAGATGTACGACTGACACCGTTATTCGGCCATACACCTCCAACATTGTAAGTTATTTTGTCACCGACGTACTGTGGATGTTTACGGAGATAAGGCGTGGTAATGGTCCAAATGCCCTCATCGAACCAGTTGGCCGATGTTCCCGTCCATATGAAGGCATCCGGCGTTGTGTGGGGGCGAGTGGTGAATGTATTCACATTCGATGAAAACTTTTCACCGGCGCTGTTGGAGATAGAGTGACGATAGTAGTATGTCTTGTTGACTTGAAGATTAGAGTTGAGCAACAGCGTCTGTTTATCCAGCGTCGTCACGATCGTCGGGTATATGGCGCAGTAACTCCAGTCGGACGGCGTCGCGTACCCATCGGTTTCACCGTAATACACCCGAAGCACCGCGCTGTCGTCTGGATCCAAAACAACCGCTTCGGCCGCAACCCATGCCTGCGTTTCATCGACGTCTGAAGCCGGGTGGTTCAGCACGGCCGGACCTGCATCAAGTTTCGTGGCAACAACCGTCCACGGAGCAGCAGAGCCTTGAATGGCATACGAATACCCTCTTGTTTTGAAAGACGGGTTGAAGTTGAAAGCCTTCACATTTTCGACTTTCATAATCGTAAATTGGGCGCCAACAGGAATATCCGGGGCTACCTCAACAAGCTCAATCCTTCCAGTCCAGGAAAAGACCTCTCCCACCTTTTTGTTGTAAGTGTCCATACTTCCCTGATAATGCGAGACGGATATTTTGTCATTACTGCCTGAAAAAAAATCAAGACGGGCTGTTGTATTCGCATTCATTGTGACGGAGGATCCAACGAGTCTGATCTCACCGGCGCCGGTTGCGGTTGAGGGTGCCAGCAATGTTCCAGCATCGAATTTTAGGGCTTGATTAAAAGAGTTATTATAGCTGTCGATGGTTCGTGCATCCACGACGCCTGCACCTTGAATATGGCGATTGATGAGGGTGCTGCCATCAGCCCAGAGATATAAACTGGCATTATTCAGAACGATCTTGTTCGTTGCGGCGCCCAACATGGAGTCTCGGGCATAGCCAGTTCTTCCCAAAAACAATTTTGCACCAGATGCAAGGTTAATTGTGCCATAAAAATTATTGTTAGGATTTGTAAAATAAACGGTCCCCCCCCCTGACAGATTGATGTCACGAGGACTTGTTGTAGTACCTCCGGTGATACGTGTTCTGCAATAAACCCCACCGCCCGTTGTTGCAATAGTCAAGGGATTACTAATGACAAGGTCGAGTTGGGTCGCATCAAGCCCGAGCGTCAGCGTATCAGCGGTATTGGTGATTTTTGAAGCCGTCCCGTCAGTTGTTTCCAAAGTGAGTGAGAGTCCGGTAGCATCGGGATTAATATTAACATTTTTACTGTTGGTCAATCCTGCTATTGTAATATTAGCATTGAGCATTATTGTGGCGGGGTTGACTGTTGTGTTGACCATATCGCCAGCAATGCCCGGCGTGAGATGGTCATTGAGTAATGACGTCCAGTTGGAGGACACATTCCAACTGTCATTTCCGGCGACCCAGGTAAACGTGTCTGGTGTTTGCGCGAGAGCAGCGGAACAGAAGAGGAGCAATGCCAAGCCAGCAAAGGGTTGATGGTTGGTTAGAAAATTTCCTGAGTTCATGGTGAATGCCTCTTGGAGTTTTGTTTGTTTCGTGGTGTGGCAGGGGTTGTGCCACGCCACGAAGGGTTGTTGTGTTTTACGGGACGAGTTTGAGAAGACCCCACTGGGTGCGGTCTTTGGAGTTGAGGGCGCTGCCGTTCCAGACGGACTGGCGGAGGCGGCCGCCGCCGTCGGAGGAGTCGTCGAGGGCGATGTCGAAGAGGAGTGTCTGGCCCTCTTTGGGGGTGTCGATGCCGAGGTTGACGAAGGGGATAGCGGCTTCGAGGGAGTAGCCTTTGCCGTTGGGGTTGGGGTTGACGATGAGGCGGATGGGTGTGACGGCCGGACCGTTGGCGATGAAGAAGGCGTCGTGGTCGAAGGGCGGCGCGGCGCGCAGAAGGATTTGGCGGTCGCAGTATTTGAGGGAACCGGGCTGGTCGAGGAGGTCGGCGCCGATGAAGAGCTCGATGGCGTCGCCGCTCCAGATGTCGCCGCCTTTGTGGTTGTTTTTCATGGGGGTGGGGTCGGAGACGTCGGCGAAGAGGTAGAGGTTTTGGTCGTCCCAGGCGACGTGGAAGGTGGCTTCGAAGTGGTCGGCGTTGAGGCCCTGGACGAGGCCGTCTTTGCCGATGCGTTCGGCGGGGACGCCGGGCCATTCGGAACGGACGGCGTCGAGGAGGAAGGGCTTGACGAGGCGGGGGGCGGCGACGGTTTTGCGGGCGCCGCCTTTTGTGCCGGTGAAGCGGGGGTCGTCGTAGGTGTAAGGGGGTTTGTTGTTGAGGAGGACGTCGTAGATGTTGTAGTTGGATTTGATCATTTCGTCGAGCATGGCCTTGTAGGGGCGGTCGGCGACGTTGACGAGGCCGGTGTTGTTGGCTTCGCCGTTGAAGCCTTGGAAGAAGCGGCCGGTGGTGGCCTGGTCGACGGCGATGAACCATTCGATGCCGACGATGAATTTGAGGGCGGCGGAGTGTTCGAGGTAGTTGCGGTAGGCGAGGCCGCGGTCGCGGTCGGTGGCGACTTTCATGCCGCCGGCGAGGGATTGTTCGTCGGAGGTGTAGTAGAATTCGCTGAGGATCATGGGCTTTCCGCCGCTCCAGGTGTGGAGGCGGGTGAGGAAGTCTTTGTCAATGGCGTAGGCGTAGTAGTTGATGGAGAGGATGTCGAGGACGCGGCCTTGCTCTTCGATGAGGGTCTGGCTGTTGGCGGTGCCGGGCATGAGGCGGTCGCCGATGAGGAGGTGGTTGGGGGCATGCTTGCGGAAGGCGGTGTTGATGAGGGTGTAGAATTCGCGGAGGAAGGTGCGGTAGAAGGCTTCAGCATCGTCGCCGGCGGCGCGGGTTTTGAGTGGGAGGGGGGCGTCGTTGAGGGCGTCGAAGGAGGCGAAGGAGGTGCCCCAGGCGGTGTTGAAGGCGTCGATGGTGGTGTATTTGTCGCGAAGGATTTGGACGAATTTTTTCTTGGCCGCGCTTTTGGAGTCGAGGGAGGGGAGGACTTTGAGGAGGTTTTCGATGTGGGGCTCGTTGTTGAAGAACCAACCGATGATGAGAGGGTCGTTGGCGCGGGGGGCGAGGTTTTTGGCGAAGGCGTCGTCGAGCTTTTGAGCGGCGCCGAGGACGAAGGGATCCCACATGCCGTTGACGTTGGGGACGGGAGTCATGCCGCTGACCGGGAGGAAGTCGACGTAAGGGAAGTTGCGCGCTTTGATGGTGTCTTTGATTTTGCTGGAGTCGAGGAAGGCGCCGGAGGAGTTGAAACCCCAGGCGCGAAGTCGGTCGACCCAGTCGTTGAAGTAGGCGCTGGGATCATAGGGTTTGCCGGTCTTGCGGATGAGGTTGATGAGGTGGAAGGAGGGAAAGACTTTGTGGCCGTCCTTGAAGGCGGAGGCGAAGGCGGGGTCGTTTTTGGGGATGTCCTCGTAAATGGATTCACGGCCTTCGACGGTGGTGTATTCGTCGATGGGCATGATGGCGCAGACGCCGAGGTGGAAGAAGGCGTTGCCGTCGGGGGTGACGAGGATGTCGGCGCCGTTGACCTTTGCGAGGTGGAAGAAACCGGTGGCCTTGAGGTTGTATTTGGCCTTGGAACCGAGGAGACCGCCGTAGGGGTCGCACTGGGGCGGCTTGAGGGAGGCGTAGTAGGCTTTGTCGGCAGCAAGGTCGTTTTTGAGTTCGTCCTCACTTTTGATTTTGGCGGGGAAGTCGGCCTTGACCCACAGGCCGAAGCGGTCGACGAGAACCTTGGGGCGGGCGGCGCCGCTTTGGGTGATCTGCCACTGGAGGGTGGCGTTGCCGTTGTCGGGCCAGAGGCCGACGTGGGGCATCCACATGAAGATGGGCCAGTTCCATTCGCGGTTGTCCTGCAACTCCTGGAAGCTGCGGGGGCCGGCGATGGTGAAGCCCATGCCGGTCGGGTGCGTCAGGGAAAACGTGCTGGCGTCGCCTTGGAAAATTTTTCCGCGCTCTGCTTTTTCGGCGGGAAAGAGGCTGTTGTTATTGTCGATTTTCCACGCGCCGCCCTGTGTGAAGCCGATCGGAATGTAGAGCTCGCCGCGGCCGCGCGTCTCGCCGCCGGGCAGACCGGAGTAGGCGATTTTGAGCGTGCCGTTGTCAAGCGTCGCGACCGCCTTCGCGCCGCCGGGATAGCTGAGCGTCACACGCGTCGGGGAGTCCTGCGCGGCGCGCGGATCCTTCATCCCGTCGCGGTCGAACTTCGGGAAGCTGAAGTCATACGCGCCGCCCTCGCCCACGTCAATGCGCACGCCGCCGGTGGTGAGCGCGACCTTGAAATCCTTCGCGGGCGGAGGAGGAAGAGGTTGTGGCGCGGCGACGGGCTTTGCCACGGCGGGCGCGACCGGGTCGCGCAGCGCGAGGTTGTAGTAGCCCTCGCCGTTGTTGTTGGGAATGGCGGTGGAGGTCTGCCACCAGATCGCCTGGTTGTTGCCCCACACCCGCGCGTCGCGCAGCTCGACCCAGCCGAAGGGCGCACCGATGACAAAGCCCTTCTTGTTTGCGTCCACGATGCGCACCGTCTTGCCGTCGCCGCTCACGAGGAATCCGTTGTCCGGCGGTGTCGCGGGGATCGCCTTCGCCTCGGCGTTGCCTTCCGCGACGAGCATCTTGCGGATGACGGCCGGGTCAAAGTCGATGCGCAACATCATCGCGTTGGCCTCGCGGATGTTCGTGAAGTGATAGAGCAGGCCGGTGTCGTTCGGCGCGATGTCCAGGCGCGTGCCGTCGGCATACTCCGCGCGCGCGGTCTGCGCGTCCACCGACACTTTTTGCGGCTTCATTTCCTCGCCGTTCGCCTTCTTCAATGTCGGATACTGCAGATGCTGCACGCCGCCGGCGGAACCTTCAAAATCATACGCGCCTTCCTTTGGCGTAAACTTCATTTGCGCCGACGCGGTCGTGGCAAGGAGCAGAGCCGTGCCACAGAGGAGGCTGGAGGTGATGGGAGGTGTTTTCATGGATGGTGGTTTTCCTTGGGTTATTTCAACATGAAAATGTTGGCTTGACGTTGGATGACGAGGCTGTTGCCGGCGTTGCGGACGACGTAACCCGGGGAGGCGCGAAGGCTGCCCGAAAATTCAGCGCCGGTGTTGACGGTGGCAAACGTCCAGGTGGCATTGGCTTCGCGCGGCGCGGCGGAGAGCGCGGAATCGTCGATAACCACGCGGGCGCCGTTCATCCGGATGTCGCCGGGAATGTCGAACACAAATTTATCGCACACGCCATTGGGCTTGATTTTCACGTTGAATGTTGCGCCGCGGTCGCACGCGAAGCTGGCGGCCGACAAACGCATTGTGCCGATGGTGGCAGCGTCCTCTGCGGGAGAGAGTTTGGCGCGCGCGCCGAGGTGGAGATTGCGGGCGACGACATTGTTGACCACCGCATGTGTATCGTGGTTGCTGTCAAACGAGGTCGCACGAATCACACCGGGTCCCAGTACGGTGCGGTCAAGCACGGCTGTGTTGTTGGGATTGTAAAGGGACATGACGGCGCCGTTGCGGAGAATGACTTTGTTCGCGGCGTCACCAAACATGGCGTCGTGGGCCTCACGAGAATAAAACGCCCATCCGGACTGGTTGCTCCAGCCGCCATCGCCGATGTAGAGGGAGGCGGAACCTCCAGCGGTAGTTTGATTCATGATGATGTCGCCGCGAAACGTGTTGTTGGTGCTGGCGAGAAAGAGGCGGACGTCGGCCCATGTCGGATTGATGTAGCCGACGGTGATGGGGACGGGATTGTCCGCAGTGCCACCGGAAACAGGGGTGTGAAAGGCGACGGTGAGTGTGCCCCACTTGTTGCGAACAATGTCAAGCGGTGCGGCGAGATGCACGCGCAGATCATCGCGGCGGGCGACATTCGTGGTCTCGCCAAAGACGACGCCATTTGGTAACGCGTAGCCGCCGATGGTCGCGGTGTTTGCAGTGTTGCCAGGGTTGAGGCTCAACGTCACGGGTGTTCCCGCGGGCGTTCCCGGACGGAACTGAAATATTCCCCAGTTGTCGCCTTCGCGGGTGTATTCGAATTCAAGGGCACCGAAGGTTGTGTCTGTGGTGAAGAGAAGGGATGCGACCACGGGGTTGGCGAGGCGAATGCGGTCGCCGGGGACGCCGGGGCATGGACGCGGGCGGTTGTTGATGTTCTGCCAAACAGCTGCGTTTTCCCATGATGCGGTGCGCGGCCATGTCATTTGATCCCACCATCCGCCGATCCATTGGAAGGTGCTCGGCGTGTTGTAATCGACGGTTGTGAAGGTGAGTCCGCTGTCCGCAAAGTAAAGGCCGACGCCGGTGACGTCGTAAGCGTGACGGAACGAATAGGTCGTGTCCACGGTCAGACCGGTAACCGGAATGCCGTAGACGCCGGACGCGGTGATGGTATCCAGGAAGTCCTCGCGCGTTGCATGGGTCTGGTCGAAGATGTCACCTTCGTTGTAAAAAACGCAGAGCGTACCGGGTACGTCAGGCACCTCATTGACGCGCACGCGCAGGATCGCGGAAGCGGCGTCGACGTCAGTGGCCGCGAGCGTATCGATATTGATCCGCGTCTTGAAGGGCGATGACGCGGCACTGAAACAGGAGGCGCCGTTGTCGGCGATGAAGGCAAAACGGTAGTAATATTCCTCGCCGAGTTCAAGGCCGTTGAGGTCGAAGGTGTACTTCTTCGTTTCGGTGTTCGCGTGGGTGATGTTGGCGATGGATTGCAACGGGCGCGTCCAGCCGTTGGTGGTCGCGCCGGGATCTGTCGTGCCGTGGCACACCCAGAGCGTGCCTTCAAGGTCAGGCGCGAGCATGAGCGAAACGGAAACCGTGGCGGAGGCGGCGTTGATCGCGGAGACAGCGGGCGACGACAACATCATCATGTCCGGCGGCATCGTGCAGGAGAAAAGCGAGCCGTCTCCGGGATCGACCGGGAACGTGTAATAGAGTGCGCGATTGGCGCCGGTCTCGCGGAGTCCCCTGCCCTCCCAGTCGATGCCAAACCCCAGCAGTGTGGCGGGGCTGTTCCACTCGATGCCCCAGCCGTTTTGACCGTTGTCATCGAAGACGGCGTCAAATGCGTGCCAGCCGGTGGTGAGCGTCACGGTCTTGAACCCCACGCCGTTCCAGTCCGACATGGGTACCCAGTAAAGCTGTTCGCCGTCGATAAACAAGCGCTTGCCGCTGGTGAACACGCAGAGAAACGTCACGGTGTTCGAGCCTTCTGGAATATTGATGTAGCCTGTGTAGCGGAAACCAACATTGACGCCATTTTGAAACCCCGGGTAATACTCGGACGGCGGCGGCCAGACCGCGACACCGTCTTCCATGGCGGAATAACGGTCGCCCGTCGCATACAAGCCATGCGAGTTGGCGGCATAGGGCGCGCGCACGATGCGCGTGTTCGTGGGCGCGGGATAAGCGCCGCCACCACTCACGACATTGCCGCTGTACCGCGATTCATAAAGCCCCGGTGTGAGTTGCGCCACAGCGCTTGTGGCAAGGAATAGTGCCGTGCCACAGAGCAGGGGGAATGTTGCGGGGAGTTTGGCCATGGGGTTCCTTATGGATGCGGCGATTTGTCACCGCTTGGGATTGGAAAAAATGAGAAGGTGTGTGTCGTGATTGAATGGAAGCGGCGCGGGCAGGAATGCCGCGCACTGCCCTTTACCTCACCAACAACAGGCTGGCGCCGGAGAGTTGGGTGGCGGTGATGGAAAGGAGTTTGCCGTCATCATCGGTGTTGTACACGAGGTTGATGCGGGACGGACGGGTGAATTTGCCGGTGAATGCGGCGGGCGCTTCAGTGGTGAGGATGGTCCACGAGGTGCCGGAGGGGATGTGTTCGCCTTCGTTGAAGGGTTCGATTTCAAGACAGGCGTTGTTGAAGTTGATGACGCCGACAAGTTGGAGGCTGAGCGCGTCGTTGCCCGAACCGTCGGCCGCGACGTGGAGGAGAACGCGCGTGGCGGGATCCATGTTAAGGTTCGCGCCGCGCAATGCGAGCGTGCCAAAACCAGTGGACACAAGCGGAGGGTGCGGTTGGGTGTTCCAATAATCATACGCCCCAACGGAGCGAATCCCGGCGTTGATCATGTCGATATCCGGCGCATGGTGGCCGGGCGACAGAACGCAGCGTGAACCAAGGTTAAGGTTTTGAAATTCGGTCTCCTCGCTCAACTCACCCCACCAGCCAAACTGGCTTGCGCGAATCATGCCGGTGCCGAGGATGGTGCGATTGAGGATGAATCCGTTGTTTGCATTGGCGTTGTAAATGGCGAGGCGGCAGGAAGGATTGGTCATGATGATGCGGTTGGAGGGATGGCCCATGAAGGCGTCATTGGGATTCCATATGCTGTACCCGGATACGTTGCCGGGCAGGTGGTCTTCCGCCGCGCCGCCGAGGAAAAATGATGTGGACAACCAGGTGGAGTTCAGGATGATGTCGCCGACGAAATCGTTGTTGGGGTTGCGCGGGAAAAAGCGGAAAAAGCTTTCGCCGCCTGTCGCGGAAACGGTGATGGGGAGCGGCGCCTCGAGGGTGCCGCCGGTGATGGCGGCATACATGAGACAGAAGCCTTTTCCACTGCCGTTTTTATGCACGACCAGCGGCTGGGTGAGCCGGAGCGTCATGCGGGCGGGGTTTTCGTCGCCGATGCGGAAGTATTCACTTCCACCGAGTTGAATGCGGGAGTAATTCTGCGTGTTTCCCGCGTTCAGTGTGATGGCGACGGAGCCTTCAACATCGGGCGCGCGCACGATGGACATGTTATGGTTGCCGTCCCAGTTTCGCCCGGGAATGCCGGAGTAGATCGCGCCCAGCGTGATGTCGTTGGTGAGGGTGTGGTTGCGGCCATAATAACCCGAGCCGCCGTTGGCCCAAATGCTGACATTCTCGACGGGCTGGATGATGTCGCCGGCATAACCGGGAACTTCGCGCACGCCGCCGTAGAGGTTGCTCCATGCGCCGGGCGCGTTCCAATCCACAGGCCCGCCATTCGGCGGATTGCCGTAAATGAACGTGGCGGGCAGGGTTTCGTCAACCGTTGTGAACGTGCGCTCGCCGTTGGCGAAGACGAGGTCACCGCCGGCGATGTCGTAGGCGTGGCGATAGGCGTAGGTGTGCCCCAGCGTCAACCCGGAAATCCCAAAATTGAGGACGCCTGCGGCAATGGACTCCGTCCAGTCAACGCGCGTCGCCGCGGCCTGGGCGAACGTGCCGCCTTCGTTGTAAAAGACGCACAGCGTTCCGGGCATGTCGGGCACGGCCACGATGTTGACGGGCAGGCGCGCGGTGGTTTCGCCGACGCGGGTGGCGGCGCGAGACTCGATGTTGACGCATGTGGTGAAATTCGCCGGCCCAGGCGCGTAATTCACGGCGCCGTTGTCCGCGACGAAAACGAAGAGATAATGGTAGGTCTGTCCCAACATCAAACCCGACAGATTAAAGCTGTGGGACACCGCGGTTTCATCGTCGTGCGTGACGCCGGCGATGGACAGCATCGGGTGCGTCCAGCCATTCGTGGTGACGCCGGGATTGCTTGTACCGTAACACAGGTAAAGCGTTCCCATGTCTCCGGCGTTCATGCTGACCGGAACGGTAACCGTGGCGGACGTCATGTTGCGAACCGTCGTGGCAGGCGTCCCGAAGGACACAATGCCGCTGGGCGGTGTCGCGGAAAAAATGATTTTATCGACCGTGTTGGACGGAAAAACAAAGTACGCCGGATTGGCATCGTTACGTCCCTGCCAGTCGATGCCGAAGCCGATGCGGTCGGGGTGCCATTGATAAGCGCCCCATCCCGGGTTGTCCGTAATGGGTCCCCATCCACTGCCGGCGTTATACAACCAGAGGTCAAACTTGTGCCAGCCCGGAGTCAGGTTGCGAACCGTGCCAATGACATTTTGATTCCACTCCGTGCTCCGAAAAACATCCTTGTTATCGATGAGGAGACATTTTTTGTCGTCGAAGGAACATCCAAACGTGACCTCGCTGACGCCTTCGTCGATGCAAATGTAACCGGTGTAATAAAACGTGGTATTGTCTCCCCAGCCCTTGCCCCACTCCTCCACGTAGTAGCAATCCGGCGGCCAGTCAGGGCCGAACATATCGTTGTTGTTGTAATTGCCGGGCGCGCCCCAGACGTTGGCCGCAATGGGCGACTGCGTGATGCGCGCGCGCGTTGACGCCGGTGGCGTGCCCTCAAAAATAGTCTGCCCCCAGTACCGCGATTCATAAAGCCCCGGCGTGAGTTGCGCCACAGCGCTTGTGGCAAGGAATAGCGCCGTGCCACAGAGGAGTGTTGTTGTGTTTTTCATAGAGTTGCTCCTTTCCTTTTACGCGCCGCCTGTTACTTTTTCCTTGGCGCCGCGCACGTCTCGCGCACCACCAGCTCCACCGGCACGCGCACAATCGCGCCCGTGGTTCGCCGCACCGCGCGGCCCGCGTGTGGCAACGGCAACAACTGCGCCACCGCCCGCCATCCCAATTCCTGCACCGGCACGCGCACCGTCGTCAGCGCCGGCTTCATCCGCTGCGCGAGCGTCACATCGTCAAACCCGATCACCGACAAATCCCGCGGCACCTGCAACCCGCACCCCCGCGCCGCCTCCATCACCGCAATCGCATAATAATCCGAGCACGCCACCAGCGCCGTCGGCCGCTCCCTGCTTGCCAGCAACGGCGTCACCAGTTTCGCCGTCTCCGCCACACCGCCCGGCGTGTTCACCACAAACTCCGGACGCACTCCCAGCCCCGCCTCCGCCATGGCCGCCAAAAATGCAAAATACCGCTCATAATACGACGGATTGTCATGCGTCCCCACAAACCCAATCTCCCTGTGCCCCAGTGCTGCCAGGCACGTCACGCTCTGCCGGATTCCGTCAATATTGTCCGACGTGATCACATCCGGCGCCCCCTTGTGCAACATGTCCAGCAACACCACCGGCTGCCGGCACTGCGCCAAAAACCCGTCCAGCCCCTCCGGATAAATCCCGCCGATGATCAACCCGCCATGCTCCGTTCCCCCCACCTCCTCCAACAGCTTCGCATCCGCCAGATTGTCCGTCGAGATGATCCCCGCCTTTAGTTGAAAGTGCGAACACGCCGCCAGCAATCCCTCCAGCAACCCCTGCTCAAAACTGTTCGACTGCCGGAACTGCGGACTCTGCAAATCCGGCGCATGATACGCGTGCGGCGCCCCAACCTTCACCCCCTGCGCCGTCGGCTTCAACGGCTCATACGACTGGCTCCGGTAAAACAAAATATTGATCACCGGCATCCCCGTCGTCCCGCTCGCCGCCGCCTTTCCGCCCGGCGACCGCCTCCGCCGCGGCTTGTACCCGGTCCGTTGCACCGCGGCCGACACCTTCGCCCGCACATCCTCGCTCACCAGCGACGACCCATTGATGGCCCGCGACACCGTCGCCAGCGAACACCCCGCCGCCTGCGCCACATCTTCCAACGTTGTAAACATAACACACTCGCTTTGTCCGGGATAACGCCTATCCCAGTTCATACCTCCATAGTATACCTCCTCCAGTGAAACCATGCAATTGAAAATTACTGAAACTTTCTGAAAAACTTTTCGTGGCACGGCACGACCTCTGCCACGCCACGGCCATTCATGCGAAGCGTGTGGAAACATTTTGTGATATCCCGGCGGCTAGCGCCTATAATAATTAACACAAGGCACATCCGAGTGAAAAACCCCGACAACATTGAATCCATTGTCGAGCTTGAAATAACAAAGGTTCAGCTTCGCCTGCTGGCATTTATCTGCAAGCTGACCGGCGGCATTCCGGAGAGCGAGGACATCCTCCAGAACGTCAACATCAAGCTCTGGCAGCAGCGCAACGACTACGACGCCACGCGCCCGTTCTTCAACTGGGCCTGCACGATCGCGAAATATGAGGTGATGACGCACCGTAAAACGCTCTCGCGAAGCAGGCTGCTCTTTTCCGACGCGTTCATCGAGCATATGGCGGAGCGTTTTGCGTCGGCGAATGACAACGCCAACCTGCGCCTTGCCTTTCTGGAGCAATGCCGGCACGAGTTGTCGGGCTCGCTGCGGCAGCTGATCGACTGGTTTTATGCCGACCGGGTTCCGGTTGCCGAGATCGCCAGGCGCCTCAAGCGCAACAGCGGCTCCGTCGCCAACAGCCTCTACTACGCGCGTCACTTGCTGCGCCTCTGCGTGGAAGGCAAACTTGCAACAGAGAGCCAACGATGAAAGCCGCCGATCCCACGCGTCTTGCTGAGGCGATCAATGCCGTGATTCTTGGCGCCGCGACCCCGGAGCAAGCCGCTCTGCTTGAGGCGCGCCTGTGCGAAGACCCGGACGCGCTTGAGGAATACGAGCGTCAAATGGAGCTTCACATCCATCTCAACGTCCTGTGTTGCACGAACGGCCCGCTGTTCCAACGCGACACGCCACGCCGCGCGCGCTCCCGCATCGCCGCGCTCATTCCGCTCCTGTTCTGCCTCCTAACCGCCGCCGCAGGTGTGACCGCCTACATTGCGACGCACGACGCCGGCACCGCAGCCATCCATTCGCTGCACACATCCTGGTCAGCATTGCGCTCGATTTTTTCGCGTCCATCCAACCATAAAAGCCCCGCCACCACAGCCCAGGCATCCGCCGCGGCGGACACAAACACCAAGGAGTCGTCCATGCACACGTCTAACGACCACAACACGAACGTCCTGTTCAGCGTCGCGCTCATCGCCAGCGCCGCGTTCACCCTCGGCGCCGAACCGCAACCGCTCATCTTCGACAACAAAGCCAACAACAACCTCTGGGACACCTCCAGCGCGAACTGGCACCTCGCCGGCACGCCCGCACAACCCAATGGCAGCGCGGTCTTTCAAAACGGCGACAACGCGACCTTCAGCGGCCAGCGCACCGTCTTGCTCGCCGAAGACATCACCGTTCACGACCTCGCGATCACGGTCGGCAACGACTGGGGCCGCCTGCTCCTTGACGGCGACACGACCTTGACGCTCACCGGCACGCTCCAGCACACACGCGCCGCCGGCAGCAACATCTCCACCAGTTACATCAAACCGCTCCTCGCCGGCCCTGGCCGCGTCGTGGTCAACCGCGGCCCCCTCCGCCTCGAAAACAGCGCCAACTCCTTCACCGGTGGCGTCGACGTACCCTATGGCACGCTCGAAGCCTTCGCCACATCGCCACACGGCGGCACGTTGCTCGGCAGCGGCACGCTGGCGCTCGGCGCCGCCAGCAACGCCTTGGATTCCGCCACAGCCACCTTCAAAGGCACCTCCGTCGGCGAAGAGAACTACCAGTCCGCGCTTGTTGCCAAAGCCGCGATGAACACCGCGATTCTGGGCGTGGACATGCTCGACCTCGACATCGGCACACTCTCCCGCGAACCCGGCAGCGTGCTGACGCTGACCGGTCCGAACGACGCCAGCTTCACTGCCAACCGCGCAAACGAGCGCCTTTACGTGAGCAACCCGCCAACGGACTCCAGGCGCCGTGGCTCGTCATCGCCCGCGCCGGCGGCGACTTCGCCGCCAAAGACCCCGACCTCGGCCTCCTCCGCGCAACCGGCGCAACCACCTTCAGCGGCGCCGACGCCTACGTCCACACAACCGGCAATTCCACGCTCAACGCCGACCAAGTCGCGGATCTCGTTTCCACCACCGGAACGCTGAACCTCAACGGCAAAACCCTGACGCTCGGCGGCGGACATGACGGCGGGCTTATCCTCCGCAACAACGGCGCGCAACTCGCGAACGGAACACTGACCACCGGCAACTCCGACCTCTACATTTACACCGAGGCAACCCCCGCTTCCATCAGCGCCAGCCTCCTCGCCGCGACACTTCATAAATTCGGCGCCGGCACGTTGCAGTACACTGGCGCCTCGCTGCTCGCGTCGCAATGCGTCATCCACGCCGGCAGACTCGTGCTAAACCCGCCCGCAGCCACAACCCTCTCCGGCCGGTTCAACGGCTTCGGCACCCTTCGCAAGGAGGGCGCCGCTTCGCTCACCCTGAACGCCTCCGGCTTCAGCGAACCGCCCGTCAACACGCCCCTTGAAATCGCCGGCGGCGCCTTTGTCATCCAGGGCGGCAACACCATGCTCGAATCCCTGCGCCTCGAAGGCAGCGGCGAACTTGTCCTCACCGACGGCGCGACGGTCACCGCCAACACCTTCAACTGGGGCGCAAAACCCGCCGGCGCCATCCGCCTCGACGCCGGCACAAAGCTCTCCGTCCCCGGATTCCTATTCGGCGCGATCTCCGTGAACAACAACACCGGCATCGTCGCCAGCGCCTCGTCCGACGGCGCGCACGGCGGCATCCTCGACCTTCGTGGCGGCGCCCTCGTCCCCGCCAACGCCCTCCAGAACAACGGCGACCGCAATTACCTCGTCTTCGACAACGTCACCGTCACCAACGTCACCTTCGGCCATGGCGACTCCGGCACCAAGCTCAACTCTGATGTCCTCTTCACCAATAACGCCCGCATCCACACCGGCAGCATGTACATCGCCTGCCGCGGCGGCACCGGCATCGACTGGACCGTCACCGACGGCGCGCACATCTTCCTCAAGGGCGACATTTACCTCAAAGTCAACCACGGCAACGGCCCCAACCGGTTCGTCCTCGACGGCCCGGAGGTCCGGCTCGTCCACGAATCCGGCTCACTTGTCGTCACACGCCTCTACGACTACACCGGCAACCATGACAACGCCTTCATCATCACCAATGGCGCCGCCTACCTCCGCTCCAACACCGCCGGCAACATGGACATCGCCTACGCCACTGACATCTGGCGTCCTTCCGGTGGTTCGAGTCAATCCTTGACCGACGGCCGCATCATCGTCACCGGCCCCGGCTCGCTCCTCGACGGCGGCGGCAACCTCTCCATGCGCATCGGCTACGGACGCACCAGCGCCGCCCGTTACAACAACTGGATCATCGCCGACAACCACGCCGTCATCACCAACATCGTCCACCTCGACGTCATGCAGGCCAGCGACAGCGCCAACGGCACCAACGGCGTGCGCGTCGCCAACGGCGCCCAACTTCACCTTGGCGGCACGCTCAAAATCGGCAACTCCGTCGGCCGCGACAACGCCCTCGTCCTTGCCGGCGGCCTCCTCAGCGCCAACCGCCTCGATTTCCAACCCAACAACATCCTCGCCGTCGAGCTCAACGCCAACGACTTCCCGGTCGCAAAAATTCACGGCGCAGTCTCTTTTGGAACCAACACCCGCCTCCGCCCTTCCATCATAAAAGGCATGCCAGCCCAAAGCTATCCCGTGCTCACCGCCGCCGGCGGTTTTACCAATCCGGACGACCTCTCCCTGGATGTCCCGCCCCAAAACCTGCCCCGTTGGCGGAGCTATATCGTGGGCGACACACTCTACCTGCAATATCGAAGTGAAACAACACTCTTTATGCTCCGATAATATCCTCCCATAACCTTCCCGTGGCGTGGCAGAACCTCTGCCACGCCACATGTCACCAGAACAATTGACATGTTTGACGGCATTTGCGAAGCGCGCCGGGTTTTTCGTCAGACGTGTACTCATGCTGAATATAATGTTTCGCCTCAACATTGACACACTCCAACACAACCCCGTTGGGGTTGACGAAACGTGTCGCAATGTTGTACGGAAATACTCTATCAAACAAAATCTCTAATCTCACGCAACAGATCACCGGGATTTTCAACCGGCTGGCTGGCGCATGGAAGCGCCTGCTTGAACCAGCGTCCGTAGAATTTTGTTTCGATGCGCGGATCAGCGACAATGACCACGCCGCGATCGTTGCGGCTGCGGATCAGGCGGCCAAAACCCTGTCGAAAACGAATGACCGCGGAGGGCACGGAAAATTCGCGAAAGGCGTTGCCGCCCTGCGCCTCGATGCGTTCGGCGCGTGCGGACGTGATGGGGTCGTTGAGCGCGGCAAAAGGCAGCCGCGCGATGACGACGCAACTCAACGCCTCGCCCACAACGTCGACGCCCTCCCAAAACGAATGCGTGCCGAGCAACACGCAGCCACCCTGCGCGCCAGCGCGGAAGATGCGCGTGATCTGATCGCGCGAATAACCCTTGTCCTGCACGAGCACGCGGATGCCCGCGGCCTCCAGCGGCTTGCGCACGATGCGCACCACGCCCTGGAGCATTTCGTAACTCGTGAACAATCCGAGGCCGCGGCCGTGCGTGCAGAGAAACACGTCGCGCATCATCGCGGCGAGCGCCTCGACGTAGCCGCCTTCAGTCTGGCGTTCGCCCGCGGGTTCGGGTAAAAATTTTGTGACAAACACGCGGCACTGGTTCGCGTAGTCAAACGGGCTTGTTGCAAGGCATGTGATCAACCGCTCCTGCGGAATGAGATCAAGCCCAAGGCGCCGCGCCATGAAATGAAAGTTGCCGCCGGTGCGCAGCGTCGCGGAGCAAAACACAATGGAGCTGACGTTCGCGTAAACCTCCTCCGCGAGCCGTTCGCCCACGCTCAGCGGCGCGCACAACATTTCGCCAAACGTCTCGCGCAACCGCGCGTGCTGGATCCAATAAACAAAACTCGCGTCGCGCGCCTGCAATGCAAATTGTATGTCGAGCGCAAACGTTTTGAGTTGCGCGGAGACGCCGTCCAAATCCTCCGCCTGGTCGCCGAGCAGCGTCAGCTCATCCTCCATGCTCTCGCGCACGAGGTTCGCCAATTCGTTTAATTGCGCCGCGCAATGCACGAGCTGCTCGACGAGCTTAAAGGCCGCGCGCGCGACAGGTTCGCGATCCTCCCGTTCCCATTCGATGAAGGCGGCACCCTTCGAAATTTCCTGTGGCAAAGCCAGCACCTCTGCCACGCGCTCGTCGAGCGTCGCGGTCAGCGGCAGCGGCATGACCGGCTCGTCGGTGACGGCGCCAGTGCGTACGCGGCGCGCGTCATTGGCGTGATGCAGCGCGCGGCCAAGCTCCGTGAAAAACGCGTCGCCGCAACCGCGCACCTCGCCGAGCGACGCCTTGATCATGCGCAGCGTTTTGGTCATGGCCTTGCGGATCGCCTCGCCACCGCCGGTCACGCCTTTTTCGAGTTGGCGGTGCAAGGTTTCGAGGATGCCGGTCGCCATCTTTCCGCGGTCGCGCGAGAGACGCGAAAGGAGTTGGAGAAATCGCCCGACCGTAACCTCGACGGAAAAATAGCGCGTGGCGACATCCTCCAGGTTGTGCGCCTCGTCAAAAATAATCTGCCGCGCCGCGGGCAGCGCGACCTCGCTTTCACGGTCCATGAAGACCAGCGCGTGGTTCGCGAGCACAAGATGCGCCTGCCCCGCGCGTTCGCGCGCCTTGCGCAAAAAACAGCGGCGAAACTGGCGGCATTTGCGGCCCGAACACTCCTCGCCGATCGACGACAGCTCGCGCAAAAATCCTGCCTCCGCGCCCACGCCGCCGGAGAACGCGTCGAGGTCGCCGTCCGTCGTCTGCACGCTCCACATCACGGCGCGCGCGAGCTGGCGCAGGCCGGGACGGTCGAACATGAACGCGCCGCCGTCGAGCAGAATGCCGAGCTTGCGCAGGCACAAATAATTGCTGCGGCCCTTGATCAACGCCACGCGGAAATTCTCAATGTTTGGCTCATTGTTTTGTGCGAGCGCCGCGAGCAGCATCGGAATGTCCTTCTCCATCAGTTGCGCCTGGAGGTTCTTCATGTGCGTGCTGATGATCACCGGCGTGTCGTTGAAGAGCGCCCATTTCGCCGCGGGCAAAAGATAGCCGAGCGACTTGCCGACGCCGGTGCCGGCCTCGACGATAAGGTGCTTTTCCTCGTTGAACGTGCGCGCCACCGCCTCGACCATTTGCGCCTGTCCCTCGCGCGGTTCGTAACCGGGAATGATGTTGGCGAAGACGCCGTTCGCGCCGATGATGTGCGTGAGCTCCACGGCATTCACCGGCGAGCAATCGGCGTGCGTCGGGATCACGCGCTTTTCGTGGCGCGTCATTTTCTCGTCGAACGAGCGCATCCATTCGCCGCAATTTTTTCCGCTCTTGCGAATGCGCCGCGCGGCCAGGCCAAAGAAAGCGTCGAGCGGCCGCGTCTCTGCTTCGCGCAAGGTCAGCTCCACGGTTTCAAGCGCCCAAAGCGGCAGACACGAAAGGTGTTCCGCAATGCGCCGCCACACGGCGAGAAAGCCCTCTGCGTCTTCCGGCGCGTCGCATTCGCGCTGCATCTGGGTGAGATTTTCCGCGGCTGAGGCGGGAAAGGCAAGCTGCCACAATTCTTCAATGCTGATGTGTTGAAGTCCGGAAAAAGTTTCCTCGGCGAGCTCGCGATTGTTCGTGATGAGAAACCGATCCGCACGCTGACGCGCGGGCTCCGACGTTTCCTCGCATGGCTCCGCCACGTGCGAGGGATTTCCCTCGCGCGGAACATACAAAAGCTGGACTCCCCATTGCATGAAAATTCAATCGCCTCGTGGCAGAGCATGACCATTGCCACGCCAGAGAATAGTGGTTTGTGTTGAAGTCACGACGGGCAAGGTAAGACAGACATTCTTGTCTGTCGCTGGTGCAGATCTCATGGTTTGACACCAGGGACAGACAAGAATGTCTGTCCTACATTAAATCCTTTCTGGTGTTGCGATGCCAAGAAGCGAGAGCCCCTGCTTGAGCACAAGCATAACCATGACGCAAAGACGAATGCGGCTGTCGCGGATTTCGGGTTCGGATTTCAACACGGGCGAGCTCTGATAAAAGGTGCTGTACGCCTGCGAAAGCCCAAACAAATAATCGGCGAGAATGCTGGGTTTGTAAGCGTCAGCGGCGCGAAGAACAATCGACGGAAAACGCAACAGCTCAAGACCAAGAAGGCGTTCGCTTTCGTTCGTGACGCGCCATTTGTTTTGCAACGGATCGCGTCCCGGCGCGATCTCGGCGTATTTGGCAAGAAGGCTGGAGATGCGGGCGCAGGCGTATTGCAGGTATGGGCCGGAGTTGCCCTCAAGCGCGAGCGCGCGATCCCACGTGAAGGTGATGAGATTTTTGGGATCGTGGCTCAGGTCGGCGTATTTCACGGCGCCAATGCCGATGTCGCGGGCGAGCGTGGCTTTTTCATTTTCCGGCATGTCCGGATTCGACGCGTCGATGATGTCGCGCGCGCGGCGCTCGGCTTCGTCGAGGAGCGATTCGAGCTTGATGACGTTGCCCTGGCGCGTGGAAAAGGTGCCTTCGGGAAGGCGCATGAGACCAAACCACACGTGTTCGAGCGTCGTGGCAATGCCGAGCTTTTGACACACGGCGAAGAATTGCTTGAAGTGGAGTTGCTGGCGTTCGTCGGTGACGTAAATAATGCGCGCGGGGTGAAATTCCTGCTCGCGCGAAAAGACGGTGGCGATGTCGGTGGTGGTGTAGTTGAAGGCGCCGTCGCGTTTGCGCACGATGCAAAGTGGCAAACCTTCGTCGTCGAGCTTGACGACCAGCGCGCCCTCGCTCTCCTCAACCATGTTGTGCGCGCGGAGTTTTTCGATGACGCCGGGAAGCTGGTCGTTGTAAAAACTTTCGCCGCGATAGAGGTCGAAGCCAATGCCGAGGCGCTTGTAAACGCGTTCAAATTCCTGAATGCTGAGCGCGACAAAACGCTTCCACAGCGCGAGGTTTTCAGCGTCGCCCTGCTGGAGCTTGACGAGTTCGTTGCGACATGCGTCGAGATACGTTTCGTCCTCTTTCGTGCGCTGATAGCTGGCGATGTAAATGCGCTCGAGCTCCTCGACCGGCGAAGCGGCAAGCGCGTCGGCGTCGAGAAATTCGCGGAAGCCTTTGATGATGATGCCGAATTGCGTGCCCCAGTCGCCGAGGTGATTGTCGGCAATGACGCGGTAACCAAGCGCGCGGAAAAAGCGGTCAAGCGCGTTGCCAATAATGGTCGAGCGGATGTGGCCGATGTGCATCGGCTTGGCGACGTTGGGGCTGGAGTAGTCGATGACAACGGTGCGGCCTTCGCCAACCTGCGGGATGCCGCATTGCGGGAGGGCGATCACACGCTGCGCCTGTTCCGCGAGCCAGGCGTTGGAGAGCGTCAAGTTGATGAAGCCGGGGCCGGCGATTTCAACGCGCTCAAGCATCGGTGGCAACGGCGACATGGCGGCCACGATCTGGTCGGCGATCTTGCGCGGCGGTTGCTTGAGTTGCTTGCCCAGAGCGAGCGCGTCGTTGCACTGGAAGTCGCCGAAGCGGCGGTCGGTCACGGGACTCACGCGCACGACGAAATCAGCGGGCGCGTCGGGCAGCGTCGCCTTGAAAATTGTCACCACGTATTCGGTCAGGCACCCTTCACACGTGAAGAGGGATTCGTTCATTTTTCATGACTCCTTTGAAGGCGGTTATCATAACAGGTATGCTGAAAGTTTGGGAATTTTTTCGGCGAAAGCAAAACACAAAAACGCGTTGTGGCGTGGCAGAGCTCCTGCCACGCCACGACGCGCCATTGCAACACGCGGTTAAACCGTGAAATCCGTGTTACCCAATCCCTCGTAATAATTGCCGCGTTCCGCCGTGAACTGCACCACGACGAAATCGGGATCCAGCGGCCCCTGCGGATAATACATCGTCATAAAATCCTGCCACAGCGAGCGCCGCAAATCATCGTCCCACGACAGTTCGACCGTCCCCGACAACATCACGCCGTGGCAGACCACCGGCCTTGCCTCCGGCGCGAACGCATAGGCGTACACGCAGGCGCGCGCGTCGTGCCGCCAGACCTTCGTCCGCCGCGCCGACGTGTTGCTGCAAAACCAAAACCGCCGCAACCCGTCGTGTCGCATCTTCACCATCGCCTTGATCTCCGGCGCGCCGTTCGAACCAACGCTTCCCACCATCATGACGACCGGATCGCGCCCCACCAGGGCCAGCGCGCGCTGCTTTGCTTCGTGCTCATTGAGTTTCATGGTTGTGTACTCCAAAGGTTGCCCGTAAGTATACGACGCCGGCGCAAAATTGGCACGACATTTTTGTTCGGGTTTGACGTACTAACTTTGCTCAAGTGTGATTCATTGTTGCCGTATGAAGTGTTCGCCGGGAACGTGGTGGAGATATCGATTTTTCATGGAGGCGTCGTTTTTACGGGGTGAGTTGGAATCACCTGTCATAAGGGTCATGCCTCCATTTTTCAATCCCTTTTTCCATCGCCCTCGTGGTGACGGGAAACGTGTTTGCCTCGCGACGACCCTTTTCGGGGTGGTTCATTTGATTTTGGAATTTTCAAGCCATCACTAAACGCGCACACGTTTGACTCGCTGTTGAGGACGCACTATAATTGATAGAACTTTTTATGGGTCAACCTCCCAAGGAGTTCTTCATGAATCGTTTGTTATGTCGTGTGTGTTGGATGGTGTTGTCGGTCGGAGTGTACTCTATTGTACTTGCGCAGAACACTTGGGAGATACCTCCCGGTACAACGGAAGTGCTGACTGCGCCGACCACCACGCTGAGCGGCAACACGCTCAACACCATTGTCTCCGGCGACGGAACCGTGCTCACGCACACGCAGAATGCGAACAGCGAACTTTTGCTGGCCGCAGGAGCGTCGCTCGTGATCGAAAACTCCGCCATGGTCACGAATTTTGCCCGCATCGGCGCAAATGCCGTGCAACGCCCAAGCATCACCATCCGCAACGGCGCCTATGTCAGCGCAAAACGTCTGCGCCTGCAAGGCACGGAGTTTGGACGGTTCTTCATCGGCGGCGCGAACGAACAGGGTGTCCCCGCGACGGTGGTGCTCAGCGAGTCGCTCATCCACGCCACTTCCGGCTCGATTAGTAACACGTGGGAGGTTGCGACCGACGGTGTTCTGGACATGGCGAATGTGCTGGTGCTTGGCAATTTTTTCAATACTCGCGGCGGTTGGGACAAACTCGTCGTTCGTGACGGCGGAAAAGTCATTGTTCGCAGTGGCACGACTTCTTACATCGGCAACGGCACCAGCAACTACAATACGATGGAGATTACCGGCGTGAATCCCACAACGGGCCAGCCGTCCGTTGTTGATTTCATGGGGCTTGCGCAGAGGCTGAACATCACGCAGGCATACGGCCAGAGCAACAGCGTGGTGGTCGCGAACGGCGGTGTGCTGACGAATCTCCAAATTGTGGTTGGCAATCGTGCCGCTACTACGTCTACGTCCATTGACGTCCCCACCTGGTCATCGCTCGTCATTACGAATGGCGGAAAATTTTATGGGGAAATACTGGCTCTGGGTTCTAAATCCAATCACAACAAAATCACTGTCTCCGGCGAAGGCAGCCTTGTCGACGCCTCCGCGCGGGCATGCCCCAGCGAAAACAGCGGACGCTGGAATGTGTTTGAAGTGACGGACAACGCTGTTGTCACGAATGTGGCGTCAACCAGTAGTTACATCACGGGATTCGGCATTGGCTACATCCCCAATGTGGACAATTTCAATATTGCCGACAGCAATCGCACAATCGTCAGCGGCGGTGGCAAGGTCTTCTCACGCGCCACTTCATACATCGGTGCCATAAGCGGCCCGAGTACTGGCGCGACGGCGTATTTTTCTGAAAACAATACGCTCGAAGTGACGGGCGAAGGTTCCCAATGGGACTTGGCAAAACAAAACCTTTACGTCGGCGCGTCCGAGAATCGCGGAACCACGTACCTCTCGTATGTCACCAACAACGCCCTGCGCGTTTCCAATTATGGCGCGGTCACGAATGTCGGCGCGGTGCATGTCGGGTATGTGAAAGCGAACATCAATACCATCAATCAGGGGAACCGTCTCGAACTCGCGGGCGGACATTTTTCGGCGCAATCGCTGACCGTCTATCCGAACAATTCGCTGCTCGTGGAAGTCGGCCCGAATGGCATCATTCCCGCGACGATCAGCGGCACGGTGACATTCCAGCCCGGCTCCTCGCTCATCCCCACGGCGACCAAGGACGCAACCATCGGCATTCACAAAATTCTTCAGGCCGGAACGCTGAACGCTTCTGCGTTGCCGCGCGCGCCGGTGGCCACCAGAAGCTTCATGTTTACTTTTGACATCCAGGAGCACGCCATCTTGATGAAGGTTTCACCTCCCGGCGCATTGTTCTTCATTCGGTAACATCACCCTCAACCCCGTCCTTCACTATGAAATTCATCCTCCTCTCAGCGGCATTCGTCGTGGCGACTTTTGCGGGCGCCCAGCAAGTCACCCCTTTTGCCATCGGCACCGGCGCGGCGCGCGGCCGTGACCTTCCGGGCGTCAAATCCTGGGCGCCGCAACTGCGCGAAATCGGCGTCGAGGGGTACCGCACCATTCCCGGCGTCGGCTGGCGCGGCGTTGAAAAAACACAGGGCCAGTGGGATTTTTCGCTGCTCGACGAGTCCATCGCCTACATGGATGAAATCGGAATGCGTTACGGCATTCTTCTCTGGGGCCAGGGTTGGAAGGGCGACAAGGGCCTGCCGAAAAACGACCTCGAAGGTTGGTCCGAATACGTCCGCCAAATCGTCGCGCATTGCAAGTCCAAGGGCAAGGCCGGGCTCTATTACGAAATTTGGAACGAGCCGCCGAACTTCACCACCAAGGGTGACACGGCCGCCGATTACGGCAAGCTCGTCGCCGCCGCCTATGACGCCGCAAAGTCCGCCGACCCCACCGCAAAAATCGGCCTCACCGCCAAGTCCGTCCACATCAATTATCTCGAGCATGCGATTCGCCACGGCGCGAAGGACAAGTTCGATTGGATTTCGCTACACCCGTATGAAACCCTCAACGGCGTTGTCGCGTGCGCCGGCAGCGACGCGCTTTACCTGAGCATCGTCCCCACGGTGCGCAAAATGCTCAAGGCGCAAAACCCAAGCCGCGCCAACGTTCCCATCTTCTTCACCGAGATCGGTTGCGACGCGAAAAAGGGCGAGGACACACAGGCCGACGCGCTTGTGAAAACCTACGTCATGGGCATCGCGCAGGGCGTGGCGCAAATTCAGTGGTTCGAAGCGCGCGACGGCGATTCCGGCCCCATGGGACTCATGGATCAACAGGGCCGCAAGCGCCCCGCCTACACCGCCTACGGCAGCTTGATCAAGCACTTCGGCCAGCTTCCCAAATACCTCGGCTGGGTAATGCTCGATGACACGCACATCGGCTACGCCTTTGAAGGCGCAAACGCCAAACCCCTGATCGCCGCCTGGACGCAAAAAAAAGGTGACACCGCCAACGTCGAACTCAGCGCTGAATGCGACATCGTCAAACCGCTCACCGGCGATCTCCGCAAAACCCGCTCCCTCGCGCTGTCCAACTCACCCGCCTTCATCCTCAATCCCCCCGCGCGTCTGCTCGCCACCGCAAAAACCAACAAAGCCAAACCCTTCCCGTGGCAGGGCGACTTCTCTGCCACAAAGGAAATTTCCATCTCCTACGCCGCCGACGGCAAGGTCATTGAAAAAGGTTTGCACACCGTCTCCGGCGAAGAAATCGCCAAGGCCGTCAAGTTGTATGGAGGCGGACACGAACAGGAAGGCGCGCGCGACGGCTCCGCACCCGGCGGGACTTCTTTCATTTGCGACCCCAATTTTCTCTCCTACAAAACCGGCCCGATCGAAATCATTGTCGTGGCGCAACGCAAGGATGCCGCGACAAGCGCGTCGATCAAACTCGAGTACGAATACGACAACCCCTCTGATCCAGACGGCATCACGCCTTTCAAAACCATCCCGCAGGAAATCCCTGCCGGTGACGGCTGGCAAACCTTGAAGTGGCGCCTCACCGACGCCGAATTTAATGCGTATTGGGGTTTCAATTTCCGTTTCGGCACCGGCGCGTACAATCTCAAAAGCATCACCGTTAAAAAGCTGTGACGTGGTTATGCGCGACGCCGTGCAACGAATGAGATAGCCCCGGAGGGGCTGAACAAAAGGTGGGG
>JAVBOU010000055.1:0-14865 GCA_031550185.1 Kiritimatiellia bacterium | reverse complement strand
GACCGCCGGGCACGCCGGGTATTGGATAGACGTGTATTTGTGTCGCTTGCGCTGGGGATACAAGCTTGCCGGAAGCCCGGCGCGCCGGCGGTCGCGCCCCACCTATACGCAACTGGCTTTTGCGATTATCTTGGAGAGGTGGATTTGGCGCGGAGTTTTTGGGGGTTGCAGCAGAGGATGCGGCGGTCGGTGAGGAGGAAATCCATGGGGATGTCGTGGGATTCGGCGGGAAGGGGGTCGGGGGCGATTTGCCAGTCGTAGCAGACGCCGATTTTGAGGGCGTCGGGGGAGGTGGTGGCGAGGAGGGTGTCGTAATAGCCTTTGCCGTGGCCGATGCGGTTGCCGGAGGCGTCGAAGAGGACGCCGGGAATGAGGAGGAGGCGGATGGTTGCGGGGTCGACGGGGAGGCGGTGCTCGGGTTCGCGGATGCCGTAGTGGCCTTTGACGACGTTCATCTGGGCGTGGAAGCCGTAGAGTTTGTAGGAGCGGGTTTCGGGTTCCCAAGCGGGGATGGCGAGGGAGGCATTCCAGGCGAAAATTTGGCGGATGAGGTAACGGGTTGGGATTTCGTTGTCGTTGCTGAGGTAGGCGGCGTAGGAGCGGCGCTTGAAGAGCGCGAAATTAACGAAGAGGGCGCTCATGTCCTTGGCTGCGGACTGGCGTTGTTCGTCGGTGAGTGTGCGGCGGCGTTGGATGGCGGCGGCGCGAAGTTCGTCCTTGCGCGTCACGAGGGGTCGGCTTTCGGGTCTTGGGATTCGGCAACGGGGTCGGGTGCGGCTTCAGCGGCGGGAGGCTCGACGGGCGCGGGCTCTGTGGTAACGGGCTCGGACGCTGTGGCAACAGGCGCAGACTCTGTGACGATAGCTTCGGGCTCTGCGGCAACGGGGGCGGGTTCGCTCGCGGCGTGTGTGGTGTCGGCCTGGGTTTCGCCGTGGATGCGAGGGGCGCCGGCGCGTTCGCCGGGGAGGTAACGGAAAGCGGGAAATTCGCCGGGGTTGGCGGGGATGGCGAGGACGCTGTTGTAGAATTCGATGAGGTGGCCGCGCTCGATGAGCCAGAGGAGTTGGCTGATGACGTGGTTGACGTTGTCGGGCGGGGTGGTTTGCTTGATGTGCTGGAGGACTTCGGAGCGGGTGCAACCGGAGTGCTCGGCCACGTAGGTGAGGAGGTCGCGGATTTCGGCGACGGTGTTGACGGGGTCGAGGCGGGAGGGGGCGTTCATCATGACGAAGTCGGCGCCTTTGGCGTCGTTGACGCGGAAGACGTGCATCTTGCGGTGATGGAAGGCGCCGCGGAGGGCGAAGAAGAGGGAGGAAGGGTAGCGGAGTTCGCGGTAAAAAGCCTCGCGGAGGGTTTGGTTGAGGCGGTGGTCGGGGGTTTGGCGCGCGGCGTCGGTCATGCAGGTGAAGTGGGCGGCGCTGGCGATTTTTTTGGGGAGGATGTCGTTGAGGAAGAGGTTTTCGGCGGCGGTGTATTCGATGGCGGGGGAGGTGTCGGGCGTCGGGACGTCGACGGGTTCGGCGGGCGCTTCGGACGCGGCTTCGGGTGTGGGGTGTTCAGCGGGTTTTTCGGCCTTGAGGCGGTAGAGGGTTCGGCGGGCGGCTTCCTGGCGCCATTGTTCGATGGCCTCGGGTTCGCGCACCATGATGATGCGGCTGCGGTAGGTTTCGGGATCCATGCCGGCGCAACGGCCGCGGAGGATCTCCTGCATTTTGACGGCGTAGCTGTGGTGGTTGGGCGGGCCGAGGAGGGTGCCGGTGACGCCGCATTTGGCGACGCAAATGAAGTTGCCGGCAGGCGGTTCGGATTCGATTTCGACGGCTTCGAAGAAGTCGTTGAAGTGCTTGGCAATGAAGTGGCGGCGAATTTCGTCTTCGCTGAGGGCGGGGACGCCGCAGTGCTTGCACGTCCAGAAGGTGAGGTCCTGGCCTTTGAGCGGATCGACGCGAACCATGCAGGCGGAGAGGTTGTCGAGGAAGAGGCGGGCCATGTCGCGCAAGGGGTAGGCGAAGTGGGTGGTCTGCACCTTGCGCATGATGGAGCCGAGGGCGCGGTGTTCGGGGAGGAAGCGGACATCGACGGGCAGCGGCTCGAAGGCGGGACGCGGGGGCTGCTCGTGCGGACGGGGCGAATCGTGACGGGGCGCGCGGTCGTCGCGCTGGTCGCGCTTGAAGTGTTCACGCGGGGGACGGAAGTCGGCGGCGGGTGCGGCGGCATCGCGGCGGGGGGGCTTGGAGCGAGGATCGTCGCGGCGGTTGTCGCGGCGTCTGCCGTCGAAATCGCCGTCGCGGCGCGGGCGACGTTTGTCTTCCCAATCCTCATGTTTGCGCTCGTTGCGGAGCAGGCGCTCGTGGTGCGCGTCCGGAGACTGGCGCGCCCAGCTCGGCGTAAACTGGAGGTCGAAAAGATCGTTGTCGTCAGAATTGCTCATGAATTTTCTCAAGTTAATGACAGTCACAAGGTATGGGTTTTGACGCGACACGTCAAGCACAACCCCTGGCCGCCTGTCCTTCGCTTCGGGACTTCAAGCTGTCCGGGCATTTCGCGCGGTTCGCTGAAAAAGTCACGACACAATATAACACATTTTTCCCGTGCCGTCCGCATTTTTTCTGATTTTTTTGAAAATATTTCGCTTCACACACAGGGGCGCTTGTGATATTCTTTTTCCCCATGCCCAACGAATCCACACGGCATCGCTCCGGCCTTCGGGCTGTGGCGGACGCGCTGAAAAGCCCAGGCAAATTTCTAATCTCCGGACATCTGCGTCCGGACGGGGACGCTCTTGGAAGCGCGCTCGCATTGACGCGCTTCCTGAATCAGGCGGGGCACAGGGCCTTCTTCACCGCGTACAAAACGCAGTTGGGAAGGCCCGGTTTTTTGGAGGGATGCGCCCGCGTCGTCCGGCCCGAGGATGCCGTGAAAAAACGCTACGACGCCTGGATCGCCCTCGACTGCGGCAACATCGAGCGTCTCCCCGAACCGCTCCAGGCGCCCGCCGCCAAAGCCCGCGTGATCAACATCGACCACCACGCCACCAACACCCGTTTCGGCGCCGTCAACTGGGTCGATCCCAAAGCCAGCTCCACCAGCGAGCTCGTCTGGAAACTCGCCCGCAAGATGAGGTGGCCCCTTGACCGCGCCAGCGCCGAAGCCCTCTGGGTCGGCCTCGTCACCGACACCGGCCGCTTCGCCCACGACCACGTCCGTCCCGCGGCCCTCCGTTACGGCGCCGACCTCCTCAAGCACGGCGTCCGCACTTCCCTCATCAACGACCGCATCTACACCTTCATCACCCCCAGCGTCCTCGAGCTCAAGCGCCGCGCCATCAACAGCCTCGACACCTGGTGCAACGGCCAGGTCGCCCTCATCACGCTCACCCGCGACGACTTCCGCGACACCCACACCGTCAAGGCCGACGCCGAAGACTTCATCGAAATCCCCCGCGCCCTCTCCACCGTCCGCCTCGCCCTTTTCTTCTACGAAGGCGAGCGCCTGCGCGACGCCTCCACCCGCCTCAGCATTCGCACCCGCGCCCCGCTCGACGCCACCCGCCTCGCCGCCCGCTTCAACGGCGGCGGCCACATCCGCGCCGCCGGCTGCACACTCGACATGCCCCTCAAACAGGCCATTCTCTCCGTCAAAAACGCCCTCGCCGACTGCTACACCGCCGACGAACTCAACCCCTGAAAGGAACCGCCATGAGCACTCCCATCGTACAGCCCCTCCTCGACCTCCAAGAGATCGACGCCCACCTGCGCGACCTTCAGAAAGAACTCCTCGACATCCCCAAGCGCCGCGCCGAAGAGGAAAACCGCCTCAAGGATTCCCGCGAAATTCACGCCCGCGCCTCCGAAACCCTCAAGCTCGCCCAGGTCAACGTCGCCAACACCGAGGGCGACATCGACGACCGCCGCAACCTCATCCTCAAACTCCGCCAGCAGCAGGCCACCCTCAAGACCAACCGCGAATTCGCCGCCAGGACCACCGAGATCGGCGCGGTCGAAAGCGAAATCAGCGGCCTCGAAACCCGCGCCATCGCCTACATGGAAGAAGTCGGCGCCGCCAAAATCCGCCTCGCCGACGCCGAGGCCGCCCTCGCCGCCGAGCAGGCCATTGTCACCGAAGCCCAGAAAGAACTCGACGACCGCCTCGCCGAAGCCCAAGCCGCCGCCGCCGAACTCGAGGCCCGCCGCCGCGACGCCGCCAACCTCTGCGCGCCCCAGATGCTCCTCGCCTACTCCCGCCTCCTCAAGGCCCGCTGGCGTCCCGTCGTCCCCCTCGAAAACGGCACCACCTGCGGCGGCTGCCACCTCACCCAGCCCCCCAGCGTCGCCCACCTCGTCCGCCGCAACCAAAACCTCGTCACCTGCCAGATGTGCGGCAGGATCCTCTTCAACTAAATTTTCAGCCCCGCCAGGGGCGAGCGACCGCGCGCGTCCGTTTTGCGACGCGTGAGGAAAGTCCGGACTCCACAGGGCAGGACGCCGCGCGCCAACAACGCGCGGAGGACGCCGGCAAACGGCGTCGATGGAAAGTGCCACAGAAACCAAACCGCCATCCGCGCAAGCGAATGGCAAGGGTGAAACGGCGGTGTAAGAGACCACCGTGCCGCCTCCAAAGCGGCAGCAAGGCAAACCCCGTCCGGAGCAAGATCAAATAGGGCGTCAAGGCGCGGCCCGCGCCGCCCCGGTTCGTCGGGATAACGCCGGGTTGATTGCTCAGACAAATGGCCGCGCCGCCGCAAGGCGGAACAGAATCCGGCTTATGACCCCCTGGCGCGGGCTGTTTCATAGTAAATTTATCCAACATCAGTACATTCTGCTCTTGCGCCCCAACGGGGCAGGTCATAGCAGCCCAGGGCAACGCCCTGGGTGAAGGCGTGAATACAAATTGCGCCCTGAAGGGGCAGGTCTATTTTGAGCGGACACATGAGATTAAACCGCCGAAATTGACCTGCCCCGTTGGGGCGCAAAAGACAAATGCTTGCCTGCGACATGATGCTTTGCACATGTACCAATGTTGCATGAAACCACTATGGTATTCGTTTCGTGGCGTGGCACGACCTCTGCCACGCCACACCGGCGCATTGGCAACCTCGGAGAGGTTGAACATCAAAGCCCAGTGTTACGCGTATTCGCGTAACACTGGGAACACGATGCAAATAAATTCCAACCCCGGAGGGGTTGAACAATCTTCTTCCGCCAACAAATTCCCGGCATGTTGGTGGCATGATTTCAATTATTTTGTTCAACCCCTCCGGGGTTGATTTCGGTTTTATACGCTAACCCAGGGTAACGCGAATACGCGTAACCCTGGGCTTTGTTGTCCAACCTCTCCGAGGTTGAAGAGGTGCGTACCAATGGACATGTTGGGATATATAGTAAAACCACTTTAACTTTGTCTCAAAACCGTGTATAGTATTTTTTATGGCCTACGATAAGCACTTTAAGGAGCGCGTCCTGTTCCACCTGGACAAAGGACATACACAAAAAGAAACAGCCGCCCTGTTTGGCATCAGTGTGAGCACGCTGAAGAACTGGACAAAACGCCGGCTCGCCGGCGAAGGGCTGGACGCAAAAATCCGAAAACGCAAGCCAAAAAAAATTGATCCCGAACGTCTCCGGGAAGTCGTCGCGGAACATCCCGACGCCTTTCTCAGAGAACTCGCCGCCTACTTCAAGTGCACGCCAAACGCCATCCGCAAGGCACTTCAAAAACTGGGCATCACACGAAAAAAAAACGCCCGCGTACACGGAACGCAACGACGAACAACGCGCACACTTCCGTGAAGCCGTTTCAAAAATCGATAAAAAACGCCTTGTTTATGTGGACGAAGCCGGAATTGATCATCATTTGCACCGTCCCTTCGCGCGTTCCGCCAAAGGCGTTCCGGTTCCGGGTTGGATACCCGGCAGACGCTTTTCCCGCACGGGCATTGTGGCGGGGCTGCGCGGAAAGCGGATCATTTCGCCGTTGCAGTATGACGGCACGATGGACGCGGAGTTGTTTGAATTTTGGTTCGAACGCCATCTTTTGCGTGGTCTCAAAAAGCGGTCTGTGATGGTGTTGGACAATGCCCGTATTCACCGGAAATCGGTTTTGCAGGCGCTGGCGCGTCGACGTGGTTGTGAGGTTTTGTTTCTTCCGGCGTATTCCCCGGATTTGAATCCGATTGAAAACGTCTGGGCATGGCTGAAGAACAAGCTGAAAGACATTCTGCCAAAATCGGATTCACTGGACAGCGCGATTCTGGATTGTTTTAAAGTGCATTAACTATATTTCTTCGCCTTGTGGCGTGGCAGAGGTTCTGCCACGCCACAAGGCGTTTTCAGTTTGATGTGCGCGGCAAGGTGATGATAAACGTCGTCCCTTTGCCGGGCGCGCTTTTGAAGGTCATGGCGCCGTTGTGGGCGAGGACGATGGCGCGGACAAGGCTGAGGCCAAGACCGTTGCCGGGAAGGGTGCGGCTGACGCTGGAACGGAAGAAGCGGTCGAAGATGTGGGGTTGCTCGGTAAGCGGGATGCCGCAACCGGTGTCGGCAACGGTGAGGATGAGGTCGGTTTTGTTTTGGACGAGGGTGATGGCGACGGTGCCGCGGGGAGGGGTGAACTTGAGGGCGTTGTCGAGGAGGTTGGCGATCATGCGCTGGAGTTTGGAAGGATGGCAAATGAGCGTGACGTCGTCGTCGGGAAGGGAACAGGTGAGGGCGATTTGCTTGTCTTCGGCGATCGTGGAGAAGAGGTCGAGGCTGCGGGTGATGAGATGACGGAGGTCGACGGGGGTCATGCGGATGGCGTCGATGCGGTATTCGGTTTGGGTGATCTCGAGCATGGTGTTGATCATTTCAAGCATGTCACCGCACTCTTCGGCGACAACACCGGCGAGCTCGGAGTCGGCGCCGGAGAAGAGGGAGACCTCGGCCTTTCCGCGCATGCGGGTGAGGGGCGTGCGGAGATCGTGGGCGATGTTTTCGGAGATGGTTTTGAGTTCGGTGACGAGTTTTTCGGTCTTGTCGGTCATGTCGTTGAAGGCGTCGGCGAGGGCGTTGACTTCGCGGCCTTCGGGGGCGGGCTCGACGCGCCTGGTGTAATCGCCGGATTCGATTTGGCGGGCGGCGGTGGTGATGCGGTTGATGGCGCGGCTGACGCGGCTGGCGATGAAGTAGCCGATGTTGAGGCTGACGGAGAGCATGGCGACGAGGCTGCAACCGAAGATGATGAGGAGGCGGTTGAGGTTCTTGTCGAAGTCGGAGAGGTTGGCGCCGATGAAGAGGACGTTGCCGTCGTAGAGGGTGCGGCGGAGGGTGCGGACGCGGATGGAGTTGTTGTGGAAAACGGCGGTTTTACCGAGGGGATTGGCGTTGTCGCCGGACAGGGGGTGTTGGGCGAGCTGGATCTGGCCGAGGTTATGCTGGATGAATTTGGGGAGAAAATCGGGATGAAAAGGTGAGCGGGTGAGAAGCTCGCCGTCGGAGGAAAAGATCATGAAGAAAAATTGATTCTGGCCTTCGCCGTAAGCCTCCTCGTTGAATTCGGTGGACATGTAGGCGGGGCGGTTGTCGACGATGACGGAGGAGACGCTTTCGATGCGGGTGCGGTTCGGGGAGAAGATGAGGCGGAGGACTTGCCCGTCGCGTACGCCGAGGATTTCAATGCGGCGGGCGGGGTTGAGGGTGATGCTGAGGGCGTGGAAATCGGGGTAGTTGGTTTTGATGGCCTGGAGGGTGGCGGCGGGAAGGAGGTGGGGATCGATGAAGTTGTGCTGACTGGTGAATTCGTGGCCGGCGAGGTATTCGTACTGAAATTCCTTGACGAAAAAATTGAGCTTGGCGCGGAGGGCCTTGACGAGGATGTGGCGCTGAACGCAGTAGATGACGGTGAAGCAAAGGATGAGGGAAACGAGGAAGCCAATGGTGTAGGCGAGGGTGAGCTTGAACTTGAGGGTCTTGTTTTTTTTCATGGCGGCTATTCCATGCGGTAACCGAAGCCGCGGACGGTGGCGATGAGCTTGCGCTTGTAGGGGTTGTCGATCTTGTCGCGCAGGCGGCTCATGCGGGATTCAACGATGTTGGTGTGGGTGTCGAAGTTGTATTCCCAGACATGTTGGATGATGGTGGACTTGGAGACGACGCGGCCCTTGTTGCGCATGAGGTATTCGAGAAGCTGAAACTCGAGCGGCTGGAGAACGATCAGGTCGTTGCCGCGGAAGACCTTGCGGGTGATGAGATTGAGGCGGAGGTCTTCGACGACGAGCTCGGTGGGCTCGCTGACGGCGGAGGCGCGGCGGATCTGGGCGTTGACGCGGGCGATCAGCTCGGCGAGGGAAAAGGGCTTGGCGAGGTAGTCGTCCGCGCCGCTTTCGAGGCCCTGTATCTTGTTGGATTCGGAGGCCTTGGCGCTGAGAACGATAATGGGAAAGGTGATGCGTGACTCGCGGATTTTTTTGATGAGCGACATGCCGTCGAGCTCAGGGAGCATGATGTCGACAATGGCGAGGTCGAAGGTCTCGGTCTTGGCTTTGAGCCAGCCGTCGAGTCCGTTGAACACGCAGTCAGTGCGGTAGCCGGATTGCTGGAGTCCCTGAACAATGAACTCGCTGGTTCGTTTGTCATCCTCAACAATAAGAATTTTCATGGTGCAAGACTCGTCATTTTACACCATGCTTCCGCGGCGCTGCACGACTTTTTTCGTGCGGAAAAGTTTTTCGTGGCGCGGCTGGCGGTAGAAGAACGCGATGCGCGCGAGCTCGAGGATGATCTTCGCGCCGTGATAAAACTTGAGCTTCGATCCCGCGATGTCATGCCACTCCATCAGCGGCATCTCATAAATGTGCGCGGCCGGATATGCGTGCGAATGAAGGATCGTCATGCGCTTGAAGAGCTCGACATCAAACAGCCAGCGCGAGACGAACGGCTCGGTGAAGAGGTTGAGCGCCTCGTCGCGGTGAAAAATTTTTGCGCCGCATTGCGAGTCGTAAATCGGGAAATCCAAATACCGCCGGATGCAGAACGCGACCATGCACGCGATGACCTGGCGCATCATGTTGCGCTCAATGCGCGCGCCAAGATGCGGCCAGCGCGAGCCGATCACGCAACGAAACCGTTCGTATCGCTGCAACACGTCCATGAAGCGCAAGCCCTCCTCCAGCGGCGTCGCAAGATCCGCGTCCCAAAATCCGACATAGTCGCCGTGCGACTTGCTGCCCAAAACATGCAACATGCCCGCGCGCACCGCCTCCGCCTTGCCCTTGTTTGCCGGCAGCGAAAGCATTTCGGCGGACTGCGGAAAGCGCGCGCAAAAATCGTCCAGCACCGCGCGCGTTGCATCCTGGCTGCCATCGTCCACAAAGCAAACCCGCACGCCGGCATGCGCGGTCAAAAATTGCGCGTACTGCTCCAGCGGCAGACGTTGCGCCTCGTTGTAACACGGCACCACAAGCGTGAGCATCATTCGGCTCCTTTCGTCAACGGCGCGTAGACCGTCCATTCCGGATTCTTAAAGACCACCTTGCGCGGCGTCACGTTTTTGATGTCCTTCAAATACCGCTTCGACACCAGCAGGAAGTCGTTCGTGCTTTTCGCCACAGAGACCGACACCAGCTCCGGCTCATGATTGCGAAACCTCTCGCCCAGATAAAACTCCGCCGAGTACGGCTCGCGCCGCGCGAAATAAAACCCCGCGTCCGCATATTCCGGCGTCTCACGTTGAATCTTCAGCACGTCGTTGTACATCCATTTCGGCAGCTTCCCCGTCCACTCATGTCCCAGATACATCGCCACGCCAAGCCCGATCCACGCGACCCCGCACGACGCCACCACGCCCAGTTTCAACGTCCGCACCATCCACCCCTCGTCGAGCATTCGCCACTCCTCCAGCTTCACCGCCAGCCACATCGACGCCAGCGGCACGGTCGGCAGCAAATACGCCAGCAGCGCCCGGCTCGTCAAACACCAAAACCCCGTGATGCACACGCACCCCAGCAGCGACAACGCTGTCACCGGATGCGTCGAAAAATCTCCCTTCGCATAAATTTTCAGCCCCGCCTTTTTCTTCAAAAACGGCATTGCCACCAGCAACAAAAATGGCAGGTTCGCCACCGCAAACCACACCAGCGCCATCCCCCTGAACGTATCGTGTCCACTCCCATACTTGTCCCCGTAATCCGCCGCCGCCACAAACCGCCGGAAATTTTCGTCCACAAAAAAGTACCGCAAAAAGTCGTCATTCCGTTGCGCTATCAACACATACCACGGCAGTGCGACCGCCACAAACACCAGCGGCCCCAAAATCCACGCGTGCTTCGCCAGCTCCTTCCAACGTCTCCCTGCGCACACATACACAAACACCGGCAGTCCGCTCATCACCACCGCCACCGGCCCCTTCGCCACCATCCCCAGTCCGAGGAATCCAAAAAACAAAACGCTGAAAACCTTCTTCCCCCGTCCCTCGCTCCCTGCGAACAACATGTACGCGCACACCGCCCCCGTCACGCACAACGTCAGCAGCATGTCCGTCATGCAAAACCCGCTGAACAAATAAAACACACAGCTCGACAGGCAGAACAACGCCGCCGCCTGCGCCGCGTTCCGGCCCGCCAGCCTGCGCACCGTGTAAAACACAATCCCCAGCACCATCAGCGCCGACAGCATTGACGGTAGCCGCACCGCAAACTCGTTTTGCCCGAAAATTTTGCACGCCACCCCGCCCGCCTGAAAATACAGCGGCGGCTTCCCGTCGAAACTCTGATACACCCCCTTGTGAATAAACATCGGCTCCACAAAATCCCCGTGCCGCGCCATGTTCACCGCCAGCACCCCATACCGCGCCTCCGACGGATCCGTCAGCGGCATCACCGCCATCAGCATCACCCGCAGCGTCAGCAGCGCCGCCATCAACAACCAAAAAAAACGCGCGTTCAAAGCCATCATATTTCCCCAAACAAATGACAACATCGTACACGCGGCGCACTTCGCAAAGATGACCGTCACATTACCAATTTGTCAGGAAACCGCACAACATCAAAAGTCGCCCGTGGCAATGCCCCTGCTCTGCCACGGCGAAGAAGGTGCCGTCCCGTCAAGGCTGGAGGTTGCGTCGCAATGTTGTGCAAAAACGCGAAAAATGGTGAGGCGCGACCGCCGGGCGCGCCGGGCTTACGACAAGCTTGTATCCGCAACGCAAGCGGACAAACAATAAACGTCCATCCAATACCTGGCGCGCCCGGCGGTCGCGCCCCACCTCATTTTTTTTTGCTTACTCGAGGCGTTTGCGGAGCGCGTCGACAAATGCCTGGCGCGGAATGCCGGCGGGTGCGTTTTTGATGTAGTTGTCAACCACCGGCTGAACCGCGGCACGCCAGCGGATTTGCTCTGCGTCGGAGAGGCTGAAGGTGGGTTTGCCCTTTTCAGCGATGAAGTCGCGGCCCGCGTCGTCCGCGGCATTCCAGGCTTCGCCATGCTGGTCGACCCATTCGCGGCTGACATTGGTGATAATGGCCTGGATATCGGCCGGAAGCGAATCCCACTTTTGCTTGTTCATCACAACAAAAAAGGCGGTGGTGTAGCCGATGCAACGCGTGTCGGTGACGTACTTGATCACGTCGCCCTGATTCCAGCCCTTGAGGGTTTCGACCGGACAAAAGGTCGCGTCAACGACGTTTTTTTGGAGCGCCTCGTAGGTGTCGTTTTGTGGCATGCCAATGGGAATGCCACCGAGCGCCGCGACGGTCTGCGAACAGAAGCCGGTGGCGCGCGTCTTCATGCCTTTGAAGTCGTCGAGCGTGTGCACCTCGCGGTTGCCGGCGAGGATGCCGGGGCCGTGGGCGTGGACGTAAAGGGGATGAACCGCATTAAGCTCCGCGGGCGCGAAGTCGCGCGTGAGCTGATCGGCGATGCGCGTCGCGGTGAGGCCGTCGGGATAGCCGACCGGAAGATCAAGCCCTTCAAGCAGCGGGAAGCGTCCGCGCGTGTAGGCAAAGGCGCTCATGCCGATATGCGTGATGCCGTCGACCACGCCCTGGTAGCAGTGTTCGGCCTTGGTCAGCGAGCCGCCGGAAAACACGGTGACGCGGACGCGTCCGTCGCTGCGCTTTTCAACTTCCTCGGCCCACGATTTGGCGAGCTTGGCCTGGATATGTTCGGCGGGAAAAAAAACGGAGTAGGTGAGGCGGATCGGCCCGCCGGATTGGTTGCAACCGTGGCAGAGCCCAAGCAGTGCCACAGGGAGAATGAGGAGCGACAAAGAGCGAATGGAGAGTGTCATGAGGAGGGCCGTAACGAACAGGGCGCGACGTGGAGGTCGCGCCCTGTCGGGGGTTAGTTGGCTTCGAGGTTGAGCCAGAGCATTTCGGCGTCGGTGAGCTTGACGCGCAATGCGGCGAAACAGGATTGCGTCTCCATGATGGAGCGCGGCCCGATGAGCGGGCAGCAGGGGAATTTTTGGTTGAGCACCCAGGCAAGGGCGATGTTGATCGGCTCGACGTTGTATTTTTTGGCGAGCTCGACGGCGCGGGCCTGGCGCTTAAAATTGTCGTCCGAGTACCACGATTCGACGAGCGAACGATCCTTGCGGATGTTCGGCGCGGAGATCGCGGGGACGAAGAAGCCGCGCGCCTGGCTGGACCACGGAAGAAGCGCGAGACCCATGGCGGCGATGCGCTGGCGATCCTCGCTGGAGTGGACGTGGAGGCAGCCGGCCCAGACCGGGTTGACCATTTCGGCGAGGGCGAGGTTGTTTGAGATGACGCTGAAGCCCTGCAGGCCGCGCTCACGGGCATAGGCGTTGGCTGCGGCGACGCGGTCCAGCGACCAGTTGCTGCCGCCGAAGGCGCGGATCTTGCCTTCGCGGACGAGCTCGTTGAGGGCCTCGATAAATTCACCGGCGGGAATATCGGGGTTGTCGCGGTGCATCATGTAGATGTCGGCGTGGGTGGTGTTGAGCCAGCGGAGCTGGTCCTCAAGCTGCGGACGGATGACGTTGGGGAAGCAGTTGGGCGTGTGGGCGCCCTTGGCGATGACGACGACCTTGGCGCGGAGGTTGTTGCCGTTGATCCACGTGCCAAGGAGACGGGAGCGAAGTTCGCCATAGCAGTGGGCAGTGTCAAATGCCGTTCCACCGCGCGCAAAGTAGTCGCTGAAAATGGCGTCCGCCTGCGCGATGCTAGTTTGATTGTCAACGCCCATGACGAGCTTGGGCATGGGCTTGCCAAGATGCTTGACCTCGCCGTAAACCATCTCGGTCGCCGGGCGCACCACGATGGGCGTGGCGGCGCGGACAACGGCGTAGTTATCAGGTTTTTCAAAACCGTAAACGAGTCCGGCGGAGTCGCGCCACGCATCCTGCGTGCGGGCGTTGCCCAGCGAGTCGGCCCAGCTCATGGCTGGCGCGGGCGCCTCGACACGGCCGGCGCGAATGGCGCGGCCCGCGACGTCCGCCTCGAGCGCGTAAGTAGTCAACGCGGTCTTGACGTCAATGACCTCCTCCTTGCCCTTACGGTTGAGGACGATGCGCCCCTCGGAGGCATGCTCGCGGTTCGCTGCGTAAGGATACGGAATCAGCATCGCGCCCTCCGTGCCGAAAATGCGTACGACATTTTCCTGGTTGAGGCCGACGCCCGTGCTGAGCGAGGCAATGATGTTGCCCTCGAATTTCAACAGCACGCTCGCCCACATGTCGATGCCCGTGGTCTCGTGAAGCGCGGCCGTGCCCTTGACCTCCAGCGGATCGGCGAAGTCCTTGCCGAGCGCGGCGCCGGCGACGAGGCGCGCAAAGGAAACAGGATATCCGCCGACGTCGAGAATCCCGCCGCCCGCGTAATCATTTTTCCAAAGACGGCTTTCAGGGTTGAATCCGGATTGGAAGGAAAAGGCGCCCTGGATCGCGCACACCTTGCCAATCGCACCCTCGCGGATCAGCTCCACCACGCGCGTGATTTGCGGATGGCAGCGGTACATGTACGCCTCCATGAAAAACAGATTTTTCTCCGCCGCCAGCGCAATCATCTGCTGGAGCTGCCACTGATTCACGCCCGCGGGTTTTTCGCAGAGCACATGCTTGCCCGCGTTGAGCGACTTGACCACCCATTCAAGATGCATCGGATGCGGCGTGGAAACATAGACCGCCTCAACCGCGGGATCGGCGAGCAGCGCCTCGTAGGAACCGTACGCTTTCGCGGCGCCAAACTTCGTCGCAAAATCCTCCGCCTTCTTTTGGTCGCGCGATGCGACGGCGTAGAGCTCGCCGGTTTCACACTGTTTCACGCCGCGCGCAAACGCCTGCGCAATCGCGCCCGTTGCCAACAAACCCCATTTGACTTGCTCTGCCATGATCGACTCCGCTGAAAGACATCTTCCGCGCAAAACCATTTCGCGCGCGAATTGCAGGTTAGTTTATACGAATCGCGCGTGGCGTGGCAAGACCTTTGCCACGCCACGGCAGTCTTGCGCTCCAACGGGATGTATAAATTTGACGCTTCGACAACCCTGTTGAAATACAAAAAACAAAAAGTGAGAGAGGTGATAATTTTATAGATTTATGCTATTCTTCTCCACTGACCTCACAAACCAGAGAGAAACCATGCCAAAATGCAAAAAATGTGGTTCAACAACGGCAGTGAAAAATGGCATCGTCGCCGGACGACAACGCTACAAATGCAAAGCCTGCGGATGCAATTTCCGTGAAGGTGACGACCGAACCAATTCAAAAATAGCCGCAAAAAAGGCACTCTGCGTCTTGTTCTATGCCATGGCCAAAGGATCATACCGGATGATCGGCCGCATTCTGAAGATCCACCATACGCTCGTTTACCGCTGGATTCGCGCGTTTGGGGAGGCGTTGCCGGAAGCGAAGGTTGCCGGTGAAATCATG
>JAVBOU010000154.1:0-12261 GCA_031550185.1 Kiritimatiellia bacterium | reverse complement strand
GACCGCCGGGCGCGCCGGGTTCACGACAAGCTTGGATCCGCAACACAAGCGATTAAAACAACCGCCTGTCCGATGCCCGGCGCGCCCGGCGGTCGCGCCCCACCTTAAAATGTGCCAATGTTATACAAAAATACTATAGAGCGCGATTTTCTACCAACATTCGTCCTGCAGGGACGAATAACAGCGGAAACAAAGGAAAAATAAATGCTGTGGCCCTGTTGAGCGGTCGTTTCAACCTTTACCCAATGCATTGCCCTGCGTTATAATCAAAGACGTTTGAAATACAAATGAAGCTTCACCCACCCAACATGAAAAGTTTTCTCGCCATGGTTGCCGCTATTCGGCAATACGCAAAATGTGATTGCCATGAAGAAGGCCAAATACATGCAGACCATTGTCAGTTGCGCGGAATTTTGTTTTCATCCCGGCCGTCCCGCAGGAGCGGAAGGGATATGAAACGCTTCATCTCGTTCCTGATGGCTTTCATCGTCTCTTGCCTGCTACGCGCGGAGGAGTTGCCCTGGCCGTCGGTTTCGCTGTCCAACGGCGTGATGCAAATGACTTCCTACACGCCGGGGGTTCCGGGAAGTTTTTACAAGGCCGGGCGTTTTGTGCATGGCAGTCTGCTGGACAACATCAAGGCCGGAAGCGCAGCGTTTTACGTTCGCCATTACCCGGGCGCGCACAACCCGCTCGGGCTGGACAGCGTGTGCGGACCCGCGGAGGAGTTCGACCTGAACACCTCGCCGCCGGGATATGACGAGGTGGCGGACGGCGGCCTGTTTCTCAAGATCGGCGTCGGCGTGTTGCGGCGTCCCGCGGACGTGGAAAAGTACGAGTTTTTCAAGGCGTACGACATTGTGGATTCCGGGGTGTGGACCACCGAGGCGCTCGGCGGCACTGGCGTCGTGTACCGGCACACGGTCGCGTTGCCCGACAAGCGTTACGGTGTGGAGTACGAGCACCGCATCACGCTCGATGCAAAACAGCCCGTTGCGCGCGTCACGCGGACGTTGCGGAACACCGGCGGGAAAACCATTGTCACGCGTCATTACAACCACCAGTTTCTGGCCATCAATGCGCAACCGGTTGGCGCGGCGTATTCGCTCGAGCTGGGATTCGCACCCACGCCGGAACAATCGCTCGGCGACGCCATTCGCATTTCCGGTCGCAACATCCAATTCACGCGCGACGTGACAGGGACGCTGTGGTCACCGATGAGCGGCTTCACCGACGCGCCGACGGACCATCGCTTCACCTTGAGGCATGGCAACGGCGCGGCGGTTCATTATGCGACGGATCGTCCGGTCGCGGATTTTTGCCTGTATGTCACGCCGCGCATCATCTGCCCCGAATTTTTCATTGACCTCTGCGTTGCGCCGGGTACGGCGGCGACATGGTCGTCGGAGCTTCGCTTTGAGTTGCCGAAGTGATCCCTCTTTTTTCTGTCAGCACAAAATTGTGCGGCGGAACGGTGTGCGCGAGTAATTCGCGCGGTTCGTTTCCATGATTGACAAGCCATGTTTTCCCGTTGTCCGTCAGGTGCGGAATGACGGTGACGTCGGGGTGCGGATGGTCGACGAAGTCGAGGTTCGCCGTGGCAAAGGCGAGCGTCATGACACGGTCGATGAGTGCCTCGCAGCGGCATGCGATGTAATATGCGCAACCACGGCCAAAGGTGTGACGCAACACGGCGGGACGGCCATTTGTGAAGTTGCCGAGGACTTCAGCGGTGTGATTGGTGATGACCTCGCATGGGTTCTTGACGGCATACTCGACACCGTCCATGACAACGGCACACGGCGGGCGTGAAGGCTCGTCGTCCTCAAGGGCGAACCCCAACACCTCCGCGAGCGGTTTGCCGGGCGGTGCGTGACACACGTCGTGCGCGTCATGGTGCGCGGTTGGGGCCAGCGCGACCATCACACCGCCCTGACGGACGTATTCCGCCAGCAGCGCCGCGTCACCGGCGTTCAGCAGTTGCAATCCCGGCAGTACGACTAGTTTGTAGCCGTGCGGCGCATCGCCGGGGTTCAACACGTCCATGCCGACGCCACGGCGCCATGCCGGAAAATACGCGCGGACAAAGGCGTCGAGGTGAGGGATGGGTCTCGTCGCGTCACGATGTGCCGAGCGGACGTTGTCGGCGGAGAAAAAAATCGCGGCGGCGCGCGGCGACAGGGAGGCGGGTAGTTCTGGCGTTTGACGAAGCGCGGCGATGGTTTCGCGCACGACGCGCAGGCGTGCGGTGTTGGGCCTGCCGTCGTGACCGATGAAGGCCGGGGCGGTTTGCTCCTCGTTGCCACGGTGGCGGCGCCAGTGCCAAAAAATGATTCCCCTGGTGCCGCGGGCGCACATTTCGGCGAGAGTTGCGGCATTGATGTCGGCGTCCGTGTTGGTCTCAAAAATCCAAAACGGTTTCATCAACGCGCTGCGAAACATGTCGTGGCCGGCGCCGGTGAAGGGATGTTTCATCGGATGGCCGGCCGCGGCCGCGCCCTCGTAAGCATCCCAGCCGGTTTCGTCAAGGACGCGCGCGAAGTCGCGGTGGTTGATGGCGCGGTCGAAGATGCCGGTGGAGTTGTGCGAGATGAACTGTGTTTGCGAAACGAGCGGACGCATCGCGTGGTATTGGAGCTTGAGAAATTCAACCTGGCTGTCGTTGTAAAAACGGAAAAAGTCGATGACAAGTCCTTTGGGCGCGCGGTGGCAGCGCGGCGTGGAGACCTCGCCCCAACAGCCGTATGCGCCGCTCCAAAAATGCAGGAACCACGCGCGGTTCACCGCGTCCAGATTGTCGTAGCGGAGTTTCAACCACTCGCGGAAAAGGAAGGTGCAGGTTGGACAGTGGCACTCGAAAAATTCGCGGCGTTCCGGACCGATCAATTCGTTGTCAATCTGCCAGCCGATCACAGTGGATTCGCGGCCGTAGCGTGCGGCCATGCGGGCGGCAATTTGCGCGCAGAAGTGGCGGTACATCGGGTTGTTGACGCATGCGACGCGGCGTTCGCCCGCAGGCATGTGATGCCCGTCGCGTGTTTGCACCGTGATGGCCGGATATGCGGCGAACATCCATTGCGGCGGCGCGGCGGTCGGCGTGCTGAGGATGACGCGCATGTCACGGCGACGGCATTCGGCGATAAAACGATCGAGCCATTCAAAGGTGTGTTCGTCTTCGCGGAGCTCAAGCGCGCTCCAGGCAAACTCCGCGCAGCGGACGACGGTGAGTCCGTTGTCGCGCATCATGTCGAGGTCGCGGCCCCATTCGGTTTCCGGAACCAACTCAGGGTAGTAACTGACGCCAAAGTGCATGGTTGTTTCTTTCTGTTTAACGCGTGAGGGCGACGCGCCAGATGAATGTGTCGACCGGGATGCGCAATACACCGTCCGCCGCGACAACGCCGGATTCGATGACCTGCCTGCCCCAGTCGAGGAACGCGTAATTCACGCCGGCCAGCAAAGGCGAGGTGACCTTGGCGCCAACACGCGCATGCAACACCGGGAGGTCGCCGCGTTTGCCGAACGCCTTGTTGTTTTCGGTCTTGGTGAGTTCAAAGCCCGTGTTGAAGCTGGTGCTGTTCAGCGCGAGCGTCATGGACGCGCTCGACGCGAGCGGCCGGCCATCGTCGGAGACGAGCGCGAAGACGAAATATTGTTCATCATCCGTGACGGGATACGGAATGCCTTCATCGTTTTTGATCACCACATCGCCGAGTGTGACGCGGTTGTTGAAGGTGATTTGATCGCCCGGAAAGTTCGCAAACAAACCGCCAAAAACCATGGCGTGCGGCGAGTCCAGCGTCATGACGCCTTTCTTCCAGTCAAACAATATTTCTTTGGTCGGCGTGTAGGGATTGAAGGTGTGGCGGTCATCAAACGAGACCACCGGCCCGATGATCGCGTCATCGTCGCGTGCGGGGTCGATTTTGACGCGCACCCCGTGTTGGTACGTGGTATACAACATGTCGAGACCGGTCCTGCCGTATGACACCGCATAGTCCATGCTTTCCGGCGCGTAAAGGCTTTTGCGCCCGTAGACAAATGTGGTGGGGTTGGGCGCGGGCGCGAGAAGTTGCTGTGTGAAAATTTTCGCGGCGGCGCGCATCTGCGCATTTTGAACCGCATCGTAGGTGTAATGGTAGCCCTGCGGATGGCCGCCGGTGGTCACGTCCATCGGCTTGTTGAAATGGCCGGCCGGGTCGTCAATGATGTTGTTCTCCGCGCCGCCTCCGAAGTAATGCCAGCAAATCCAGTCCCAGTCCTGAATGGAGGCAAGCGCCGCGATGCGATGGGGAAAGTCCGCGCGGAATTTCGCCGGCTGCTGAATTTGCGTTTCATACACGAGATAGGGTTTGCCCGCCACGCGGTTGTGCTCGAGCCATGGCACGCCCTGGGAGATTCCCGGCGGCTTCAAAAGCCAGTTCACCCACAGGCCGTCCGGCGTGTTCGCGGAAATTCGCTCGGCTTCCTGCGTGAGCAGAAGGCGCTGGTGCGGGTTCGTCACGCCCTCGAGTTTGGCGAGCTGGCTTTCAAGCGACGGGCCGCCGCCGTTGACGTAGGCGTCATGCGCGACCGCGTCCGCGTGCTGATGCAGGAACTGGCTTTGTATTTCATAACCAATGCCGGTGTCGTAAATCATCGGGCTGAGCGTCAGGCTCTTTCCAAGCGGCTTCAATGCGGCGGCCTCACGCTGTTTGTGCGCGACATGCAGCTTGACGAAAAATTCAAGCACATCCTCGCCGCGTGCGCGGTTGAAATCCTCACGCCGGTACGACTGCTCAAGCGCGGTCACCGCCGCGGCGGCCAGCGGATTGGCGTCGTTCAACGCGACTCCGCCTTTGGTCGCGCCGCTCATGGGCAACAACATCACCGTCCCGGTGGCCAGCGATTCGCCGGACAGAAGCTTGCCCCAGGCTTTCGTCAGCGCGTCGTCTGTCCCGTGCTTTGCAAGCAAAAATTCGTTCCACTGGCGGATGAGCGAGCGGCGGAAAAACTCGGATAGCGCCTGCCATTGGCCGCCGACCATTTTGCGCATCCACCATTCTTCGTTGGAGAGCTCCCAGACGCCGAAGACCGGATCATCCGCCCATCTCAGCCCGCTGTGTTTGTTGGTGTGCGACGCCACACGCCTCATGTGTTCAATCGCGATGCGTTCAAGACGCGGATCCCAGAAACGGGCGATGGCGGCGCGCAGATTCACACCCCGGGATTTGCCCGCATCGTCCTTGTCTTCCATTAACGTCACGGCCTCCATCCATTCGTTGCGCGTCGCGGGGTCGTCCACGATGTCCGCATCGGCGGGAAACGCGCGACCGCCGTTGAGGCCCGCGCACCACACCTTCATGCCGCGCTTCGAACATGCGTCAAGAAAGTAGTCCACACAGTCGGCCTGCGAACCGTCGCCCTTGATGTAACTCTCCGTATCCGGCACCGCCGTCCACAAGCGGAACGCGTTGAAGCCGACCGCCTGAAAATGGTCGAGCAACGCGTCGGTGTTGCGTTGGGCGCGCTCCACCTTCGCCCTCGCCGCTTCCGGCGAATCACCCGGACGCAACGGCGGGTCGGAGTAAAGCTTTCCAATGGCTGCCCAGTAGCGCTGCCGCCTGCCGTCCACAGCAAGATGACCGTCCTTGTCAACGACGACGTACGCCGAGTCTGGCGGAAGCGCGGCGCTCGCGCTGCTGATCATGCCGGCGACCATGATACATGCCATGTGTGTGTGTCTTGTCATGTGTGATTTTCCGTTGTTGGGACTCCTCATTTTCCGACTATAATCAGTGGGGCCGCCCATCCGGGCGGGTTGAAATCTTCCACGCTGCCGTTCCGCATCGACCTGACCTGAACGGTGTAACGCTTGTTTCCGCCTTCGTAGTAGAGCAACGACGCAGTCGCGTCCTCAACCAAAAATGAGGGGCGGTCTGCGGGCGGCTGCCATCCGGCGGGGTAGACGTGCGCGCCGAGCAACTCGGTTTTGCCGTTGTTGCGGGTTGCGATATTGGTCTGCCCGTATTCGGTTTTCAAGCCCAGCACCCACAGCGCGGCGCCGTTGTTCACGATGTTGGTCACACGGTCGCTTTCGGGATTGATCTGGCGCGCCCAGACGCGCTGCCCCGGCCGAAAATTCCAGGGTCCCGCCGCCACGTCTTCGACAAAAATTTTTGCACCGGCCGCTCGTGGCGTGGACGCGTAAAAGGCACGCCCGCCAAACTGGGTGATGTTTTTGAAGACCACGGTGGAGGGGGAGTCGTGCTCGAACCACACGGTGGGTTTGTCCGGTGTGGAGGCGTTGACCTTCATGAGTTCAAAGACCACGATATCCGGTGCGCCGCCAGCGATGCGGAACGCGGGTTCCAATCCCTGGGCGACGTCGCCGGTCATGTTGATTTCCGAGTGCAGGCCGATGATGCGGTTGACCGAGCCGTGCACGCGGATGGTCTTGCCGAGCATGTAGCTTGTCACGCCGGGGATGCACACTGTCCGCCGTTTAAGTTTCGCCGCCTCATCAATGGCGCGTTGCAACGCAAGCGTGATGTCGCGATCCGACACGTCCACCATGACCCATTTTTCCGGCGGTTCCGGCGCGGGTGACGGGGTGTTTTCGACGGACAGGCGCAATGTGCGGCCCGTGCCGTTGCCGATGGCGCCACGGTTGCAAAACTCATAAGGCAACATCGGCTGGCGGTCCAGGCTGGCAAGGTTTCGTCCGGTTGACGCCACGGCTTTTCCGTAACCTTCGATTGGCGTATCGCGGAGGAAAACTCCGCCCTTGCCTGAGATGGCCGCAGCCGGGGCGTCGCCGCCACGCAACGCGGAATCCACCAGCACGAGGAAGGCATGGTCGCCGGAGGCGGTGTAAAACGGAACGCGGTTGTCGCTGGTAATGCCGCGCATCCAAAGCCCGTTGTTCGCGTTGTCAATCGCGACTTTGTTCTGACCCGAAAACGCGACGCGCTCAAACGTCATGGAATACTGGTAATGCCGGATCTGCATGCCTGTGTCAAAGCCGCTGATGACAACGTCGCGCACCAATCCGGGGCCGGGCCATGCCATTGAAAAGTCCAGCCCGATGGCGCCGCGCCGGATGCCGTCTGCGGAAGGTTGTGCCACAAGTGTCACATTGCGGAGCCCGCCCTGATTGCTGGTGGTGTGCCGCAGCGCGATGGCGCCCGGGTTGTCTCGTCCAACGTCAATCGTGACATCGTACAGCGAGCAGCGGAACGCCTGGTTCTGGCCGTTTTTCGGATGGCCGTCAAAAAACGACAAGACCGGCCGCGGCGACGCGGGGTCACTGAACAGCGGCGCATTGTCGTCGAGGCGGATGATGGTGCCCGCCATCTCCTCGCCGATGATGAGGTTGTGCTTGGCGACTTGGATTTCGTTACCGTAGGTGACCGGCGCGGAGACGCGGTAAGTGCCGCGCCGCAGATACACCACGCCGCGTTTGCGAAGAGCCGCCTGCAAGACTTCCGTGTCGTCCGCGACGCCGTCGCCCGCGGCCTTCCACGTTCTGCCCTCGAACTCAAAGCCGCGCAACACGTCGGTGACGCCGCTGTTTTCCGGCAACCTTTCAGCCCATGCCTCAGCGACCGGAAAAACCGCGCACACCAGCACGACCAACCGGATCCACACCATGAATTTTTTCACGTTCATTTGATCAGCCACAACGTGCCTCCATATTGGATGGTGACGGAGCCGCCGCCAAACACGACGCCGGGGAAGTGTTCAGCGCCGTCAACCTCTGTATAGGTTCCGGCTTTTTTGAAGACTGTTCCGTCCGGCCGCGTGTATTGCCAAGTTGTGAGCGTGTGGCCGTTCAAGAGGAGTGACGCGTTTGAAGCGCGAAGGGTGACATTGTCAACGTAAACGTTTTGCGTGAGTTCCGCGCGCGCGAAGCTTTCAAGCGCGAGCGACGTCTTGCGAAGCGTCCCGAGGTCGTCGCCAAAACCCGACATGGCGGGAAGGTGTGTGACGGGTTGCGCGCCGCCGCCCGACGGGCTGGACTGGCTGCGGATGACGAGCGTTCCGGTTTCCTCGCCGGGTCTCTTTGTGTAAATCGTCCCGGCCGCACCCACCGCGCGGTAACTCGACGCCGCCGTGCCGCCCAACGCGGACATCGCATTGTAAATGGAATCGCCAATCTCGTTCGCCACAACAGCGATGCGTCCGCCCGCGCCGTTCCCGGAGTGTCCGTCCGTCCCGCCCGTCGCGGAGAGAGCGCCGCTTCCGGTGATTTCATTGGCGTGAATCAGGATGCTTCCGCCGCTTCCGCCACCGCCGGAATTGGAGGATTCGTCGCCGCCGCCGGCGCAGATGACTCCGTTTACAACCAACGAACCTTGGACCTCCAGGCACACCATTCCGCCACCGGCGTAGCGATCCGAGCCGCTGCCCGGCTCATCGGGGTGCGCGAAGGAACCGTAGGTCTTTGCGTTGACGACACCGCTAGAGGATGGAATACCCGCGTGCGCCGCGGGAGCGGTGTTGTTCAGCCAACCGGGGCCTGATCTTGCCAAATACCCTTTTGTCGTCGCTGAAACCACGCCATTCGCGCCGATGAGCATGTCACCGCCGGCCTTCACCGCGAGGCGGAATTGACGCGCACTCGCACCGGATTGCGCAAGAACGGACAAGGTTCCGCCGTTGATCACAACATCGCCCGGCACGTCAAGCCACGCCTGGGCTGAATCAACGTCGGGGAACGTCGTGTTCAATTTCACCACGCCGCCCCTGAAGGCCTCGGTTTGTGTATATGCGGCGAGTTTGTTCGTCAAGCCGTTCCAGTTCAGTTCCTGCGCCATGGCCCATCCGCTGAGCAACACATGGTCGTCCGCGGAGGGCAGCGCGCCCTTGCTCCAGCTCGTCGTGTCCGTTTGCAACCCGCCCAACCATGCGTTGTACTGCGGAGGAACCGGCGTTCCCTTGATAAGAACCGTGGCGTTTGGTGATGCGCCAATGACGTAGGCGCCGGCTTTCAATGTCACCGTGACATCTGTGTTATACAACCGCCAACGCCCCGCGGGCGTGATTTCCACGTTCACCGACATCTGCCCGGCCGGAAGCGTGACGTGCCCAGAAAGCGCCGCGTAATCTACTTCCACGGCGGTATCCAACCCGGCGATTGCCGTGCCTGAAACCGCATAAAAAAGCGTCAGTTCCTCGTCCACGGGGGCCGGAATTGTGAACGTTACCATTCCTGGCGAAAAAGGAGACTTCGACGCCAGCGGCGCGCTTGCCGACGCATTGACCGAAACCATCCTGACCGGCAGCGGTTCCGGCGCCCACACCACCCCGGTTTCGTTGGAGGCCGCAAAGCGGTAATAAAACAGCGGTCCGGGAATGAGAATCGTGGCGGAATGCACGCCGGACGCCAGCGGCGACGCCACAGCCTCAACGACATCCCACGCGTCCAGTGATGTCCCGCCGTTCGTCGTGCCATAGCAAAGATAAAGCGTCGCGGGAGCCAGCCCCTCGAAGCGCACATCCACCGACATGGTGACCGTGTTCTCCGATGCGTCCAAGTCCAGCAAGCCGTTGTCGAGCACCGCCATGCCGGCTACCGAAAGATGCCCGGCGCCTTCGATTTGCGCGTGGTCTTGCGCGGTGTAAACGCCTGGCGGCAAAACCGTGCCGTTGATTTCAACCACCCCCGACACGACCAGAATGCAGTCGTTCAGGTTCAACAGCGTCTGCGCGCCCTCCAGCGTAAGCGAGCGGATTTCGGCGTCCTCCAAAATTTTCAGCCGCGCCTTGCGTTTCAGTGTCCAGGCGGTGTTGTCAAGCGCCTCCCGCGAGGCCGGGTCGTGCGCCGGCAAATGCGTGTAAAGCGGGTCGCGGCTTTGAACCGGCGAGTCCACCAAAACCAACCCGCACCCCGTCGCCACACCGCCGTTCTGGAGATAGGTTGTCCCTGCCGCGCCCGGGGTTGCATTGCCGTTACCTTTGACGCCCCAGTTCGACATGTTGGCCAGTAAGGTTGCCGGCACCTCCTGCTCCGGATCCGTCACATACAGCGCGATCCGGCCGCCGCTGGCGTTTCCATACGTTCCGCCGCCGTCGTTGCCGCCGTTGCTGGTGATAATCCCGCTTCCCGTCATGCTGGCTGCGGTAATCCAAACAGAACCGCCGCTCGTTCCGCCGCTTCCGTAGCCGGTGTTGACACCGTTGGCGTTGAGTGTTCCGTCCAGCGTCAGCACGCCGTCCACCGTCAGCACCACCGCACCTGCGCCGGTGTAGGCGGTGCTGTGGTCGTTGCCGCTTCCAAGATGCGTCGGCCGTGTCACGGCACCATACGACTTGTGATTCAAAAACGGCGCATTTCGAAGCGTGGCCTCTCCGGCGTGCGCGCTGCCGCCGGCGGCGCCGTAATACCCATATCCCGACTTGCGCCGGCCTTTCCCGCTCAATGACACGGACGCATTTCGTCCGAGTACAAAATGCCCCCGCGCATGAACCGCCAGACGGTATGTGTCGGTCTTGTCATTCTGCCGGTGCGTCCAGGCGCCGCTCATTACATGGGCGTCACCCCCCACCGTGAACAACGGAAAACCCGCCGCGTCATACGTCGTGTCAAACTGCACGCTTCCGGTGTAATTCGTCTGCGTCCACGATGCGACTGTCTGTGTCAACCCGTTTGCCGGCGTCGCATCCCAGACAAGCGGCGCGTTGCCTGATCGCTCATCCAGCACAATATGATCCGACGCGACGGGAACGCGATTCGCACTCCAGTTCGCGCCTGTGGACGCCGATGTGTCCGAAATCCCCAGCCAAATGTTCGTCACAATTTGCGCATGAAGAAGTCCTGGAACCATCCCGGCGACCAACACGTATGTCATCATCCATTTTTTCATGGGACTCGCCTCGTTGTTTGATCAGCGCATCGTCCGACCCAGGGCGGCGCGTCAATGTGTAATTCCCTCCCCCTCAAAGATTTTTCCCGGCGCCAGCGCCAGCGGCGGAGTCCGTTCCGGTCCGTCTTCCATTTGTTTTAAAAGCAACTTGACGCCTTGGCGCGCCATCTCCGACACCGGGATCAACTGCGTGACGCTGCGCCCCGCGAATTCCCACTGCTCTGTATCGTTCACCACCGCCACAACAGGCGGCGTTGACGACCTCCGCCCCAGCGAGGCAAGCCCTGTGTGGATCGCAACGGCCGTGCGCGCGTTGTAACACACCACCGCCTGCGGACAGTCCCGCGAGCGCGCCCACGCCTGCGTGCAACGTATGGCGTCCTCAAACTCCACCTTCTCGTTCAGCACCTCCATGTCCAGCCGGCGCGACGCGAATCCCGCGCGTTTCATCGCCTTGCAATACCCCTGAAAACGATCTATGCCGCTGTAATGCCAGGGATCCTCCGTCCGCCGTGTGAAATAATCCGCGTACGCGATCCGCGTCAGTCCGCGTCCCAGCAAATGCCGCGTCACCGACACCCCCACCGCCATATCGTTGATATACACGCAATTCGAGGCATGTTTCGAATTCAACCAAATGTACGGCGACGCGAAATCCTCCATCAGCTCCAGCATCCGCGGCGGTATCAGCGAGTTGTAATTGATCAATATCCCGCCCGATGTCCACACCTTCAAAATGTTCGGGACATACTCCGGACTGGAAATGTCCGCGTCCTCCACCGGCGCCATGATGAGGTGGTGTTTGGTGTGGTAGAGACCCTTGAAAATCCCCGCCATGATGCTTTCCGGCAAAATACTCCGGCTCGCCTGCGTGCTCAAGATGAGCGCGATGTTGTCAACGCAGCGCGCCCGCATGTTTTGCGCCGCGGCATTCGGCCGATACCCCAACTTTCGCGCCATCTCCCGGATGCATTCGGCCTTTTTCCGGGCCGACGGGTATTTGTGTTCAAACTCCGGGTTCAACGCGCGCGACACCGTCATGGGGCTGACATTCAACGCGTTCGCGATTTTGGTGATGCTGGTCACAAAAGGCTCCTTCAAATAAATTTGTAACGTTACCATATCATGCTCCAGCTTCACTGTCAAGCGCACACGCGTGTTCTGAAAACAATGAAGGAGCGGTTCAACCCTCGCGTCCGCTCAACATTCACCCGCTTTCGCATTTGGTGATGTCCAGCAACGCGACGCCGGGGCGATCGAGGTCGTAGTGGAAGCGGTGCGCGTGTTGCAGGCCTATATCGTAGACTTGTTCCAAAACCTGAACATGGAGGGCGAGCGTCCTCGCGAGCCGCACGAGGAAGCCCGGTTGATTGACTGAATGGTCGCTTGTTTTTTGCTGAAGCCCTCCTGTTGC
>JAVBOU010000180.1:0-4064 GCA_031550185.1 Kiritimatiellia bacterium | reverse complement strand
CTCAAATAAAACATCTCCGTGGCGTGGCACGACCTCTGCCACGCCACGGGAATGTCTGTCCTGCACTCAACAAGGAACATCATGAAAAAACGAACTCTTGCCATCTCTCTCGTCTGCGTCGCACCGGTATTGTTCGCGCAGACCACCCTCACCACGCCAGGCGGCGGCAGCGTCACATTCTGCGCCAGCCATGCCGACTACCCCGGCACAAAAGCCTTTGACCAGGGCGGCAACGGTGATACTTCGCGCTGGCTCGCGTTAAAGGCCGCCATGCCCAACGCGTTTGTCACGTACAGCTTTCGCGGCGACACCGTGATCAACGGTTATGCGGTCGTTGGACTTGTTGGCGTCGACAACGTCAAACGAAGCCCGAAATCGTGGACGCTTGAAGGTTCTTCCGACATGGAAAATTGGTTGCCGGTCGATACCCAATCCAATCAAGTAAATTGGACAAGCCAGCAAAAACGCCTGTTTATGACCACCATCACCAACAGCTTTCAACACTGGCGTTTCACGATGCACGAACAGAACGACGTCAACGATTATGTCGGCATCCAGGAGCTGGAGCTCTATGGATATTTTGATTTTACGGCACCACCTATCATTCGTACGTTGCCGTATGAGCTCCCCGGCACCGGAGCGGTGAGGCTCAACGGCGCGCTCGACAATGTTGGTGGGGCTCACGTTTTCATCGCGTGGGGCGATGCTCCCGGAAACCTCGTGAACACGAATGATCTCGGAATGGTGACGGGAACGTTTGGGTTGACGCTTTCAAACTTCGGTGACTTCCAGACGTACTGGTACACGATTTTGGCAGAGAATAGCAGCGGCTCAGCCGAATTGCCGGAACCGCTGCATTTCACGACGCGCGGGCCGGTGTTTTACTGGAGTAAGACGAGCGGAGGCCAATGGGAGGACGCCGCGAATTGGAAGACCGCAGCCGGTGCCCCCGCGGTCGGGTTTCCGAACGCTCCCGGCGATGTCGCGGTGCTCACGAACACCACGGCGACGATCCTGCTAGGCCAGGACATTCGGGTCGGCGAATTGCACACTGGTCTGGCGTCAACATGGTCCGCGCCGACATTTACGAATTCTGTGCCTGGTGCGAAACTTGTTTTCGACAACGGTCTCGTCCCCGCCCTGCTCTCTCATCGCAACGCGTATGCCAGCCCGCGCTTTTACAACGACTGGGAAATCCGAAACGATCTCACCATTAACAATGACTCCGCATCGGCCATTCTGTTCTACGGCCAGATATCGGGTGCGAACCCGGATCTGACCCTCATCAAAAACCAATTTCGGTGGTTGCCCGTTCGCAACACGGTTTTCACGGGCAGCATCACCAGCACCGGCTCCGGACTTTTTGCCAAGGATGGTCGGCATGATCTTACACTCCTCGGCCAGATGCATTCCGTGCGCTTCGGGTCACCGTATTCAGAAAACGACGGAGGCGGACTTTATGGCGAAGGATCACTCACAGTCTCCGGCGGCGTCTTCACAAACCTGAACACCAGCATCAGCTATTTGTTTGCCAACCCCAACGGGCATGTTATCCTCACCGATGGTGTGCGATATTTTCCGGTCGCCGACACGACGCTTGGGCGCGTTGACAGAAATTCAACTAACTCCACAGTCATCGTAACGGGCGATGGAACGGCTTGGGAAAACAAAAGGAGTCTATCCGTGCGGAGAAGTCATTTCCTTGTGCGAGATGGCGCGCGAGCGGACATGGGAGCAGTGACAATCGATGACGGCAGTCGCATTGAAATTGCCGGCGCGTCTTCGCTCATGAACCTCAACAATAACAACCTCTGGGTCTCGTATGCCGCATATACCGTGCCGTCCAACCGTTTGATGGTCAGCCAGGGCGGCGTGCTCACCAATGCGGCGGTGAAAATCCACGGGCAATATGCGGGCGGCACGAACTCCTTTGTCAAAGTCTTCGACGGTGGACGTGTCTATGCAACGCTTTCAGTCGGCCAGGGTGGCAACCAGACTGGACATTCCGTTGAAACCCATGCCGTGATCACAGGCGAAGGCTCGATCTGGAAATATCCATCCGCTGGAACCGTGCAAATCGGACCACGCGGAAACGGGCTTATGGACATCGGTAATTTTGTTTGGGTGGAAAAAGGCGGCGTTTTCACCAACGCGGCGTTCAACATCGGATATTCAGCCAATACAGACGGCAACAAATCATACGAAAACCATCTCGACATCACAGACGGCGGCAAGGTGTACTCGACGCTGGATTGCGGCATCGGCCTCTGCCTCAGCGCAGGGGCCAATGTAAGCCATGTCGAGCGGCATTACGCGCGGGTTGGCGGCGGTGACGCGGATTCGTTGTGGAGCCTGGGCGGTAAGGCGTTGCGCGTCGGACAATCCAACGGTCCCGGCGGCTGGTCGATCGGCAACCACCTCGACGTTCGCCCCCGTGGTCGTGTCGCCAATATTTCCACGCTTTATGTGGGAACCAGCGATGTCAACGCCAATTCCAACAATTTCGTCCGCCTCGCAGGTGGAAGTATTGCGGCGACTGCAATGGAAATCAAGACGAAGAACGGAATCGAAGCCGTGGTCGGCCCGGACGGCCCCGGAAAAATCTCCGTCGCGAACAAGGTGACGATTTCCGCCGGAACATTCGTCCGCGCCGTCAAAACTAAAGGCGCACTCACTGGCGCCCACGTGATTGTGCAAGCCGCGACGATCGCCGACGGCGGCATTGCGCTTTCGCCGGATACCGACACCTCAATGTTCCGGCTCGTTGTGACCCCGACTGAAATCATCCTGCACCATTACGTACCCGGCACGTTAATGCTCGTTAAGTAAAACCTTTCTCCGTGGCGTGGCAGGACTCCTGCCACGCCACGCAACACGTCAACCACATCCTTATGAGCAACGACTTTTACGACGCCCTTTATGCCCGCGCACCGCGCCGTGTTCCGCACTGGGAGCACTGGTCGAATCCCGATGCGGAAACGTTTCTTTCCGGCATCGACTATTATGAGCATCCGCGTCTTTGCCGGTTGAAAATGCGGGAGCGCTATCCGCAACTCGGTCTGGCTGTGCCGGAGCGCGATGACCCGATTGCGCGTCCTCCGGGACTCACCAACGCCGAGCATCACACCGTGCGCTGGGGTGACAGCGAAAGCGGCACCTTTGAACACGGTGAAGCGTTCTTCAAGACGGCGGAGGATGTTTTCAATTTCAGTCCGCTGGAGCATCCGGATTTCCGCCGCTGGCCGCATGTGGTCATGAACTGGGATTTCAGCAGCGAGGAAGGCATCTATCAGATGTTGCGCGGCCGATATTCGTTCGACGCGCCGCCGCCGGGCGAACCGGTGGGCGAGTGGTTTTACAACACGATGTTCATGTGGCCGATGCTCACGTTTGGCTGGGAGCTTTTTCTCGAGTGTTGCCTCGACGATCGCTTTGAGCGCGTCATGGCGGAGTTTCTCGAGATTAACCGCCGCGTCTTTCGCGCGTTCGCCCGGCTGCCTGTCCATTACGTGATTTGCCACGATGACATTGTGATGACGCGCGGCCCGGTTTGCTCTCCCGCGTGGATGCGCAAATACATTTATCCCGCCTACGAGGAGTTGTGGTCGATTCTCAAATCCGCCGGCAAGGATGTGGTCTTCATGGCGGACGGTTGCATGGATGAGTGCGCCGATGAGGTCATGTCCCTCGGCGCGCTGGGCATCATCACCGAGCCGTACACGGATTTCAAAAAGTTGGCCCCAAAATATCCCAACCGTTTTCTCGCCGGCGAAGGCGACAACCGCGTCCTGATGCGCAACAATCCCGCGGAGATCCGCGACATGGTCGGACGCATGGTCGAGACCGCCCGCATGTGCGACGGCTACATGATGTGTGTCGGCAACCACATTCCGTGGAACGTGCCTGGTGAGGCGATTCGGCTCTACCTTGACCTCTCGGCGGAGCTCGCGCACCGCTGAGGCAATTTGTGCGTCATGCGTGTTGTAGCGGGGGGGGGGGTGGGGGGGGGGGCGGGGGGTGTTGGGGGGGACACGGGAAAGGGGGGGGGGGGGGCCCCAGCGCCC
>JAVBOU010000185.1:0-5716 GCA_031550185.1 Kiritimatiellia bacterium | reverse complement strand
TAGTTCGGGCATCGCCTTCAACGAAGTTGTATCGACATTCTTTGCACATGTAGCGTTGTTTCCCGCGGACTTTGCCGCTTTTGACGCAGTTCGTAGATTCACAATTTTTGCAACTGGGCATTGCTAAACCTCTGTGGTGTTCGTGTGAGAGGCATATTTTAACATGTTTATATCTCTATGTCAACGCTCTCTGATATGGTTTTGCAATTTGTTTTCTACCGACATTCCGTCCCTAACGGGACGGGCTCATGTGATGCCACGTCATGCTTGCCGTCCCAGTAGGGACGGAATGTCGGTAGAAAACGGATCATACAAAATTATCCGTCCCGTCAGGGACGGGAGGTTGCGCCGCGCAGGCGTCATGTTTTCCACGCACGAAGCAACCCGATCGGTGCGCAAAAATAAATGTTGTTACCTTGGATTGCCGGCGTAGTAGCGGCAAGGCAAATCGTCGTGGCACAGCCCCACCTCTGCCACGCGCAAATAGACTTGTTCAAAAACCAGATTCCGAATTGGAGGGCGAGCGTCCTCCATGTTCAGGTTTGGGAACAGGTCTATTGAAGGAGCTCGCGGACGTCGTCCCAGGAAAGAGATTCGAGGAGGACGGGGTCGGTGGCGGAGAGGGTGGCGTTGATGAGGGCGAGTTTTTTCTGCTGGAGCTGGAGAACTTTTTCTTCGATGGTGTGGAGGGTGATGAGTTTGACGGAATAGACGGTTCGTTTTTGGCCGATACGATGGGCACGGTCGGTGGCCTGATTTTCGACGGCGGGGTTCCACCAGGGATCGAAGTGGAGGACGGTGTCGGCGCCGGTGAGGTTGAGGCCGGTGCCGCCGGCGGTGAGCGAAATGAGGAAGATGGGGATGGAGGGCGTGGTGTTGAAACGCTGGACTTCAGCGAGGCGGCTTTTGGTGGAACCGTCGAGGTAGCAGTAGTCGATGGCGCGCTGGCGGAGCTCGTCCTCGATGATGTGGAGCATGGAGGTGAACTGGGAAAAGAGAAGAATGCGGTGGCCGCCGTCGATGGCTTCGTCGAGAAATTCGAGGAACTGGTGGAGCTTGGCGGAGGGGTTTTTGGAGGCGGTGGCGGCGGGATTGTTTTTGATGAGGTGGAGGTGACAGCAGGCCTGACGCAGGCGCATGAGGGTGGCGAGAATTTGCATGCGGGCCTTGGCAAAGCCCTGCTGGTTGACGAGGTCGGTGATGTGGCGGCGGGATTCCTGAAGGAGCTGGTTGTAGATGTTTTGCTGGTCGGGCGTGAGGGTGCAATAAGAAATTTTTTGGATTTTGTCGGGGAGGTCTTTGGCAACGTCTTTTTTGAGGCGGCGAAGCAGAAAGGGATGGAGTTTGCGGCGGAGTTTGGTTTGGGCGGAGAAGGCGTCGTCGGCGCCGCGGGAGATGGGGAGCTCGTAGTTTTGGCGGAAGGTGTCGCGCGGGCCGAGGTAGTCGGGCATGAGAAAGTCCATGATGGACCAGAGGTCGGTGACGGAATTTTCGATGGGCGTGCCGGTGAGGACGAGGCGGTTGACGGCGCGGATTTGCTTGGCGGCCTGGGCGTTTTGGGTGTCGGGGTTTTTGATGTGCTGGGCTTCGTCGAGGAGCGTAATGGAAAAGGTATGCGAAAGATAGTGGTCGAGGTCGCGCCGGAGAAGGGCGTAGGAGGTGATGATGAGGTCGTGTTCAGGAATTTGCGCGAAAAGCGCGGCGCGGTCGGGGCCGGTGATGAGGAGGGTCTTGAGGTGAGGGGTGAAGGTTTGAGATTCGCGTTCCCAGTTTTCGAGAAGGGAGGTGGGGCAGATGATGAGCGCGGGCTTGCCTTGGGCTTTGGGGTCGGTGCGCTTGAGGGAAATCCAGGTGAGCGCCTGGAGCGTTTTGCCGAGACCCATTTCGTCGGCGAGGATGGCAGAGGTTCCGGTTTTTTCAACAAAATGAAGCCAGTAGACGCCTTCTTTTTGATAGGGGCGAAGCGTTTTTTCAAGCGGGCCGAGGGGAACGGAAGCAAGGCGGATGTCGCGATTTTGCTGGCAGGCGAGCTTTTGCCAGGCCGGAGGTTCTTCGATGTCAAGGCCGTCGATGGCGGAGAGAGAGGCGCGAACGTAAGGGGCGTAAGTGAGCGGAATTTGGAAGTGGCCGGGTTTACGTCCGTCGCGCGAGGGGCAGTCGGTGAAGACATCACGCATGTCGAGGATGGCGTAACGGTCGAAAAGGATGGTGCGGTTTTTGTGTTCGATGTAGGCGTCCTGACGCATGAGGGCGCGCTGGATTTCAGCAGGCGGAAGTGTGGCGCCGCCGGTATCCTCGAAGTGCATGGAAATGTCAAAGGCGTTGGGCTGGTCGGGAAACGTTTTGACCTGCACAACCGGGGCGGCCATGTCGAGCGTTTCGTGATAAGCGGCGAGTTTGCCTTCGGTGGTGATCTTCCAACCGAGACGGTGAAGGGCGGGGAGTTCGCAACCGAGAAAATTGAGGAGCGCGCGCTTGTTGGTGATGTCGTCGAGGCTGGCGCCGGACGCGCCGGGAAAGCCCGCGGCGTTGACGCGACGGAGCGCGGCGGCTTCGGCGCGGGGATTGCGCGTGAGGTACGTCATCACGTCGTCAGGATCGGGAAGCGCGAAGGTGAGGGCCGTGGAATCAGGCGCGGCGCAAGGGAGCTGATGGGAGCCGTAACAGGCGAAAAGCCGGGCGCGGATGGACGCGGGAGAGCCGGTGCATTGGAGAAAAAAAGTGGGCGTTGCGGGCGTGACGGTGAAGAGGTCGGGCGAAACGTCGATCTGCGTGGGGATGAGGTTTTGCAGCGAGGGAAGCTCGACGTTGAGAAAGCGGAGCATGTTGGGGCGGTCGATCGTGATCGGCGCCTGGTAGAGCGGATGATAAGGCAGCGGGAGCAACGCGGAAAGCGGATGAAGCGTGTTCGCGAGGAGGACGTAACCCTGGTTGAGATGGACGATAAATCGCGGACTCGCCTCGCCCTCCATGTTGAGGCGCAGGGTGATTTCGCCCGTGGTTTCGTTGAACGCGGCGTTCAGAAACGGCGCGCGGGGTTCCGGCGAAACAGCCACCACGCCGGCTTTGGCAAGCAATGGCAAAAGCGAAACAAAGTCGCCGGGCTTGAGGGGCAAAAATTCAGGCGGCGCGCCGCGGGCGATATCCTCCAGCACGGCGAGGATCGCGTCATCGTTGGATGACAGCGTGACAGATTCGCGGAAAGATTTGGCGGAGAACGCGGCGTGGCCGTCGGAGAGCCGGCAGCGCAACGCAAGCCGGGTGTTCCAAAAATCACCGGGCCACGTGGGTGGCAGTTCGACGAGAAGTTTCAGCGTTCGCCCATTCGCACTGCGGCGCACAAAATGATCGTCGGAGACTTCCGCGGCCATGCGCGCGAGGCGTTGCTCCTCCTGATACTTCTGTTCGCGCAGCGGATCGGTCTGACGCTTGAGCAGCGCGATGGCCAGCGCCGTGACATGCGCGCACACAAGCCCCTGCTCCTTGTTCATGAAACACGGGCAGAAACTCTCAATCATGCCGCTGGGCAGCACCTTGCAACGCGTGCGCAACTCGCCCGCCGGACGCGCGATCGCGCCCTCGATGAACGGCTCGTTCCACTCGGCGCGCAACACGGCGCCGCGTTCAAGGATTTTCTCCGCCTCGTGATAAACGACGGCCCCGCCCCATGATTCAATTTGCTGTTTTGAAAGCTTTAAGATTTTCAATCTCAACCCCGTCCGTAAAAAGCCTTACAGTGTATCGCGAACCCGCGGCGCTGTGAAGAAAAAACTGCGCCGTGGCAGAGGTCATGCTCTGCCACGCCACGATTGATCTTGCGCCCCAACGGGGCAGATTAATTTCGGCGCTTCAATCTCGCGTGATCGCCCGTTGGGCGAAGAACTTAACCATACCATCCCACAACCCGCAAAAACGGAAGCTCATTCGCAAACTGGCGGATCACGGCCAATGCGGAAGGCGAAAAAGCCGGCGCTTCAATGTCGAGAAAGAAGGCGTATTCCCAGGGTTTTTCAGGCAGCGGATGCGAGCTGATGGCGGCGAGATTGAGGCCGCGGTCGGCGATCACCGACAGCGTGGCGGCCAGCGCGCCCGCGGTGTGCGGGAGATGTAGCAGCAGCGTCAAGCGCGTGGCGTCCGGCGTGATAATGGCTTCACGCGTGACGGCGATGAAGCGCGTCCGATTGCAGGCGGTGTCGCAAAGATTGTCGGCGAGAATTTCAAGACCAGCGACCGCGGCGGCTTCGGCGGAGCAAATCGCGGCGAAGCGCATGTCCGCGCGTTGCGCCACATCGCGCGCGGCAAAGGCGGTGTTGTCGACCGGTTCGGTGTGCCACTGGTGCTCGCGAATTTTCAGCGAGCATTGCGCCAGCGCCTGCGGATGGCTGAGCACGGTGGTGATGGAGCCAGGCGTTGCGCCGGGAATTGTGGCCAGGCAATGACGCACGCCAAGCTCGACCGAGCGCACGATGTGAAGCCCACCCTGAAGCAAACGAAAAACCGTGTCCACCGTGCCGCCCGACGTGTTGGCAACCGGCAGCACGGCAACGTCGCATTCGCTCTCGCACGCATCGCTAAAAGTGCGCGCGGGGAGAAGTTGCGCATCCGGAAAAAGCGCGCGCGCGGCGGCTTCGGAAAAGGAACCCGCGGCGCCGCCGAACGCGACGGTGCGAATGTGGTCGAGCGAGCTTTTCGGCGTTTCAGGAAAAGAATTATCACCGCCATCATACTGGCGTTCGCGTGACAATCGCATGAGCGTTGTCATGAGCGCGGCGGCTTCGGCGGGATCCGCGGAATGCGCGCGCGCATGTGCCAGCACCGCCTCTTCGCGCGTCGCATCAAAGACTGACGCGCCAGTGGCGGCCTTGGCCTGCGCGACGCGCGCGACGAGTTGGAGGCGCTGGTCGAGCAGGCGCAAGAGTTCGGTGTCAATGCGCGTGATGTCAGCGCGGAGTTGATCGAGTGCGTTCATGTGCGGCTCACCATGTCCAGGAGCGCGATGGCCACCGCGCTTTCGACAACCGGCACGGCGCGCGGCACAATGCAGGCGTCGTGCCGGCCCTTGATTTCGAGCGTGTCGTTCTGTTGCGTGTTGAGGTTGACCGTGGATTGTGACCGCGCGATGGAGGGCGTGGGCTTGAAGGCGCAACGAACCACCAGTGGCATGGCGTTGGTGATGCCACCTTCGATTCCGCCGGCGTGGTTGGTGCTGCGGCGGATTTCGCTGTCGATATAAACCGGCGCGTCATTCGCCTGCGAACCGCGCAAACGCGCAAGCGCAAAGCCCGCGCCAAACTCGACGCCCTTCACCGCCGGAATGGCGAAGAGCATGGACGCCACACGGCTTTCAACATTGTCAAAAATCGGATCGCCATAACCCGCGGGAAGGCCGGTGGCAGAACACTCGACAATGCCACCGACCGAATCGCCGTCGTTATGCGCGGCGATGATCGCGGCGTCTGTGTCGGACGTATGGCCGCCGATTTCAACGATGCGCGCGCGAACCGCAATGCCACGGCGTTCGAGAATTTGCAGACAGACCGCGCCCGCAAAAGTCAGCGGCGCGGTGAGGCGTCCGGAAAAATGTCCGCCGCCGCGCGGGTCGTTGGCGTTGTGGTAACGAATCGCGCCGGTGAGATCGGCGTGGCCGGGCCTGGGCTTTGCCACGAGCGCGTCGTAATCCGCGGAATGCGTGTCGACATTGCGAATGATCGCGGTG
>JAVBOU010000092.1:0-2664 GCA_031550185.1 Kiritimatiellia bacterium | reverse complement strand
GTCGGGTGGCCCCCCTATGTCTGGCCCCCCCCCGCTTGCTCGGCGCGCGCCCCCGCCCCCCCCTCCATGTTTGCGTATTGGACTCCGTTCACGACATCAACACACATCCAATGCTGTCGCCGCAACGCATCCGCAAAAGATTGCCGCGGGCAGGCTTTTGGTGTATGCTTTCGCGTTTTCCGTGAGGAGTTTCTCTGTATGATGCGTTTGGGATATTGTTGCGGACCCGAGCATGCGGCGTTGCTGAAGGCTTCGGGGTTTGATTATTTCGAGTGGAGCGTGCCGGGGTTGCTCATGCCGCTGGCGGGGGACGCGGCGTTTGAACAGGCGCTCGCGCTGGCGCAGGCTGCGGCGCTGCCGTGCGAGGCGCTCAACATGATGGTGCCGGGCGAACTCAAAATCACCGGCCCGGACGCGGATATGGCGAAGCTCGAGGCGTATGTGAAGACGATGTGCGCCCGCGCCAAACGCGCGAAGATCCGGCGCATTGTTTTCGGTTCCGGCGGCGCGCGCCGCGTGCCGGATGGTTTCCCGATGGACAAGGCGCGCGGGCAGATTGTCGACTTTTTGAAAATGCTCGCGCCGTACGCGTCCGCGGCGGAGGTGACGATTGTGGTCGAGCCGCTCAACACGAAGGAAACGAACATCATCAACTCCGTGGCCGAGGGCGCGGAGATTGTGCGTGCGGTGAACGCCGCGAGCATCCGCCTGCTCGCCGACTCTTATCATGTGTTGATCGAGAACGAGCCGCTGGAGAACGTCGCGCAAAATCTCGACATCATCGCGCATGTGCACGTCGCGACGCGCGAGGGCCGTCTGCCGCCCGGCGTGACGGCGTGCCGCGGCTTGCAAGACTTTTTGAGTGGCCTCCGCGACGGCCACTACGCCCAGCGCGTCAGCGTCGAGGGCAACGGATTTTCAGCGTCGAATGTGTGGGTTGCACAAGCGACGCTGCGGATGTGGACAACCCGCAACTGAGGAACAGCACAATGGCTAAAATCGTCTTCATCGGAGCAGGAAGCTTCGGATTCACACGCGCGCTCGTCAAGGACTGCCTGACCTTCGCGACCATGGCCGACGCGGAATTCGCGCTCGTGGACATCAATCCCGAACGCCTCGAAATGGCCCGCCTCGCCTGCCAGAAAATCATCAGCAAGGGCAAGTATCCCGCCAAGGTCACTGCCACCACCGACCGCCTCAAGGCGCTCGAAGGCGCCGACGCCGTCTGCACCACGATCCTTTGCGGCGACGTCAGCGTCTGGCAGCACGACATCCTCATCCCTAAAAAATTCGGCGTCGACACCAACGTCGGCGACACCCGCGGCCCCTCCGGCATCTTCCGCGCCCTGCGCACCATCCCCGAGATGCTCGCCATCTGCACCGACGTCGAGCGCCTCGCGCCCGGCGCCCTCATGCTCAACTACACCAACCCCATGGCCATGCTCTGCCAGGCCATGCAAAAGACCACCCGCGTCAACGTCACCGGCCTCTGCCACAGCGTCCAGGGCACTGCCCACATGCTCGCCGGATGGGCCGGCGTCCCTGCCAGCGAAATCGACTACACCTGCGCCGGCATCAACCACCTCGCCTGGTACCTCGACTTCAAGCACAAGGGCAAAGACCTCTATCCCATCCTTCGCGACAAGGTGCGCAAGGACAAAAAAATCTACAACGCCGAGCAAGTCCGCAACGAGCTCTTCATCGCCTTCGACTATTACGTCACCGAATCCTCCGGTCACAACTCCGAATACAACTGGTGGTTCCGCAAACGCCCCGACCTCATCGAGAAATATTGCACCACCGGCACCAACTGGAATCCCGGCCACTACGCTTACATCCTCAACGGCTACAAGGGCGGCGCCAAGGACTGGAAAATCCGTTACAACGAATGGCTCAACAGCCCCGAGTGGGATGACCCCGAGAAGCTTAAGCAGCGCCTCGCCCGCGGCGAAGAGTACGCCTCCTACATCATGAACGCCTGGCTCGGCGGCGACCTCTTCCGCTTCAACGGCAACGTCCTCAACCACGGCAGCATGGTCACCAACCTGCCCGCCGATTGCTGCGTCGAAATTCCCGTCCTCGCCTCGCGCCTCAACATGCAGCCCATTCACGTCGGCGCGCTTCCCGCACAGGTCGCGCCTCTCACCTGCGCCAATGCGCTGATCGAAACCATGGCCGTTGACGCCGCTCTCACCGGCGACACCCGCCTCGTCTACCAGGCCATCGCCTCCGATCCCCTCACCGCCGCGTGTCTGTCGTTGGCCGAAATCAAAAACATGGTCAACGCCATGCTCAAGAAAAATCAGCCCTACCTTCCCCAGTTCACCCACTTCACGGCTGACTAAAAAACGAAGACAAAAAAAACCTCTCGTGGCGTGGCAGGACTCCTGCCATGCCACGCGTTTTTTTGCCACACCGTTTGCGCCCCAGTATGGCGTCGGTGTGCGGGGGAGGTGTCGTTCATCCATGAAAGTATGCCAAAATCATGAAAACAGGGAAAGGTAAATCTCATGACTACACTGTCTAGTTTAGAGTGGATTTTTTCTGAACTCCTTTAACAATACCCGATAGAGATTTTCGTGTCTATGATTAAATCTCCACTCCGTTTCTTTCAGGTGCACGTAGAATACATTCGGACGTATGCCTCGCAGCTTGACCAAGCGC
>JAVBOU010000090.1:0-6562 GCA_031550185.1 Kiritimatiellia bacterium | reverse complement strand
TTGGCAAAAACAAGCGTTAACTATCTATAAGTGAAAACTCTCGAATTTTTTGTTATCGCGTTCCCAGGGTAGCCGCAACCCTGGGCTTTGATGTTCAACCTCTCCGAGGTTGTCAATACGCCGTTGTGGCGTGGCAGAGGTTCTGCCACGCCACAGGAGGCTTTTCATCTTTTTTCAGCGGCGCGCGTTTTCCTGTAGTAATCTACGCCATAGGGGCTTATACTTTTTGTACATGCGATACTCACCTTTTTTCGCCCGCGACGCCCTCAGCTTCCGGCCGCTTTCCGAACGAAAAAATGACGTTCAGGCGCCGCGCGACATGGTCGATCCCGACGCGCCGGTTGCGCCAACCTCGCGGGAGATGGAAGCGGTCATGCCCCGGTTGGCGGCGGCGGTTCGCAACGCGCGCACGACGGGCCGCCCGGTGATGACGACGTTCGGCGCGCATACGATCAAGAACGGACTCGGCCCTGTGCTCAACCGCCTCATCGAGAGCGGATGGCTGACGCACCTGGCGACAAGCGGCGCGGGCATCATTCATGACTGGGAGCTCGCCTTCCAGGGCGCGACGGGCGAGGCGGTACGCGCGAATGTGGCGGACGGCGATTTCGGGGCGTGGGAGGAGACGGGGCGCCACTTGAACCTCGCGTTGCTGCTCGGCGCCTACGCGGGGCTCGGCTACGGCGAAAGCGTGGGGCGCCTGATCGTTGAGGAGCGCCACGTCGTGCCCACGCGCGAGGAGCTGCGCGGCGCGGTCACCGGCGGCGCGCGCGCCATCGCGCATTTTGACTCGCTGATGCGCGCGGCGGCCGCGGCGGATGTTCTCGACAAGTTCGACCACGGCCTTTTGCAGGAGGGCGAGACGAGCGTGCCGCACGCGGCCAGGGCGCTCAGCGTGCAGGCGTGCGCGTACCGCCACAACCTCTCGTTCACCGGTCACCCGATATTCGGGCACGACACCCTTTACGCGCATCCGATGAGTTGCGGCGCGGCGATCGGGCGCGCGGCGGAGCTCGATTTTTTGCGCTTTGTCAGCGGCGTGTCGTTGCTGGGCGATGGCGGTGTTTACATATCGGCCGGGTCGCCCGTGATGTCGCCGATGATTTTTGAGCGGGCGCTTTCCATGGCCCGCAACCGCGCGCGCGAGCAGGGGCGCGACATCGAAAATTTTTCGATCTACGTCGTCGACCTCGCACCGTCGATGGATTCCGCCGGCGAATCCCTGCGTGATGGCCGAACCTTCGCGCGCATGGGAGGCGGGATGACGTACCTCAGCGCCGACAACCGTGTTTTCTTTCCGTTGCTCCTGCAGATGCTGCGCTGATGTCGTCAGCGGTTTAGCGCGAACACCATGATCATGAGCGGCTCCCACATTGCTTGCGGACTTTGCCCGCACCTCTGCCGTTTGGCGCCGGGTGAAACGGGGCGTTGCCGCGTGCGGCGGAATGTGAGCGGGAAAGTCGAGTCGACGGTTTACGGGTTGCCGTGCGCGGTGCATCTTGATCCTGTGGAGAAAAAACCGTTTTACCATGTGACGCCGGGTTGCGATATTTTGTCCATCGGCATGCCGGGATGCAACCTGCGTTGCGCGGCGTGCCAGAACGCGTCAATTTCACAAAGCGGCGCGACGGACCGTTGCCGCCGTCTCGCGCCGCGGGACGTGCCGGAACTCGCGCGGGGCGGCGCGGCGGGATGGATCGCCTACACGTACACCGAGCCGCTGGTCGCGCATGAATATGTGCGCGACTGCGCGAGCGCGGCGCGCGACGCGGGGTTGCGCAACGCGATGGTCACCGCGGCGTACGTCAATGCTGCGCCGTTGACAAAACTGCTGCCGCTGATTGACGCGGCGAACGTGGACCTCAAGGCCTTTTCGAATGACTTTTACCGCGCGGTTTGCGGCGCCACGCTGCCGCCGGTCTTGCGCGCGCTGCGCGCCATGCGCGACGCGGGCGTGCATCTGGAAATCACGCATCTCGTCATCCCGACGCTGAATGACAGCGACCGTCAGTTCGACCTGCTTTCGCGATGGATCGTGAAAAACCTGGGAGCGGAAATTCCGCTGCATCTCTCGCGGTTTTTTCCCGCGTGGCGCTTGGCGCATCTTCCGTGCACGCCGCCGGAAACGCTCAGCCGCGCCGTGCGCATCGCAAGCGGAAACGGCCTGCGCCACGTTTACACCGGCAACGTCGTGGACGATGAAAACGCCGCCACGCGCTGCGCGGAATGTCGAGCGCCGCTGCTGATCCGCAACGGTTGGAAGCTCGTTGAAAACCGGCTCAACAACGGATGTTGTCCGTCGTGCAAAACGCCGCTTTACGGAATCTGGAAATAGGAGACTCGCCATGTCCAAGACATTTTTCTCGCCGCTTGCCGGACGGTGGTACGCGGCCGACGCCGCCACGCTACGCAATGAACTCCGCGCCATGTTGCCGGATGCTCCCGGGTGCGACGATCTTTTCGGGATCATCGTGCCGCACGCGGGATACGCGTATTCCGGACGCGTCGCGGGCGCCGCGTATGCGCGCGTCAGGCCGGAGCGTTACGCGCGCGTCGTGATCCTCGCGCCGTCGCACCACACACGCCTCGCGAACCACTTCTCCGTGCCTGATGAGAGCGGCATCGAAACACCGCTTGGCCTCGCGCGGCTCGACGCCGAAGGTTGCGAGTTGCTACGCAAGTCGCCGCTTCACGTCCGCACGCCGTTCCACCGCGAGGAGCACAGCCATCAAATCCAGCTTCCGTTTTTGCAACTCATTTTTGGCGAGCGTCTGCGCGTTCTTCCCGTGCTCGTCGGCGAGGGCCGCGCAGCGCAAATCGCCGGCGCGCTGCGTCCGCTTCTTTCGCCGGAGACGCTGGTGGTGGTCAGCACGGATTTCACGCATTACGGGCCGCGCTTTCATTACACGCCTTTTCGCGGCGACATGCTTGCACAAGTTCAACAGCTCGACGACGCAATCTTCGCCTGCGTCGCGTCGCGCGATGCCGACAAGCTGGAAGACGTTTTTTTGCAAACCGGGGCAACCGTCTGCGGCCGTCATCCGCTCAACGTTTTGCTGCGTCTCCTCCCGCCTTCGGCGCGCCTCGAAAAGATTGCTTATGATTCTTCCGGACGCCAGTTGGACGACGACAACAACTCTGTCTCCTACCTGAGCGCGGTGATACACGCGGCACCGGAGGAGCTGCTTTCCGGCAAGGAAAAGCAGCTTCTTCTTGAGTGGGTGTGGACGTGCCTTGAGGCCGCGGTCCGCAACCTGCCCGTTCCTGAAAAACCCGGCTTCGAACTCACGCCGCTCATGCGGCAAAACCGCGGCGCGTTCGTGACGCTTCGCGCGCGCGACCATTCGTTGCGCGGTTGCATTGGCGAGATCCTTCCGCAGCGCCCGTTGTGGCAGGTTGTGCGCGACCGCGTGCAAAGCGCCGCGCTGGAGGACCCGCGCTTTCCGCCGGTCACGCCGGACGAGCTTCCGCGCATCCTGCTTGAGATTTCCGCGCTCACGCCGCCGCGTCCGGTAAACTCGTGGCGCGACATTGAGGTCGGCAAACACGGCGTCTTCCTCACCTTTCACCCGCACCACGCCGTCTTCCTGCCGCAAGTCGCCACCGAGCAAAACTGGTCGCTTGAAACCATGCTGACGCATCTGGCGCTCAAGGCCGGATTATCGCCCGACGCGTGGAAAAATCCCGGCGCGCATTTTGATGTTTTTGAGGCCGAGGTGTTTGGCACGTGACGCGCCTCTCCGGGTTGACCCATTTGATTTGTGAATTTCAACAAAATCTATTTTTCACTGAACTTGTAAAAATGTAAATGTGTTGCCATAATGCCATGAAAAAATGTTCGAATATTATGATAATTGTTTGGCGTGGAAATGTATGGGCACTGCCACGGGCGGGGAGTCGCTGGTGTTGCCGGTTGCCGCGTAAGGCCGACACGTCGATTTTGCTCGCGCCCGCGCCCGATGACGTCGACGTGAGGCGGCCGTGGAAGGCGGAGATGTCGTGGCGCTGGGATCCGGTTCGCTACGCTGGGAACACGACCACGCGCTTGTTTGAAATTGGCGAATACGATCGCTTCCTCTATTCGCCTCCGCCCATCCTCGCATTTGGATACATAGAAAGAGGGCCAGGTCCGGCAACTTCTAATTTATTCATGCGCATCCCAAATAAAACCTCAATTTCGTATGGCAATTGGCGTGGTTATCCCGCGATTTGGCATGATGGCAAATGGAAGTTTTGTGGCACGGCTTGGTTTGCGGACTGAATGCGCGCGTTGGGTGAGTTTTTGCGGGAGCGCGATCGTTTGGATTTTGACACGCCGCTGCGCAATGTGCTACTCTTGAATCGGTTGAAATCATGAAATATTGTGTCATATTCATGTGCGCCGCTGTTCTTCTCCAAGCGCAGACAAAACCGCCGCTGACGGCATTGCAAGAGACGTACGAGCAGTACAAGACCGCGCTGACGACGAAGTACGACGAACAGCAAAACGTTCTCGACGCCTCGCTTCTGCCGCGCCTTGAGACGCTTGAGGAGCGCTACATCCAAAAAGGCGACCTTGATGGCGTGCTCGCCGTCCGCGCCGCGCGTAAACAGCTTGACGAATCCCTCGCGGCGAAGACGCCCTACGAGCCGTCCGACGCGCCGGAGACGCCGGAGTTGCGCCAGTTGCTCGCCGACCACACGACCGCACGCGAGGCCATCGCCGACAAGCAACGCGACGAGTTTCAACTGTTGAACACCAAATACACCGAGAGTCTCGACAAGCTGAAGCGCAGGCTGGTGATGGAGGACAAGATCGACGATGCGGTCGCGGTTCAAAAGGAAATCGAACACATCGCCGCCTTGCAACCAAAAATTGCGAAACCGAAACCCGATCCTTTTCCGCCGCCAAGTGAATTGCCGCCGATAGCCGTGGCGCCGCCGGTCGCGAAACCGGTGATTGACGCGAACAAACTGCTCACCTCCGCCGAACTCGTCGACAACATTCAGGAGCTCGCCGGCAAGCCCGTCCGCTTCTACGCGCGACTCCTTAACATGGAGCGCGACTCCGGCAAGCGCGTGATTCTCACCCTCGAAAACGACATCCGCATTCGTCAGGAACTCCTCAACCTCGAGCCGCTCTTCAACACCCGCAACCTCCGTTACGACAACCTGAACCTCAACCAGGTCTACGTCTACCGCATCGGCAACACCTTCCTCTTCGAGGCGACGCTTACGCAAACACCCAACGCCTCTGCTTACAGCACTTTCCGCAACGCCACCATTCGCGGTTGCGACAGTCAGGTCGCGCGCAACTACCTCGATGTCAAATGCCAGGCGCCCTGTCCTTCCATGATGCGCGAAGGCCCCAACGCCTGTCCATATTGCAAATAGCGCCGCCTATTCCTCGGCCATCCGCGCCGCAATATCCTCCACCATCCGCCGCGTCCGGTACTCCACGCCCGCGCGCAACGGATGATACGGCGAATCATAAAACCACGCGTCCGGCAACACATACCGCTCCGGTGGCGCGTCGTACGCCATGCCACACGCGGCCAGTCCATTCGTCAGCGACGTGATCGCTGGAACCGACGCGCGGTAGCTGCGCTCCTCAAACGCCGGTGGCAGAAACACCACCATGACACCACGCGCCTCCATCTCGCGCTTGAATCCCGCGAGCGCGCGACCCGCCGCCGGCGTCAGCGCCGCGTCCGGCCAGTCATAAACGTCCGGCTTGATGGTCTTCTGCGGCAAGTCCCAATGCCCGTACGCGTCACCCGCGGCGTTGATGAAATTCGTCGAATACGGATTGTTGCGCAAACGCTCCGCCGCGCGTTCCAGCGTCTTTTTTCGCGGCGGAAAAATCCGCCCCGGATGCGTGCCCAGATCGTACGCATGCGACACAATCGCCGGAAAAATATCCCACCACATGCGCGGCGTCATGTATCGCCGCGACGCCGGATCAAACTCCAGCACAACCCGCACCAGCGCGTTGCCGCCGCGAAACGAATCATGCAACAGCATCAGCTTGTACTCCGGAATCAGCACCACGACATCGCCCTCGCGCAACGCCTCCCGCACCTCGTTCAGCATGAACGGAATCCCCATCCCCGCGTTCACGCTCATGTTGACCACCGGCCGCTGAAACGCGTTCGAAATCACCGTCGAATCAATGCCCGAGCTCACGCCCGATCCGCCGACCAGCACAATCTTCGGTGACGCCGTCCGCGCCAGCAACTCATGCCGCATCGCCGACGTGGCAAGGATCAACCCCCTGCCACGCATGTCCTGCAAAAAGCACAGCGCAAACACCATGTACGCCGCAATACCCGCGACAAACAACATCACGTATAGAAGAAACCGCTTCATGGTTCAAAATTGAAAATAGATAAACGTCGTATCCTGCCTGAACATTTGCAGACAGCACCAGCCCAGAACAAAATACACCGGCCACCTCACCCATGCCGGCCACGTCCCCACGCACAACCCGTGCGCACGCGAACGCATCGCCCACTCCATCCCCACCATCACCGCCACGCCCGCCCAACACCCGCCCGCATCCACCCCAATCCCGCCGCCGCCC
>JAVBOU010000053.1:0-5084 GCA_031550185.1 Kiritimatiellia bacterium | reverse complement strand
CATTGGATGCGCGTTTATTTTTCTCGCTTGCGTTGCGGTTCCAGGCTTGTCCTAACCCCGGCGCGCCCGGCGGTCGCGCCCCACCATTTATCAACCCCGGAGGGGTCGACAAAAGGCCCTTCCCCGTCTCACTTCACCGCTTGTGGCGTGGCAGCGCTCCTGCCACGCCACAAGAAGCGCCCATTTTCCCGCACCACTAAACTCATTGGAATATAATCTGTTTAATCTGCCGCATCTGCGATTGACTAACAATTCATTTTTCTCCTGCATGCCATGATTCGAGGTTCCCGTTTGAATTTTCCGGATTACGAAAGAACCACCCTCCTTTCTGCAACTCACATTTTCTGGTACAATTTTTTGCAACAAGGAATCACCCCATGCTCACACAAAACACCCTCCACTTTTCCGGTTGGAAACTCCGCGTTGGATATTGGATGCTCATCCCCGTCCTCCTCTCCGGTTGCGTCTCACTCTCCAAAGAACAACCAGCAAAAAAATATTACACGCTCGATGCGCAGCCACTGCTCACAACGACTGACCGCGAATCTGAGATTGCGCCCTTCTACATCCGTGTCCTGCCCTTCCGCGCCGAACCCGAAGTCGCCGGCACCACGCTCTCCGCCCGCCTTCCCGACCATCGCCGCCGGTTCTACCACAACCACGAATTTGTCGCGCCACCCGCCTCCCTCATCGCCGCGCAATTCCGCCACGCCCTCAACGCCGAACTCTGCGCGGACACCATCGACACGACTACTGCGGCGCCCCAGCGCGACGCCAAAAAAGATTTACAAACTCTTGGCGAACCTTTCGCTGTTCTCGACGCCGGCGCCACCAGCGCGAACGCCACTCACCTCCTCGATGCCATCATCGACGAAATCGGCGGCGACCTTTCCTCCCCCGAAAAACCCGCCGCCATCCTCAACATCTCCCTCCGCCTCATCGACGCGAAAACCCGCAACATCGCCTTCCAAAAAACATACAACCTTTCCACCTCCATCCCCGACGCCACGCCCGAAGCCATCATCAGCGGACTCAACACCCTTCTCCAAAATCTCCGCGACGACTTCAACCAAACCTTCGCCAATTTCCACAACTAACACCCCGCCCAACTTCCGCTTTCACCTCGAATGAAATACATCTCCACCCGCGGCGACCAACAGCCCCTCAACTTCTCCCAAACCGTTCTCGCCGGACTCGCCCGCGACGGCGGGCTCTTCCTCCCCGAATCCATCCCCGACATCCGCGCCAAATTCCCCGCCTGGCGCCACCTCGCCTACACCGACCTCGCCTTCGAAATCATCCGCCTCTTCGCTGACGACATCCCCGAGCCCGCCCTCCACGACATCATCAACCACTCCTATTCCACCTTTCGCCATCCCGAAATCACCCCCGTCCTCAACGTCGGCCCTGTTCACATTCTCGAACTCTTCCACGGCCCCACCCTCGCCTTCAAAGACGTCGCCCTCCAATTTCTCGGCAACCTCTTCGAACACATCCTCGGCCAAAACAACGCCCAGCTCAACATCGTCGCCGCCACCTCCGGCGACACCGGCAGCGCCGCCATCCACGGCGTCCGCAACCGCCGCGGCATCCGGATCTTCGTCATGCATCCCCACCTGCGCACTTCCCCCGCGCAAGCCCTCCAGATGACCACCGTCCTCGACCCCAACGTCCACAACATCGCCATCCAGGGCACCTTCGACGACTGCCAAAACATCGTCAAAGACCTCTTCAACGATCTTCCCTTCCGCGATGCCAACCACCTCGGTGCCGTCAACTCCATCAACTTCGCCCGCATCCTCGCCCAAATCGTCTACTACTTCTACGCCGCCTTCCGCGTCATGGACGCCACCCGCAAACCCGCCGTCCGCTTCAGCGTCCCCACCGGCAACTTCGGCGACATCTTCGCCGGCTATCTCGCCTGGCGCATGGGCCTCCCCGTCGACCGCCTCATCGTCGCCTCCAACGAAAACGACATCCTTTACCGCTTCTTCCAAACCGGCCTCTACGCCACTTCCGGCGTCCAGCCCACCCTCAGTCCCTCCATGGACATCCAAATCTCCAGCAACTTCGAACGCTACCTCTACGATCGCGCCGGACAAAACCCCGCCCTCCTCCGCGACTGGATGCAACAATTCAAATCCACCTCCCGCCTCGACCTCTCCGCCCTTCCCCCCTCAGCCGATCCCATGACCGCCGGCCGCGGCGACCCCGCCGCCCCCCTCGCCACAATCCACTCCTATTGGCAGGATCACAATTACCTGCTTGATCCCCACACCGCCGTCGGCGTCTTCGTGGCAGAGCAGCACCTCTGCCACGACGCCCCCATGATCTGCCTCGCCACCGCCCACCCCGCCAAATTCAGCGACGCCGTCACCCGCGCCACCGGCCGCGCCGACCTCGCCCACCACCCCATCCTCGACGCCCTCACCCACCTTCCCACCCGCATGGACATCCTCCCGCCCGACACCGCAACTGTCCGCGACTTCGTGCAACACACCATCGCGCAAAATTAAACGAGAGATAACACATGCCTATTCCTGATTTTCAAACATTAATGTTACCACTCCTGCGCGTCTATGCAGACGGAAAAGAACACATTAACAGTGCAGTCACAGACGCATTGGCCCTGCATTTTAAACTGACCGAAGAAGAACGCGCCCAACTTCTGCCCAGCGGAAGTGACTCCGTTTTTAAGAATCGTGTGGCATGGGCAAAATCACATTTTACCGCGGCCGGACTGCTGGAACGTCAAAAAATGGGTGTTTACAAAATTACACCACGCGGAAGTGACGTTGTCCGCCAAAAACCGTCCGCAATCAACTTGAAATTTTTGGACCAATTCCCTGGTCATCTGGAATTTCGAACCCCGCGCAAAAAGCAAACGCCTCTTGATAAAAATCATAACGAACCACGGGATGAAACCGTCACTCCACAGGCGACGATGGAGTCCGCACACGAAAAATTACGCAATGGTCTTGCCGCGGAAATTTTGCAGCAAATCGCGAATTGCTCGCCAACATTTTTTGAGCGCCTTGTGCTGGATGTAATTGTGAAAATGGGGTATGGCGGTTCACGCCAAGATGCCGGAGAACATGTTGGAAAATCCGGTGACGAGGGAATTGACGCCATCATTAACGAGGACAAACTCGGATTGGACGTTATTTATATTCAGGCAAAACGGTGGAAAAACGCAATAGGAAGCGGTGAAATCAGAAACTTCATCGGGGCACTCAGCGGCAAACGCGCAAAAAAAGGAATCGTCATCACGACCTCGGATTTCACAAAAGACGCCAAGAAAGCGGTTGAGGGGATTGACTATAAAATTGTGCTCATTGACGGACTCACGCTTGCCACACATATGATTGATTACAACGTTGGCGTTTCGTCCGTCGCCACCTATGAAATCAAAAAGATGGACTCCGATTATTTTGCGGAGGAATAGGTGGTGTTTCTCAAATCTCTAACTCCCTAAATTCCCATGAGCGCCTTCAAAGCCTACGACATTCGCGGCGTCTACGGACGCGATTTTACTGCCGACACGGTTTATCGCGTCGGACGGCACTTGCCGGCTTTGTTAAATGCAAAGCGTTTTCTCATCGGGCATGACGCGCGCGTGTCGTCGCCTGAGGTGCGCGACGCGCTGGCACGCGGACTTACGGAATCCGGGGCGAATGTCGACATCATGGGTTTGGCCACTACGCCCATGGTTTATTATTTCACTGCCGAACGCGGTTACGACGCTTCGGTGCAAATCACGGCCTCGCACAATCCGCCCGACCACAACGGCATGAAGATTTCGCGCGCGGGTGCGTTGCCGGTCGGACGCGACACGGGTCTCGCGGAACTCGAAGCGCGTGTCAATGCCGGAGCTCTGCCACCGGTTGCGTTGCAACCCGGCCACATCACCAACGTCAAGCTCCTCGACGATTTTCTTTACTTTCTCGAATCCTGGCACCAGAACCTCACCGGTCTCCGTTTTGCCGTTGATTGCTCCGATGGCGTTGCCGCGCTCATCGCCCGGCGGCTCTTCGGGCCCGCGCCGCTGTATCTCAACGACACGCCGGACGGACGTTTTCCGCATCACGCGCCGAATCCCCTTGAGGTCGAAAACTGCGAGCAGCTCATGCACGCGGTCACGCGCGAGAAGCTTGATTTTGGCGTGATTTTTGACGGTGATGGTGATCGTGTGATGTTTGTGGATGAGACGGGCGGGTTTGTTCAACCGGATTATTTGATCCCCATTCTCGCCCGGCACTTCCTCCGCGACAATCCCGGCGCCACGGTGCTTCATGACATTCGAACGTCGCGCGGCGCGATTGAAACGCTTCGCGCCGATGGCGCCAAGCCGGTGATGTGGAAAGTTGGGCACGCATTTGCAAAAATAAAACTCCGCGAAATCAACGCCATTTGCGGCGGTGAATTGGCGGGCCACTATTATTTCCGCGACTTCCATTGTTGTGATTCGGGTGAGCTCGCGGCGCTTATTATTCTGGGTGAAATCGCCCGCGCCAAATCGCAAGGGCTGACGTTCAGCCAGTTGCTCGCGCCCATTCGGTGTTATGCGACGACGGGCGAGTTGAATTACCGGATCACCCGTCAGGACGATGCGCTCGCCGCGGTTCACGCCTGCGCGCTTCAACTCGGCGGCACGCCGACATCTGTCGCCGATTTCGATGGCATCCGTCTTGACTTTGCCGACTGGTGGGTCAATGTCCGGAAGTCCAACACCGAACCTTACTTGCGCCTTATTCTGGAGGCCAAAACGCCCGCGCTTCTCGCTTCCCTCCGCGCCTCACTCGAAGCGACGCTCAAGCCCTTTCTCTAATAGCGTTTCTGAGCAAAATTTGCACATGTTCAGAGGGTGGGGCACGACCGCCGGGCGCGCCGGATACCGGACAGACGTTTGCTGTTTATCACTTGCGTTTATGATTCAGGCTTGTCGTAAGCCCGGCGGTCGCGCCCCACCTTTTTGCGCTTCGCGCGAAAAGGAAAAAAGCGTCTCGTGGCGTGGCCGAGGGTGTGGCACCCCCCGAGAAGGGTTTGTAATTGGGGGGATTAGACGCGGTTTTATAAGGCCGGTG
>JAVBOU010000184.1:0-20959 GCA_031550185.1 Kiritimatiellia bacterium | reverse complement strand
ATTTTTTTGCTGAAACCACCCTGTTGCGGCTAGCGAGGACGCTCGCCCTCCATTTGGAGGTTGGTTTGGGAACAAGTCTAATGGGTATGCAACCGCGTCGTCTGTCTTACATTAAAGGCCGACAGCCTTTCATCATTAGCGTAGGGCAAGGGGCCTTGCCCCGCAGCCCTACGTCACCGTAGCACACCTCACACAAGCCCCAACGGGGCGGAATCACCCGCCAAAAACAAAATCAAGGCGAAACTCCACAACAAAACTTCACATGTATCAATGGAGGACGAAACCGCGATACCCCAGCATGTGTATGAGACTCGTTGGGATATAAATTACGTAAAAAATTTACCCACTCACCGTTGCATCGCAAGTATGGAGTGCGGCGATTCATCGCCGCTTTTCGCTGAGCCGAAACATCTGTACATGCGTTCATCTCGCGTGGACGACACAACACGCGCCAAAACCGGTGTCATTGACATGGTTACCGGGAATAAAAAGCTAACGGAAAAGCGGCGATAAATCGCCGCACTCCATAATGACGATGACCGCGATACCCCAGCATGTCTTTTACCGCCCGGAAATGATTTCCAACCAAAATCCCTGTGTGGCTCGCCGCAACCCGGCTTGTCGTGTTGATAATTCACATCCGTCCATTTTCAACTCCGGCGGATTGCCGCTCACAACCCAAGGGAACGTATATCCAAGCTGTCCATCAATGCATAAACATTTTTTGCCGCTTGTTTTTATGTGCGAATTGTGATGTTGGGAAGCCGTTGTCTCAATTCAGAAATTGCTTTTTTCGCAACTTGGGTGCCGCTTAAATCAAGTTCCGTCAAATTCGTCAACTTTCTCAGCGGGGTGATGTCGGAAACTGAGGTGCCGATTAAAGAAAGCCCCGTCAAATTCGCCAAATTTGCCAGCGGAGTGATGTCGGAAGCTGCGATGCAGCGTAAATCAAGCTCCGTCAAATTCGTCAACTTCGCCAGCGGGGTGATGTCGGAAATTGGGGTGTGGTTTAAACCAAGCTCCGTCAAATTCGTCATATTCTCCAGCGGGGTGATGTCGGAAACTTTGGTGCTGTCTAAATGAAGCCCCGTTAAATTCGTCAAATTTGCCAGCGGGGTGATGTCGGAAATTGGGGTGTAGCTTAAATCAAGCTCCGTCAAATTTGTCAACTTCGCCAGCGGGGTGATGTCGGAAATTGGGGTGTAGCTTAAATCAAGCTCCGTCAAATTCGTCAACTTCGCCAGCGGGGTGATGTCGGCAATTGGGGTGTGGCGTAAATCAAGCTCCGTCAAATTCGTCAAACCGGAGAGTGATTTGATGTCATCATTTTTGAGTGGCGCGAAGGAAAGGTTGAGCTTATAAATTCCAGCAATATCAGCAGATGTGAGATTTTCAAGTGGGATATTCAACTGATCTGCAATACGATCGCGAATCACGGCAGGCAAAGCGGCAACTTGTGCGTCGACATGACGTCCTGAAGGGTTACCGTGTGATGGCGAAACATCGGCATCTTTTGTTTCGGGGGTGAACTTCGCGACTTTTTCATTAAAAGGGATCTCGAGCAATTTTGGGATCAAGGCGTCTTCGAAAAGATATTTTTTGTCAATAGCCTCGCCTTCTGTGTTGAACAATGATTTGCAGGAAAGTTCACCAAATGCTTTGTCTTCTTCTGAAATGGGTTTTGTGTCCTTTCGCGATATCGCCGTAATACCGGCGTCTTTAGACGCAATGTTGTTCGTTGGTGCATCGCCACCCAACTTGCCAGAATAAGAATATTTGGGATATTTTATAACAAAATTTGACCACTCCGCAAACCATGCAATACTTTCGTTGTCCAGCAAAACGTTTTGCCAAGTCACCGCTTTCCGGCGATAAATCTCATTCACCCTGCGGTGAATGAGGAAAACCTGGATGCCCTGCGCAAAGAGTGGGGCGTCAGTCGAGACGTCTCTGTCTTGCCGGGGCATGTCGACCGCGGCGCGGCCGCGCACCAGCGCGCTGTTGATCAGGCGCTTGATTTCGCGCGGATTTCCCTGTGCCATCACGTCCAGCGCATGCTCGAGGATTGTCCGATGTTCCGCGGCAAGTGCGCGCGACCAATAGCCGTTGGTGATGACGTTGATGTTGTCGATCTGCTGTTCCCGGAATGTCTTCACCTGCGACCGGCTGGGTGTGATCTGGATTTCCACTTGAAAGATTTTATCCAGGTATTGGCAAGCCTTGGCCTTAGCAATGCCGTGGCGCGCGTAATGCGTGGTCACCACGCAGTCGACAACGTCGCGGTCGACACCGACGACAAAAAGAATTTGCTTGATGGCCAGATAGAGCTTGATCGCCTCCAGCACTTCAAGCGTCACCTCGGGAAGACAGCGATCCAGATCGTCGATGAAGATCACAAGGCGGTGGCCGCATTCATTCTCTGTGTCCTGTTTCAAAAAATCGGCGATCCACGCCCGCAGGGTTTCCTCAAACTGGTTTAGGTACGCCTTTTCCGGATGGGCCACGCTTTCATAGCCCTTGCACATTTCGTCGAACGGAATGCGTTCGATTTTGAGTATGCCCGCCACCGAGATGTTGATGTTGTAGAGCGCATGGAGAAACGCCTTGCCAAGAAAAGCGCCAAACATCTTGGCCGCACCTGTCAGGCGTACGCGAAAATTGTTTCTATCCAACTGCTTGACTTGAAAGGTGGCCAGGATCACCTCGGCAATAATCCCGCGCCACACGTCCTCGCGCGTCGTGTATTTCCACGGATCAAACCAAACAGGATAAACGCAGGGATGCCCGTCGCGTTCCGTTTGGCTGCATCCATTCCATTCCTTGAGCTGGGATTCGAGCCAGCGCATGGCCGATGTCTTGCCAGTTCCCCAATCTCCGTAAACGGCAATGGTCATGGGGGATTGCGTCTTCTCGTGGCGCAGGATGTCGTATGCCACGGCAAGTCGCGAACCCATGTTGAGCGCGTCACCCTCCGCGTCCTTGAGGGACAAATCGGAAAGGATGGTCATCATCGGCAATTCGTGAGCCAGTTGTTTTAACGGTTCTTTTTCATCAGACATTGCGCGCACCTTGGGGTTGTTGTTAAATTAGATTTTATAGAAATTTGTTTCATTTATCAATCCTTCGACAAAAAATTGGCATGGATGAAAATTTCAAAATCAAATGCACTAACGTCCCTTACGCCCGGCTTACGACAAGCTTGTATCCGCAACGCAAGCAACAAAAAAATAAACGTCCATCCAATGCCCGGCGCGCCCGGCGGTCGCGCCCCACCATTATCAGCCAGAAAACCCAAAACCTGCTCGTGGCAGAGCCCGACCTCTGCCACACGTCCACTTTTATCCTTTGTTCCAATCGCGGCGCAAGATGGCGTAAAAGTGCGCGTCGCGGAAACCGTTGTTGCATATAAACTCCCTGAACGTGCCTTCACGGACCAATCCGGCGCGCTCGGCCACGGCCTGGCTGCGGGCGTTGTCAACATCGCAGAAGAGCCAGACGCGATTGAGTTGCCGGACCTCAAACGCATACGCAAGAAGCGTCCTGACGCACGCGGTGACAATCCCGCGATGCTGCGCGGACGCGCTGAGCCAGTAGCCGATCATCCCGCTGTTATTGTTTTGCTTCATGCTGTGAAGGCCGATGTTGCCGAGATATTCGCCGTCATGAAACATGCCGAACACGACATCGGTTTCATCGGCCAACTGCTCCAATGATTTTCGGATGAACGCCTCGGAATCGGCGATTTTCCGGGTGCCTTCAACCCACTGAAACCAGCGCCCCAAATGCGCGCGGTTGCGGTCGATGGTGGCAAAGACAACCGCCGCATCAGCGGGCGTCAACACGCGCATGAGAAGATGCGCGTTGACATGCAAAGTGAACGTTTTCCTGAACGTCATAACACGCGCTCCATCGTCACCGCCTCCAGCGGCAACGTCCGCGGCGTTCCCAGCACCGCCGCCTTTTCGCCCACCCGCCGGCCTTCGCAAATCGACGCATATACATACGCCCGCGCCTCCTGCGCCGCCTCGAGCAATTCACGGCCTTTTGCCAATGACGCCGCCAGCGCCGCGCTCAGCGAACATCCGGTTCCGTGGAGCGACAAAGGCGCCGCCACGCGCGGCGTTGTCACCCGCCAGCATTCGCCGGCATCGCACAACACATCCGTGACCACGTCCACCTCCGCCGCGTCGTGGCCGCCCTTCACCAGCACCGCGCAACCCAGCCGCGCGTGCAATTCGCGCGCAGCGTCAAGCGCCTCTGCCGTCGTCCCGATTCGCCGCCCCAGCAGCACCTCGGTCTCCGGAAGATTAGGCGTGATCAACCGCGCCAGCGGCAACAGCTCGCGTGCCATCGCGCCCTCCGCCTCCGGCGCCAGCAACCGCGCGCCCGATGTCGCCACCATCACCGGATCCACCACCAGCCTTTCGCAACACGCACGGCCCGCGAGCGACGTCGCCACGGTGTGAATCATCTCCGCGTTTGCCAGCATTCCGGTCTTCACCGCGCCGATCGCATACGCCGCAAAAACCGTCTCCAGTTGAAGTTGCACAAACTCCCGTGGCACGGTCATGACCCCTGCCACGGTGAACGGATTCTGCGCCGTCAGCGCCGCGAAGACCGTGCATCCATGCACGCCCATCACGTGAAACGCCCGCAAATCCGCCTGCACCCCCGCGTTTCCGCCGCTGTCGCTTCCCGCAATCGTCAACGCCACCGGCGCCATCGCCTTCGTATCCATGCCTGCTCCTTACACTTAAAAAACAAGAGAATAATCCAGACTTTCACCGGCGTCAAGTTTGCAACAGGAGCGATGCGGATAACCATGCAGAAGGTAATCGAAGACACCGCGGTCGCGATTCAAGCGAGACTTTGCGCCTGTTCATGGATGTGATAAACTCATCGGCTTTCATCACCACGTGATTTTTTTTCATGCTCCTCTTTGCCATCGAACGTTCGTCCTCGACCCCTGGCGCCGCTCTTTACCGCGGTTCGGATTTGCTCGCCGCCTGCGCCTTTCCGTGCAATCATCCGCCGTCCGCCAATTTCCATTTTCCCTGGACGTCCGCCATTCGAGCACTTTTTTCCTCCGCGTCTCCAGCCGAGCTTTCCGCCATTCTCCTGACCATCGGCCCAGGGTCTTTCTCTGGCATCCGCGCCGCGCTCAGCTTTGCCCAAGGCTTGGCGCTTCCCTTTCCCCACATTCGAATTTTGGGCGCCTCCACCGCCGCTGTCATCGCGTGGCAACACCTTGCCTCTGCCACGCCCGGCGACACCTGCACCGTCATCGGCGATGCCCGCCGCGAGTACTTTTGGCAAGCCCATTTCCGCCGCGAACCCGCCGGTCTCTCCCTGGCGTCGTGTCCCGAACATTGTGCCGCTTCTGTGTTCACGCCAAATCCTGACCGCTTGTCTGCACCCGCGTCACGCCGCGACGTTCTCCCGGCTGATCTTTGCTTCCATCCACCCGCGCAAACGTCCGCCGACTTTGAGCTCCTGCCGTATTCAACGCGCCATTCGGCGCAACTGGCTTTTCCCACTGCCGAAGCGCTCGCCTCCCTCTATTTCGCTGATCCCTCGGCCTTCATCGAAAACCCTCTTCCCATCTATCTTCACGCCGCGGTGTAAGCCGCAATCCGATTTTTTCCATGACGCAAAATCCTACTTCCGGTTACGCCCTTCTCGACTCCGGCAACGGTAAAAAATTTGAACGTTTTGGCGACATCACGCTTGTTCGTCCCTGCGCGCAGGCGGTGTGGCAGCCCTCTCTCTCTGCCACCGAATGGAGCCGCGCCACCGCCTCCTTCGACCGCGAGGAAGGCAATCGCTGGCAGGGGCGCGGACGTCTTCCCGACGCCTGGAACATCCGTGTTGATGACCTCGCTTTCAAGCTCTCCGGCACGAACTTCGGCCACCTCGGCCTCTTTCCCGAGCAACGCGAACAGTGGCGCTGGATCGCCCGCACCGTCCGTGCCGCCAACCGTCCTGTTTCCGTCTTAAACCTCTTTGCTTACTCCGGTGGTTCGACCCTCGCCGCCGCGGTGGCAGGTGCCAGTGTTTGCCACCTCGACGCTTCCCGCGGCATGGTTCAATGGGCCCGTGACAACGCCGACCTCAACCATCTCACCAACGCACCCATCCGCTGGATCGCCGACGACGCGCATCGTTTCATGGAGCGCGAACTTCGCCGCGAACGCCGTTACGATGCCATCATTCTCGACCCGCCTTCCTTTGGTCGCGGCACGCAAAACGAAGTGTACAAAATCGAAACCGACCTTTCGAAAACTCTGTCCCTTTGCCTCTCTCTGCTTTCGCAAAATCCCCTTTTCCTGCTTCTCTCCTGCCACACGCCCGGTTACACGCCGGTTGTCCTTCACAACATTCTCCGCCAGGCCACCGCCGCTTTGCGCGGTTCTGTCGACGCGGGCGAAATGCTCCTCACCGGCGACAACGCCTTTTCGCTTCCCAGCGGCGCGTATGCGCGTTGGGCCAACACGTGATCCGTTGCAGGGGATTGTTTTGACGCGTGCATTTTCGCCCGCTATACTTTGGGGCATGTCCATACCCAAAACAAAACGCGCGGAGGCGGCGCGCCAAAAGGCCTACTGGGACGCGCTCGCGGATATTTACCAGGAAATCACGCGCATCGACAGCCATGACTTTCACTACGGCCCGCAGATTCCGGGCGAAAGCAAGTTGCAGATTTTGCCGCCGTTGCTACCGGGCATGACCGCGCTGGAGCTGGGGTGCGGCGCGGCGCAGAACACGCTTTGGCTTTTGCGAAAGGGGTTGCACTGCACCGCGCTCGACGTGTCACGCGCGCAGCTCCGCCACGCGGCGCGGCTGGCGAAGGAAGAGGGGCTTGCACCGAAATTCATCTGCGGGGCGATTGAAAAGTTTCCGAAACTGCTCGGCGCCGCGCCGCCGTTTGACTTCATTCACTCGTCACACGCGTTTGAGTTTGTCGACGATCCGTGCGCGCTCATTGAGGAGGTTGCGCGGTTTCTCAAGCCAGGCGGAATGTTCATGTTGTCGACCGTGCATCCGACGTACAATGGCGACTGGATCGCGCTGGAAAATGACGATGGCGAAGTTGAATGGGGCCGCTTTCTCAAGAATTATTTTTTGCCGGAGGATGACCGCCGCGATGATTACGGCAACGTCTCCATCCGTTCGCGCGCGTATCCGGTGAGCGCGTGGTTTGGCTGGCTGCGCGGCGCGGGGCTCGACGTGGTGCAACTGCTTGAGCCGCGCGCCATTTTCCGAAACGCGCCGTACACGAGCCGCGACTGGGCGGCGAACGAGGAGGGCGAGCTCGACGCGATTCCCTCGACCGTTATTTTCATCGCGCAAAAGCGAAAGGGAAGCAAATGAATATCACGATTATTGGCACCGGTTACGTTGGCCTGGTCTCCGGAACCTGTTTCGCCGAAATGGGCAACCAGGTGGTGTGTGTCGACCGCGACGAAGCGAAAATCGCCGCGCTGAAAAACAACATCATGCCCATTTACGAACCGGGTCTGAAGGAGATGGTCGGCAAAAACGTCGCCAATTCCAACCTCGTTTTTTCAACCTCGCTCAAGGATGCGCTCGCCTCCGCGCAGCTCGCCTTCATCGCCGTCGGGACGCCGATGGGCGAGGACGGTCACGCCGACCTTTCGCACGTCCTCAACGTCGCGCGCGAAATCGGCGCGACCATGACGCGCGACCTGATTGTTGTCGACAAATCCACCGTGCCGGTCGGCACCGCGCAACTCGTCCGCGAGGCCATCCGCGAGGCGCTCAACCAGCGCGGCGCAAGCTTTGCCTTCGACGTGGTCAGCAATCCCGAATTTCTCAAGGAGGGCGCGGCGATCAACGACTTCATGCATCCCGACCGCGTGGTTATCGGCGCCGACTCGTCCGCGTCTGCCGACATCATGAAGGAGCTCTACCGTCCTTTCACGCTCAACCACGAGCGCACCATGATCATGGACGTCCGCAGCGCCGAGATGACCAAGTACGCCGCGAACGCCATGCTTGCCACGAAGATCAGCTTCATCAATGAAATCGCCAACATCTGCGAGCGTGTCGGCGCGAACGTCAACGCCGTCCGCCTCGGTGTCGGCGCCGACTCGCGCATTGGTTACAAATTCATTTATCCCGGTTGCGGTTATGGCGGAAGTTGTTTCCCCAAAGACGTCCGCGCGCTGCTCAAAACCGCCGAGCATCACGGTTACCACGCCGAATTGCTTTCCGCTGTCGAGAACGTCAATACCCGCCAAAAATCAAAGCTTTTCGAAAAGCTCGTCCAACACTTCGCTCCGCATCCGCTCAACGGAAAACACTTTGGCATTTGGGGACTCGCCTTCAAGCCCGAGACCGACGACATGCGCGACGCGCCCTCGCTCGCCCTCATCCATGCGCTGATCAACGCCGGCGCGACCATCTCCGTTTTCGATCCACAGGCCATGCAACACGCGCGCGAATTTTTTCTCAGCGGTGTCAATGGTGTCACCTTTGCCACGAACAAATACGACGCGCTCAACCACGCCGACGCCATGGTGCTCGTCACCGAATGGAAAGAGTTCCGCTCGCCCGATTTCTTTGAAATCAAGTCCCGTCTCAAGACGCCCGTCATCCTCGACGGCCGCAACCAATACAACACCGCCATCCTTCAAGGGCTTGGCATTACGCACATCCAGATTGGTGTATAACCGCGCTTCTTTCTTTTCGTATGCACACGCTCATCAAACATTTTTTTGCCATGACGCCGGACGGGCAGACGCAAACCGCGGCGGGCTGGGTGCGCACGCGGCGCGATTCGAAGGCGGGCTTTTCGTTCATCGAATTGAACGACGGCTCGTGCTTTCAAAATTTGCAAGTCATCGCGTCGCGCGAGCATCTTGCGAATTACGATCACGAGGTGCGGCATTTGCATCCCGGCGCGTCCATCTCCGTGACCGGCAAACTCATGCCGTCGCAGGGCGGCGGACAAACGCACGAATTGGTGGCGTCGTCGCTTACGGTTCACGGTTTCGCCGATCCTGAAACGTATCCGCTCGGCAAGCAGCGCATCACGCTCGAGCGCCTTCGCGAGTTGCCGCATCTGCGCGCGCGGACGAACACCTTCGGCGCGGTCGCGCGCATCCGCAATTTGCTCGCGTTTCAAATTCACGCCTTTTTTCAATCGCGCGATTTCCTCTACCTGCACACGCCGATCATCACGGCGAACGATTGCGAGGGCGCGTCCGCGATGTTCCGTGTCACAACCCTCGACCCTGCCACGCCGCCGCGCAATCCCGACAACACGGTGAATTTCAAGGCGGACTTTTTCACGCGCCCCACGTCGCTTTCCGTCTCCGGCCAGCTCGAGGGCGAAACCTACGCGTGCGGCCTTGGACCCGTCTACACGTTCGGCCCGACCTTCCGCGCGGAGAACTCCAACACGCGCCGCCATCTCGCGGAGTTTTGGATGGTTGAACCCGAAATTCCTTTTGCCTCGCTCGACGACGACGCGCAACTCGCGACCGACATGCTGCATCATCTCTTCCGCGCGGTGGTCGACAACGCGCAGGCGGACCTGGCATTTTTTGACGAGCGTTTCGAACGCGGACTTGTCGAGCGGCTCGCATTTTTGGCGGACGCAAAGTTCGAGCGGATGACGTACACGCAGGCCATCCATGCGTTGCAGGGCGCCCGCGAACCCTTTGAATTTCCCGTGCATTGGGGCATGGATTTGCAATCCGAACATGAGCGCTGGCTCACGGAAAAACATCTCAAGACGCCGGTGATCGTCACCGATTATCCGAAGGACATCAAGGCGTTTTACATGCGGCAAAACGACGACGAAAAAACCGTCGCCGCGATGGACGTGCTTGTCCCCGGCGTGGGCGAAATCATCGGCGGCAGCCAGCGCGAGGAACGCCTGCCGCTCTTGCTCAACGCCATGGCCGCGCACAAGTTGAATCCCGACGACTATTCGTGGTACCTTGACTTGCGGCGCTTCGGCTCCGTGCCGCATGCGGGCTTTGGGCTTGGCTTCGAGCGCCTCATTCAATTTTGCACCGGCCTGCCGAACATTCGCGACACCATTCCGTATCCGCGCGCGCCGGGGTTGTGTGATTAACATGAAAAACTCCCTTCATCCCACGCTTCGTCACTGGCTGAGCCACGAGGCGCCGCCGTGGGTGCAATTCATCAAATACGGCATTTGTGGTGCGATCGCCACCGGCGTCGCCTTCATTCTCTTTTACCTCTTCGCGGCGTGGCTCTGGCCGTGCCTCACGGAAAACGATTTCGTGCGCAAATTGTTTCATCTGCCCATCATGCCGGTTGATGCGCTGGACGTGGCGGAGATCGACGCCCTTCGCGGCGCGCGCGCGCGAAACTGCAACATCCTGTCGTTTATTTTTTCGAACGCCGTGGCGTATGCGACAAACATCCTGCTCGTCTTCAAGCCCGGTCGCCACGTTTGGTATTTGGAAATTCTTTTTTTCTATGCCGTCTCAAGCGTCGCGGCGCTCGTCGGCTCGTATGGCATGGAGTTGCTCATCAACCAATTTGGCATGATGACGACCATCGCGTTCGCAGCCAACATCGTCGCCGCGTTTCTCATCAACTATGCAATGCGCAAGTTTGTGATTTTCAAAGGGTAATGCCAAAGGATTTGACGCAAAGACGCAGAGGACGCGAAGGAGCGCAAAGAATGTTTTTGCGGCTCTGTGGATTGAACCACGAATGAACACGAATGGACACGAATACATCGGCGACATGCACACATCAAAATTTCGTGTGTATTCGTGTCCATTCGTGGTTCCACTGTGAGGACACACGCAACTTGTCCGTTGGCGCGGATTTTGATACCGTTTTGCCATGACACCCCGCGAACGCCTCCTCACCGTCCTCAAGGGCGGAATCCCCGACCGCGTGCCGGTCGCGCCGGATTTTTCAAACATGATTCCCTGCCGCCTCACCGGCAAGCCGTTTTGGCAACACTATCTGTACAATGATCCGCCGGCCTATGAGGCCTATATTGCCGCGGCCAAACACTTCAACATCGACTCGCTGATGGACGGTTATTTCGGGCTCCATTTTCCTGAAGACGCTGATCCCAACGCACGGCCAACGCAGCGTTTCATCGTCCACCGCACCCGCGACCGCATTGTCACGCAAACCGCTTTTACCGACACGCCGCGCCTCGAATGGCATCCGCGGGTGGATGTTTTTTATCTCGCGGATCCGCCGACCGCCGCGTTGCATCCCTCCAAAATCGGCCTGCCGGACGTGCCGGAAAAATACGAACCCGTCGAAGGCGTGAAGCCGGTTTTGCCCGGACCGCAGGAGCTGTCCCGCATCAAAAAACTCATGGGCGACCAGGGCCTCGTCGGCGTCTTCCTCACGGGTTCAGCCGTGCTGGCGAACGAGCAGGCCATTTACGATTATTACGACAACCCGGACCAATATGAGCGCATGGCCAGCGAACGCGTCGCCGCTGTCGAGCGTCGTTTCAAGCAAATCATGGCGCTTGACGACAAACCCGATTTCCTGTGCGTCGGCGGTTCCGGCACGCTTGTTTTTCAAACCGTCGACATCTTCCGCCAGCTCGCCCTGCCCGCGGTCAAACGCGCCATTGAACTCGCCGACGCCGCGGGCATCCCGACCCACGTCCACTCCTGCGGACCCGAAGCTGAGCTCGTCAAAATCATGGCCGAGGAAACCCGCCTCACGGTCATCGACCCGCTCGAGATTCCGCCCATGGGCGATTGCAACCTCGCGGAGTTGAAGCGCCAATACGGTTCAAAAATCGTCCTCAAGGGCAACCTCCATACCACTGACGTGATGTTGCGCGGCACGCCTGACGACGTCATCCGCGCCGCTTGCGAAGCCATGCGCGACGGCGGCGAGGGTGGTCGCTTCATCCTCTCCACCGGCGACCAATGCGGCCGCGACACGCCCGACGAAAACCTCCGCGCCCTCCTCCACGCGGCCGAGGAATACGGCGTCTATGACGAACACGGCAAACTCCCCCGCCTTGAAAAATTTTTCAGTCACATCTGACAAAGGGGCAATCATGAAGACACAATGGACATTACTTCCCATGGCCACGATCCTCGCGTTCAGCACGGTTTCCTGTGTTTCTGCGCGACGCGAGTGCGCCGCAAAACAGGCGGACCGCAAACCCGTTGAGGCGCGTTTCACACTCACCGATGGCTCAGTGCTGAATGGCGAAATCCTCGTGCGGGCGATTCCGTTTAAAACCACGTTCGGTCGCGTCAACATTCCGGTGCAGACGATTGCCGGCGTGGACATTTTGGCGGCAAACTCCGTGCCGCAGGAAGATGTGTCGCGCGCGCCGGCGGACGTCGACCCGCGCCTGGTGTATTGGAACACCTTTGATTCCGAGTTGGAGACGCGTTTTGCGAAGACCACGAAACGGGCGGGTGATTGGCGAAGCGGTAAGCTCGTTGAGGGCAAGTCTGGCAAGGCGCTTTATACCGAAGGCAAGGCCGACGTGTATCAACTCTCAATTCCGGCGAATACGCTCAAACCGAAGGGATGCATTGAGTTTTGGGCGAAGATCGAGCCAGAGCGTGACACGTTCACCGATGGCGCCGGCTGGATGCGGTTTTTCTGGATGAGACACACGCGACTTGAGTTCGCGGTCAACAACGGCAAGGGCGCGGGTGGGATCACGGCGTACATCGCCAACTCCGTCTCCGGCTCGTCTCGCTCCGGTGGCGAAGGCCGTTACAGCAATGTGCTGGGGCCGAACTACCGGGATTGGCATCACTACGCGCTGGTCTGGAGTGATCAGGGCGTGAACGTCGACACGGAAAAACCAAGGCCGTGGTCGGCGATTTTCATCGACGGAAAACCGGTGTCGCACGAGACCAACCGAATGGAGGCGGGCGAACACTTCACGTTTGAGACGATTGTCGGGGAAGAGATGTTCATGGTCATTGCCGGCTCAGCCTTCGTCTCGGAAAGCTGGCGGGAACACGCCGTTCCCTTCGCCATCGACGAACTGAAAATCTGGAACTACGACAAGACGGAATTTAACCTTAAGCAGTAAAGACCCTCATGAACAAAGTTTCAACACATGGCCGTTGGATGGTCGCCACGCTGGCCGTTCTTCTTTCAATCAGCGTCAACGCGCAGGCTGTTGAAGAGGATGATTTCAACGTTGGATTACGATATTACAAGGCGGGCAACCACGTTGAAGCGGCCAAGTTTTTTACAAAAGCCGCTGAACAGGGTGATCCGGACGCGCAGCGAAATCTCGGTCTCATGTACGCCAACGGCGAAGGCGTTCAACGGGACGAGGCCAAATCGCTTGCTTGGTTACGTAAGGCGGCGGAGCAGGGAAATCCCGACGCGCAAAATCATCTGGGCATGATTTACACCAACGGTCACAGTGTGCCGCGTGATAATACCCTCGCGCTTGAGTGGTACCGCAAGGCCGCTGAGCAGGGAAACCCCGACGCGCAAAATAATTTGGGAAACGTCTATGCCAATGCCCTCGGTGTGGAACGGGATTATGGGGCGGCGCGTGAATGGTATGGCAAGGCGGCGGCGCAAGAACACGCACAGGCGCAATACATGTTGGGCGTCATGCACGCATACGGCCAGGGGGTTCCGGAGGATGATGGTCAAGCTGCGGAATGGTACCGCAAGGCAGCGGAAAGAGGTCATGCGGAGGCACAGTTTCAGTTGGGAGGCATGTATGAAGAAGGCCGCGCCGTACTCAAAGATGAGGCCCAGGCCACGATATGGTACAGCAAGGCAGCAGAGCAGGGACACGCTGATGCGCAAACCAATTTGGGCGTCATGTACAACATCGGATCCGGGGTGCCCCAGGATGATGCCCAGGCCGCTGAATGGTTTCGCAAGGCCGCGGCACAGGGAAATACCACTGCGCAGTATAATCTGGGCGCAATGTATGCCCATGGCCGCGGCGTGGAACAGGATGATGCACAAGCTGTCCAATATTACCGTAAGGCCGCTAACCAAGGACATGCAAAGGCGCAATACACGCTGGGTTTCAAACTCGAGAAAGGTCACGGCACTCAACGGAATGACGCCGAGGCTGCAACATGGTACCGCAAAGCCGCCGATCAAGGGCATGATGAGGCGCAAACCAACCTTGGCGTCATGTATGCGAGAGGTCGCGGCGTTGCACAGGATGACAGCCAAGCCGTGGTGTGGTATCGCAAGGCGGCGGAACGGGGAAATCCGGTTGCACAACATAACCTGGCGATGATGTACGCCGATGGCCGTGGTGTCGAAAAAGATGAGACGCAGGCCATGTCATGGTATCGTAAAGCCGCTGACAACGACTACACGCCCGCTGTGTTTGCCGTGGGTTACATGTATGCCCAAGGTCGTGGCGTAGGGCAAGACGATGCGAAGGCGGTGAAATGGTATCGCAAGGCCGCCGAGCAAGGCGATGAAAACGCACAGCATAACATAGGCGAAATGTATGCCAAAGGGCGTGGTGTAGAGCAGGATGATGCGCACGCAGCGGAATGGTATCGCAAAGCCGCGTCACAAGGACATGCTGCCGCGCAATTTCATTTGGCTATGATGTACGCCGGCGGTTGCGGCGTTAAGCAGGATGATGCGCAGACTGTCGCGTGGTGCCGCAAAGCCGCCGAGCATGGTATGTCAAATGCGCAATGCGTTTTGGGTTTCATGTATGCCAAGGGACGTGGCGTGCCGCAGGATGACGAGCAGGCCGCGGAATGGTACCGTCAGGCAGGCGGACGTAACGAGGAAGACGCGCTCAACATTTTCAAGCAACACGGAATTGCGGAGTAATCCGCTTGAAATTTCGCATTTTTTTTTCTATCATGGCGTTCCTCTTTTCATTTGGAAGGGTGGCCGAGTGGTTTAAGGCAGCGGTCTTGAAAATCGCCGTGCCGCAAGGTACCGGGGGTTCGAATCCCTCCCCTTCCGCCATTATGTGAGTGCGGGCCAGAGCAGCAAGACGATGTAGACAAGCGCGTAAGCGGGGAAAAAACGCATGGCACCGCGAAAGACAATTTCCGCGGGCGTTTCTTTGGCCTGGCCCGCGACGACGAAACACGAGACGCCGATCGGCGGCGTGACGGCGCCGAGGGTGGTAATCAAACACACCACCTGGCCGAACCACACGAGGTTGTAGCCCATCGCCTGAACCAATGGTTGGAAGAGCGGCAGCGAAATCAGCAGGAATGCGAGCGCGTCCATCAGGCAGCCGCCAATCAAGTAGCAGAAACTCATCAGCAGGATGATCACAATCGGCGGCAGGTTGAGCGATGCGATGGTTTCGGTGAGCAGTTGCGGCAGGTTGGAGAGAACGAGAAATTTGCCGAAAACCGTCGCGCCCGCAAGGATCAAAAACACCATGCCCGTGATGCGCAGCGTGGCTTCCGTGGCAAGGCGGAACTTCTGCCACGTGAGGCGTTTGCGGATCACGCAGCCCGCGAGTCCGAGGCAGGCGCCGACGCCCGCGGCTTCGGTTGGTGTGATGTGTCCGGAGAAGAGCGCGGCCATCACAACGCCAAAAAGAATGACGACCTCGATCACCGGCGGCAACACCGCGAGACGGCGGCGGCGCGAACCGCGTTGCGCGACCGGCGCCCATTCGGGATGACGCCGGCACAACATTTTCACGGTCAGCACAAGCGCGGCGGTGAGCAAAAATCCAGGCGCAAGCGCGGCGGCGAAGAGGCGGCCGATTTCCTGTTGCGTGTAAAGTCCGTACACCACGAGCACGATGCTTGGCGGAATCACCGCGCCCAGTGTCGAACCCACCGCGATGGCGCCGCAACGCAATTCGGGGTGGTAGCCCGCGTGGCGCATCGGCCGCAGTGCCACGGCGCTCATCGTCGCGGCGGTCGCGGTGTTTGAACCGCACACGGCGGAGAATCCGGCGGAGGCGAGAATCGTGGTGATCGCCAGTCCGCCGCGCGTGTGGCCGAACCACACCCGCGCCGCGCGAAACAACCGGTCGCTGTATCCCGCGTGAAAAATGATTTCGCCGAGAAATACAAAGAGCGGAATCACGGTGAACCCGTAGTTTGAAAACACGCTCCACATCTCCGCGCCGGTCGGGCCGTTCAGCACCATGTGCCACACGTCGCCCGACGGCGCGAGCGCAAGAATCCCGACAAACCCCGTGAGCAGCATGGCCAGGCCCGGCGACATGCCCAGCGCCAAAATCAACGCGAGCATCGCCACCACACCGATTCCGCCAATGAGTGTTTCTGTCATGAACGAACCTTTCCAGTTGCCGGACGATCTTCGTCGACCGGATATTGCAGCGCTTCGCGCGCGCCCATAAAACTCACGCGCACCGCGTCCGCCACGTACACCAGCGCCAGCACGATGAACCCTCCCGCCAGCGCCAACATGACCCATGCAAACGGCAGCCGCAACGTCTCAGACACCTCGCCCGATTTCGCCAGCGTCAGCGCGCGGCGGATCAACTGTCCCGACACCGCGATCATCACAAGCGCGCCGAGCAAAACGTTGACCGTCCCCGCCACGCGTTGCGCGCGCGGTGAAAAGCGGCGCGTAATCACGTCGAGCTCCACATGGCCGCGGCAGCGTTGCGTCTCCGCCAGCGCAAACCCCGCCAGTAACGCGCCCATAAACCCCGCCAGTTCATACGCGCCCGCGAACGGCCTGCCGCACATCCGCATGGTCACGCTCGCGCCCGACAGCCCCATCAGCAACACGAGCAACACACCCGCGAGACATTGCAGTCCGCGGCACAAATCAAAAAGCACGGCAACTTTTTTCATTCCGCCTTCAACCTTTCGATCGCGTCTAGCACCTGGCGTCCGTCAATACCCTTTGCCTTCACGCGCTCCACATACTCCGCGATCATCGGCGCCGCCGCCTCGCGCATCGTCGTGCGGTCCGCGTCCGTTGGTTGCGTCACCTTCACGTTGTGTTCCGTTTTGCTCCATTCAATCGACGCCAGCGCGTGTTCGTCGACATACGCCGCGGTCCATTGCGACTGCTCGCGGCCAAGCTCCTTGATCACCTTGCGCACATCCTCCGGCAGCGCGTCAAACTTCCGCTTGTTCATCACCACCGCGAAGCTGATCACGCCCAAGTCCGCCTCGTACACATACGGACACGAGCTCGCATAATTCATGTCCTTCAACACTTCCGCCGACGACAAGTTGCCCTTCACAAAACCCTTTTGCAACGCGTCCGGCACCTCGCTTTGCGGCATCGCAGTCGGTGCGCCGCCGAGCCGTTTCAAAATATCCGCGCCTGTTCCCGACGAACGAATCGCCAGCCCCTTCAAATCCGCCACGCTGTTCACCGGCGTCTTGCTCATGATCACCGCCGGCGGACACGTGAACACCGACAACACCTCCACATCCTGAAACTCCGCCGGCTTGAACTCCGCCACCACGCCTTCCAACACACGCGTCGCCATTTTCGCGTCCGTGAAAAAATGCGGCAAGTCCAGCGCCTCCGTCACCGGAAAGCGTCCCGGCTGATAACTCATCGCGAAATTTCCAATATCCGCCGAGCCTTGGATCACGCCGTCAAAAATTTCCTTCGCGCCGAGCAGCGTTCCTCCCGCGTGCGTCCGCACCTTCACGCGTCCTTCCGTCCGCGCCTCCAGCTCCTTTGCAAACCGCGCCATCTGCACGCATGGAAACGTCGACGACGGCGGAAAGTTTGCATAGTGCAACACCACCGCGCCATCATTCCCGCCGCATCCCGCAATCAACATCGCAACCGCGCCCAAAATTCCAACCATCGACTTTTTCATTTTCGCGTGACTCCAATGATTCTACAAACAGAAACGCCCATACTGTATCACAGCGGTGTCGCAGGCGCAAGTAAAATTACTATTCATAGAAACACTTCGTCAACCCGAAAAATTCACACCACCGGGTCGTGGCAGAGGTCATGCCCTGCCACAACGCGTTTTGAATGTTTTCCGAATTGGATGAAGGCGGTGCGATGTGATATAGTGAAAGCATTTCGTAAACATGGAGAAACGGTTGAACACAGGCTTCAAATTTTGCTTGCGCGGGAGGGCTTGGCCGTGGGGGTTTGGGATGGCGGCGGTCTATGCGCTGACCTGCCAGCAGGGGGTGAGCTGGCAGGACAGCGGAAAAATGCAACTGCGAATTTTGGCCGGCGATTACAGCGGTTGGGAAGGGATTCCACTGGCGCATCCGTTGTACATTTGGATGGAGCGGATGTGGATGGCGCTGCTGAAGGGATGCGGCTGGAACGGGGATGTGTTTTTGGGGATGAACCTGTTCAGCGCGCTGGGGCTTGGCGTGGCGGTGGCCATGGTGTGGCACGTGGCGGCGGCGGTCTCCGGACGACGCGAGGCGGGTTGGGCGGCGGCGGTGCTTTTCGGGTTTGCGCACATGCCGTGGTGGATGGGGACGATCACGGAGGTGTACACGTGGGGAATGGTGTTGCACGCGACAGAGTGGTGGGTGCTGGCGATGATCGTGACGCGAGGCTGGGGCGTGGCGGGATGGACATGGCTGGCGTTGGTGAACGGCGCACACATGTCGTTTGAAAACATGGCAGTGCTGAACGGGCCGGTTTATGCGGGGCTGTGGTTTTGGCAGGTGGCGCGCGGAAAAGTGAAGTGGTGGAGCATTGGCGTGATGGCGCTGGCGTGGCTGGGGGGCGCGTCGTTGTGGTGCTGGCAGGTGCTGGGCTCGATGAACGCGAACGGTTTTGTCGCGGGATTGAAGGACGGTTTGTTCGGGTATTCGTTCGAAGAGCGGGTGATGGGAAGCAGCAAGCATTTCGGTGCGTTGTGGAAAATGAACATGGGCATTTTTTGTTTAAACTTTTTGAATCCGCTCTGGCTGTTCGCAGGCTGGGGCGTGGCAAAAGTGGCGCGCGGCGGCGTGTTGCGGCGCAACGGCGTAGGGCTGGTGTTTGGCGCGTTGCTGTTGATCCACGGGATTTTTTTCGTGCGTTATCCTGTGGCGGATCAGGCGACGTTTTCGATTCCAACAATCGGATTGCTGGCGGTGATGGGCGGAGGCGGCGTCGCGCTTGTGACAGCGACATGGCGCCGACGCTGGCCGCTGGCCTTGCTGGGAATGATCACGCCGGTGGTGTTGTACGCATGCGCAGGATACATACTCGGTGGTATGTATGAATCCGGCAAAATTCCAAGTCGCGTTCGCACGCTGCCGGGCCGCGATGAAATCCGCTACTGGGCTTTGCCGTGGAAGGCGGGCGAGCGTTCGGCGGAGTTGTTCACGCAAGCGGTGCGCGCGGCGTTTGCGGCGCGCGAGGGGTGTGTGCTCTGGGTGGACGCAACGGCGGTGACGACATTGCAGGCCGCGCAACATGCGGAAGGCTGGAGCACGCCGGAGATCGTGAGCGGCCGCTCATTTTCCGATAGGCAACCGGACGAAATTGTGGAACACTATCTCCAGCTCGCGCATGAGGGGCGTTTTTACGTGGTTTCGCCGTTCGCGGGATACGCGCCCGCGGACGTGCTCGAGCGCATGGATTTTATTCACGACGGCGCGGTGTACCGCGCGGTGCCCAAAGATAAGACGAGGTGAGTGTGTTTTTCATGAGCAAACTTTTAGGTTTTTTTGCAAGTCCGCTGGGGCTTGGGTTGTTGCTGCTTATTGCGGCTGCGGTGTGCGGCTGGCTCCGGGCCACGTGGTGGAGCCGGACGCTGGTGCTGCTCAGTTTGGTGTGGTTTACATTTTGGTCGCTACCCTCCACGACGCTGTGGATCGGCGGCTCGTTGGAGCGCGATTATCCGCCGGTCGCACTGGCCGATGTGAAGCCCGCGGACGCGATTCTGGTGCTTGGCGGATCCATGACTCCGCGAATCGGCGCGATGGGTTATCCCGAGCTTTACAACGGCGCCGATCGCCTGTGGCACGCCGCGCGCCTCTACCGCGCGGGCAAGGCACCGCTAATCATATTTTCCGGCGTGGGCGAAGGTTCTGGAGCGAAACAATTTTTGCTCGACCTCGGCGTTCCCGGCAAAGACTTTCTCTGGGAGGAAAAAAGCCGCAACACGGTTGAAAACATCCGTTTCAGCAAGGCGATTTGCGAGGAAAAGAAAATGGCGAAAGTGCTTCTCGTCACTTCCGCCTTCCACATGCGCCGCAGCCTGCGCACCTGCGAGCTCGCCGGGTTTGACGTCGTCCCCGCCGCAACCGATCACGAGGTGCTCGCGCGACGCGAAGCGCGCAAGGCCGATGGCGGCGGTTTCCTTTCCTGGTTGCCGTCGCCGGAGTGCTTCTACATGAACAACGTTTACGCCAAAGAATACATCGGCCTTTGGGCCATGAAACTCAAAATCCACGGACGCCCCTGACCTATGGCACATGAATGGAACATCCGCTCCCGCGGCCACGTTTGCACCGCCTGCGAAAAAAACTTTGAGGACAAACGCGCCTGCGTTTCACTCCTTCAGGACACGCCCGAAGGCTTCACGCGCTGCGACTATTGCACGGCCTGCTGGCGCACCTTGCGCGACCAGCCGCGCGATGGCGTGATCAGCATTTGGGAGGGCGTTTACGACGCCCCCGTCCGCGTTGTCAAGGAGGAGGTCGTCAAACGCGAATCCGCCGACGCGCTCTTTCGCCGCCTCGTCATCCTCGACGATCCCGCCATGCGCCCCGCGGTCTACGTCCTCGCCGTCATGCTCGAACGCGGCAAGCGCCTCATCGAGCGCGGCCGCCGTCCCCACGACTCCGGCGGCATTCTTCGCGTCTATGAGGACAAAGCCACCGGCGATTCATTCATCGTCCTCGACCCCCAGTTGCGCATGGATCAAATCGCGAAAGTCCAGGAAGACGTTGTCGCGCTGCTCAGCGGCGAAACGCAAGAGCCGCCGCCCGATCAGCCCGCCAAATAAAACAGTTGTGGGGGGGGGGGGGGGGGGGGCGGCGCCCCCCCAAAAAAAAAAAAAAAAAAAAACCGAGGTAATGAGGGCACTCGCAGCGAGCACGCCGCAGGG
>JAVBOU010000106.1:0-22804 GCA_031550185.1 Kiritimatiellia bacterium | reverse complement strand
GGGCGGGCGAGCGTCCCCGCGCGCCGCACGACGCGGCCCGTTTGATGTGCTTATGGGCCGCAATTTGTTGGCTCAACCCCGCCGTTGGCGGCTCGCGTGCACGCTCGCCCTCCAAAGGGAAACTGGTTTTAGAACAAGTCTAGTGAATTTACACGACATTGGCGCAGTCTGCTCTTCACCCAACGGGGCGGGTTATATCGTCATTTTCGTCGACATTGCGACACGTTTCGTCAACCCCGTTGGGGTTGTGTTGGAGTGGGTCAATGTTGAGGAAAAACGCTATAAAAGTTGGCACATGTCCGTTTATTTCATGATGAACAGGGTGCGTGGATTTTTGTAGGTGAGGCGGATGGTGGTGGCGTTGGCGTGCAAGGTAAAACATTTGGAGGCCACAGCATCGGGAGAGAGCGAGAGGTTTTCCCAGCCGTTGATGAGTGTGGCGTTCAACAGGGTGTATGTGCCGAGAGCGGGGTGGCCGTCCAGCTCTGGTTCGACGACGCAGTCTTCACCGATGGTGATGGTGCCATTCACCATGGTCGGGTTGAGGTACTCGCCGTTTTTGATCAACGCGCCGAGCGCCTGGTGGCCGGCGATGACGAGTGTTGGGGTGTTTATCGTGCCGCCCGCGCCGACGACAATTTTGTTGCGCCACGGCGCATCGCCAAGTCCGACTTGAACCGTTGGCGCGCTGAGAAGGGCGTTGCCACCGACGCGCAGCGCATTGTTGGTGCCGCTGTTGTAGCCGACCCATATCCGGGATTCGGACGCGCTGCCGGTGGTGGTCCATTGCGCGTCGCCGTCGAGCACGATCCGGTTGCCGACAGAGCGTGAGCCGACACCCGAATGGTAGCGCGTCCTGATAAAGCCTTTGGACATGTACAACAAGTTGGAGTTGCCCCCGTCGGTCATGACAGCGCTCGAGGATTGCCAGCCGCCGACGCTAAAGCGGGGCGCCACGATGTACGCCGCGCCGCCGTTGGTCACGACCATTCTGTTGAAGTGTGCGCCGTCATATCCACCGATGGCCATGCGCCCGCCGATATTCGTGATCACGCCGCCACTTTCGACCCGAACCCAGTTGCTTCTGCCGCCTTTCGAGCCATCCCAGGTATTGCCCACATGGAACTCCTTCGCACCATTGTCCCAAAATCCATTGTTTGTCACGCACACCCAGTTACGCTCGCTTCCCGGACCGATTTGCGCATAACTTCCGGTGTTGATGATTTGTCCGCCGCTTTCAACAACCAGTCCCTGATCGGTGGCGGTGTTGTTTTCACCGACGATGATGACGCCAGAACCCGTGTTCGTGACCACGCCGCCGTCGAAAATGAAGGCCCGGTTGCCGGTCGCGTTGTCGTGGTAACCGAGTTTGAAGCCCGTGTTGCCGCAGGATATCACGCCGCCGTTGGCCACGAACAGCGAATTGCTCTGACCCGTGAGCAGGATCGCGCCGCGCGTGAGCCACGCGGATTTTTCATTTGAAGCCGGGTTCGTGCTGCCGATCCATGCGGTGTTAAACGACGACGCGGAGCCTCCCACATAGTTCGCGGTGCTGTTGTTTGCGCCGGCGTGAACCATTCCGCCATTGGTGATGACCATCGAGTTGTAAGAACCGCTCGGGCCGACACTGATGTTCGCGTTGGACACGACGCCATCGGCGCCGACCCACAGGAGGTTGTGGCATGATGTTTCGTTGCTGTCGCCGATTCGGATATCCGCCGCGTGTGTGCTGTCGAGCGCCGTGTCCCAAAGCGCGGCAGCGCCTGTCAGCGGGTCTTTTCCGCCGACACGAATGAAATTGAACGACGCTCCGGCGCCATATCCAGCGCGGTTGGAGCTGCCTTTGCGGGTGAGCAGCATTCCGCCGTCAACGATTTCGAAGGCGTTGCTCGCGCCTGAAAATCCACAGAAAACGCGGTTCGCTGTGAATACGGCGGAATCACTGATGCGTAGCGTCTGTCCTGCGCCGTCCTGGCGAACCGCGTTGTTGGCGCAGTCAAAAAGCGTTCCCTGGCCGCGCGTGATGATGGTCGATCCCGCTGCGCCAAAGTCATAATAACCACTCGTGTCAGCAGGGATTTTGATGCTTGCACCATCCAGCAGGAAGAGCGTGAGATTGGGGGTATGAAACAAATCATACGATGTGCCGGCGCCCCAGCGATTTGTGTATGCGTTGCCGGCCCCTGAAATGACGGGCGTGCCGCCTGTGATGCACCAGTCGTCGGACGCGGTGTTGGGCGGTACGCCGTTTGCGTCCCAGTTGGCCGCGTCGGTAAAGGTGGTGCCATCGCCCTCACCGGTGAAGGTGAACACGGTTGCGGATGAAACGGCGGGCTGGATTGCCAGCAAGGCAAACGCCAGCATGTTGACGATGCGGGCGGCGGGGTGACATGTTTTCATGAGGAACTCCTGTTAGGTGTCCGCTTGATGTGTCAAGCGGGGCAGTTGCGCAGGCATGTTTCAAGGATGCAGGTGCGTGTTTTCATGACGGGATCCTTTTTGGCGCAGGCGGCGGCGATGTGTTCAATGGTGACCTCGCCGGCGGGCGCCTCCACGTGCGTGTTGTTGCCAATGAGCCCGGGCCCTTCGGACGGGCAGAGGCTGTAGCGCTTCGACCAGTCGCAGCGGTTGCGGGAGGCCAGCGGATAGCGGATGGCCGCGCCGTTGACCGAAATCTCCACGGTGTTGCCGGACAGCGCCTGCATCGGGCACCGCGTTTCGCATTCACGGCACGTGGCGCAGGGATGGGCGGCGGCCCGCGGTTCCGTTGCGGGCAGCGCCGCGTCGGTGATGACGCAAATGAACCGCTGGCGCGAGCCGAATTGCGGCGTGAGCAGTCCGCCGTGTTTGCCGATGGCGCCGAGTCCCGCCACCGCCGCCTCCAGCGCGCCGCTGCGGAAGTCCGGCAACAGGCCGCGCGGCGAGTCTGTATACGAGCCGACGCCCAGCAGGTTTTCGGTCATGGCCGTCTTGAAGCCGAGGCGCGAGAGTTCCGTCGCGACCGCGAGCGCGGCGAAGCGCAGTTCGTAAATCGACTGAAATTGCTGGAAGTTGTAACATCCGATTTGCTGGCTTTTTTCCAGGCCGGCGTTCTCGACAACCTCCTTCGGGAAGTGCATCCCCAGCACGATCACCGACTTCGCTCCAGGCACGAAATCCGACGGAATCCGGACGCGAATGTTGTCGCGGACAATTTTGGGAACAAATTCGCCGTGCATGTGCACTTTCGGATTGGCGTCGTGCACGGCGTCGCCGAGTTTGGTTTCGTCAATGGCGTTGCGCAACACGGCGGCAACAGGTTCAAAACGTTCGGCCGGCGCAACGCCAAAGAGCGAGACAAGGTTGTCCATCGCGATGCGGTCAAGCTGGCGGAGCAGATCGGGCGGCGGGAGGGAAGCACATGGCGCCTGGGGCGGCGCGGCGCGCAGTCGCGCGACATCCTCCGTCGACGGCAGCGGCGCGTCGGTGGTGAGGGCGCCGCACACCTGGTCGAGGCCCAGTTCGGGCGTGACGAAAACATCGTCCGCGCCCAGCGTTCCAAGGCCCGCCATGGCGCAAAGTTGGGCAATGTTTTTTTCGTCGCCGCGTCCCGAGCCTCCGTATGTGGCGGCATGGTATCCGCAATCCTCAAGCATCCGCTGCAAGACAAGCAGCCTGTGGTGGCGGCTCATGAAGGCGGCTGCATACGCGTCGCCGGAGTGGTTGGGAAGCCGCGCCGCGTCCTTGAATTCCGGCGGCACTCTGAACGCGAACGCCACGACGGTCGTGACGCCCGGCGCGTCGGAAACAGCCAGTTTTCCCGCGGGCGTGGTGGTGTCCAGCGGCGCCACGGCCGTGAGGTCAAAGCCGAGGCCGATGGCGCGCGCCAGGATGTCGTCGCGCAGTTTGCGCAAAGTCGGCATCGTGTCGGGATAGCGGCGATTGACGCGGTTTTGCGTGATGGGCTTGTCCGCGCGTCCAAAGCTTGGCGCCTTGCTGCGCAAGTGCGGCGGAACGCACCACTTCTGGCACACGCCGCGCTCGTGACCGCGAACGCCGTTCGTGTTCAACTCGCCCAAAACGGCCTTTTCGTCCACGTGCAATCCCTTGCGCGTGAGGGTGGCGGAGTTGAGGTCGAGGTTGAAATGCTCGGCCCACGCGCAACGCCAGATGTTCTTGTTGCAATATTTGAACGTCTTGCCGCCGATCTCCACCTCGTGCGGCGTGGCGCTGTTGAAGTCGCCGCGCAACGCACCCGTCGGGCAGTGCTTGATGCATTCGCCGCAACGGTCGCACAGCGCCGGCCCGTCGTACATCGGCGTGGGCACGAGATCCGCCTCGGTGACGATGGAGATGAACCTGACGCGCGGGCCGAACTCCGGCGTGATGGCAAGCCCGGACCAGCCGATTTGCGCGAGCCCCGCGGCGGTCGCGGCATGGATGTGCGACAGGTCGGGCGCAAACAGGCTTGGGATGCCCTCGAACTGACGGTAGCGCCAGATGTTCGACGAAACGACCGGGATGGTCTTGTGGCCGGCGTCCTGCAGGAGGCGCGCGACACGGAACGCGACGCGGTCCATGAACGAGTTTTGATCCATCCAGCCGCCTGGCGAACGATCCTGCGGCTCCGGTTCGCCGCCCATTTCCGTCCATGTGTCCGTGATGTGGATGGCGGCAACGACCACGGTCCGCGCCTCCGGCAAAATCGCGCCGGGGCTGATGAGGTGCGGCGCATTGCGCCAGCGTTCGACCGGGCCGAAGCCCACGAGATCCATGCCCATTCCGAGGATGGCGGAGCGGACTTTCTCTGTTAAAACTTTGTCATGCATGTCGTGGTGGGGTTGGGTTGAAAATTGTAACTATGGTCATGTATAGCAAAACATCTGACGCGTGTCAAGCGGGTGTATAGATAAAATCTATACGTTTCGCTTTTGCGGTTCGCCTGTTATAATGACGCCCATGCCAACCGTCAAAAAAATTGCCGCGCAAATCCGGTCGCGCGTCCTCCACGGGGACTATCTGGCCGGGCCGCTTCCCGGAGAAAAGCCGCTCGCGGCGGAGCTCGGATGCAGCTACCTTACCGCGCGCAGGGCCGCGGAGCTCGTCATCGCCGAGGGGCTCCTCATCCGCAACGCCAGCGGTCGCCTCCTTCCCGCGCTCATTCAGAACGGCGTCGCGAACGGGCACCGCATCGCCGCGTTCATCGCCGATGTCTATCCCTCCGCCGGCACGCAACTGTGGTACCGCCTGCTTTCGCGCGCCTTCGAAGCGCGCGGCATCCGCCTGCGCATGGTGCCCTACCAGCACTGGGACGCGCCGCTCATCCGCGAGGCCATCCTGGCGTGCGATGAAATTTACATTCTGCCCGACAGTGAAACGCCGCCGGCGGCCGTCATGACGCTGCTTGAGAAGCACCGCGAGCGCATCACCATCCTCGAATACGACTGGACGGACAGGGGCTTTCATTGCATCATTCCGTATCCTGCGCGGGACTGCCTGCGGCTCCTCATGCGGCACCTCAAGGCGCAGGGATACACGCGCGTCGACGTGGTCAATGTCCAACCCCACGACACGGTTGTTGCCGCGCGCATCCAGGCGTGGGACGACGAGCGCCGCCGCCTCGGTCTCCACGGCGAGCTTCACGATCTGCCTGTCGCCTCCGGCGGTTCGCCGTACGAGCATGCCAGCGTTCATGTGCCGGATTTGCTGTCGTCGCGTCTTCGTCGCGGCCATGCCTTTGTGGGCATCACGCTGCCCGCGGCGATCGGCGTGCTCCACGCGTTGCGGCGCACACGCTTGAAGTTGGGCCGCGATGTCGGCGTCTGTTCCGTCGCCGGCGAGGCGCTTGCCAAATTTCTCGACCCCACGATCACCTGCGTTCCCTCCCTCGCGTTCAACGACATTCTCGCCATGCTTCCCGGCGTCTCGACAAAACGCACCGCCCGCCACCTGAAACTTTTTCACGGCATGAGCACCCACCGTGCATGAATATAGTGGTTTAACACAACATTGGCACACATCTCTCCAACCTCGGAGAGGTTGAACATCAAAGCCCAGGGTTACGCGTATTCGCGTTACCTTGGGTCAGCGTATCAAACCGAAATCAACCCCGGAGGTGTTGCACAAAAATAGTTGAAATCATACAAACAACACGCTGGGAATTTGTTAACGGAAGAAGACTGTTCAACCCCTTCGGGGTTGGAATTTATTTGTATTGCGTTTCCATGGTAGCGCGAATACGCGCAACCATGGGCTTTGTTGTTCAACCTCTCCGAGGTTGCCAAATACCCCTCGTAGAGGTCGTGCCACGCCACAACGCGTGATACGGAGTGCCTTACGAGAGCGTTTACGACGGGTGTGGCGCGGTTTAGAGGCTGCCGGAGTCGACGGCGACGTCGGTGGATTCGATGAGACTGGCGACGGGTGCGATGTCAAGCTCCCAGGCTTTTTGGGTGGTGGAGGGGAGGAAGCGGTAGTAGATCATGAGCTGCTGGGAGATGTAGACGGTGGGCATGAGGGGCTGGTCGCCGATGTGCTCGTCGAGGCAGGTCCAGTAGCCGATTTCCTGGTCGGCGCCGTTGTGGTCCTTGTAGACGCCGCGCTCGATTTGCTGGCCTTCGCAGTAGACTTTTTTCATGGCGGAGTTCCATTTGCGCCAGCGGTCGCCGCCGGCGTTGAAGTAGACCATGGTGGAGTAGTAGTTGGAGCGGACGGGGCAGCAGGCGATGTCGTTTTTTTCGAGGGTGGCGGGGGGCCAGAGGCTGTCGAGAACCTGGAGGGTTTTTTTGACGACCTGCTCTTCGCCGGAGCCGAGGTATTGCATGCCGAAGACGCCCATCATGAAGTGCCAGGTGCCGGAGCGGCGGAAGGAGGCGGAGGGCGGGCCGAAGGCGTCGGACTGGAAGCCGCCGCGCTCGGGGTTGCCCTGGAGGGTGAAGCCGTTGACGGCGAGCTTCATGGCGTCGTCCATGCCGTCGACTTTGAGGCCGGCCATTTTTGCGGCCTTGAGGGCGAGGACGGCGAAGGTCATGTCGAGGAGTTCGGGTTTGCCTTGGTTGCCGCCCCACTGGCCGTTGGGGTGCTGGCGTTTGATGAGGCGCTCGATGGCCTTGTGGGCGGCGGCGCCGACGTCGGGATGCAGGGTCATGCCGTAGGCCTCGGCAATGGCGTAGGTGTCGATGAAGTTGAGGCCGGTGGAACGGGTGCAGAGGTTTTCGATGGCTTTTTGGACGGTGTCGCCAAATTCGGGGGAGGAGGGGCCGGGGCGTTCGCCGTGGGCGAGGAAGGCGAGGAGGGCGAAGCCGGTGGCGCCGCTGTTCCAGCTGCCGTTGGGGTTTTGCTTGGTTTTGAGCCAGCGGAGGGCGCGCATGACGGCGGCTTCGGTTTGGGCGTCGCCGCCGTGCGCGGCGAGGGCGGTGCCGCGGGAGCCGGCGCTGCGCAAGGTGCCGTAGACGCCCTGGAGGACGACGGGGCTGCGGATTTGCAGGACGCTGTCGAAGGCGGCGGGCTGGGCGGTGATGGGGGTGTCGATGGGGATGTCGACCGGGGTGTCGATGGGCATGGGAATGTCGGTGAGGACGTCGGGCAGGAGCTCGGGCATTTCCTCGGGCGGATCGAGTTTTTCGGGGATCAGCTTGGTGGTTTCGACGGGTTCCTCGATGCGGACTTCGTAGAGGGCTGTGGTGGTGTCGTCGCCGGAGCGGGCGAAGAGCTGGACGAGGACGACGAGCAAAAGGGGTACGAGCAGGGCGATGGCGGGGGCGCTGAAGCGTTGGACTTCGATTCGCGCCTCTTTGTATTCGCGGGAGTCCTGGTCGGCCTTGAAGCCGGCGAACATGCGCTTCATGCGCTCGGCAAAGCTCAGCTCATGAAAACGGCTGGAAATTTCCCGCAGGGCCAGCTCAATTTCGTCCTCGGATGTGGGGTGGTGCATATAAGTCCTCCAAAGGTATAACGACGCAAAGGGGCGCGTGGTTCAAAGTGGAATGCCGGAATGTGAGTATATCACGTTGCGGTATGCGAATGGAACGCAAAAGGTTGCGTTTGGCGCGGGGAATGGGGTATAATCGCCCGTTTTATAACTTCAGGGTTTTCAATTTATGGCCGACGACTACGACAAGAATTCAACACCTCCGCCACCGCCTCCGCCGCCGGAGAAGCCGGACCAGACCCCGCCGCCGCGCCCGAACCGCAAGGGACCGCAGAATGAGGACGAGGGGTCGATGTTCAGCCGGAAGTTCGCGCTGGCGTGGCTGGTGATTTTGGGGGTGATCATCGGGTCGATGTATTTTATGAACGGGGGCTCGTTCGGAAAGAAGCCGGAGACGCCGACGTACGGGGAGTTTCTGGAGTCGATCGACAACCAGCAGGTGAAGGACAAGGTCAAGCTGGTGTACGAGGGCGACACGGCGGTGGTGACGGGCAACTTCGCGGGGGAGGGGAAGAAGGCGTTTCGCGTGAACACGCCGCGCAACACGAATGTGGAGGGCGAGCTGCGCCAGCGCGGGCTGAATGTGCAGGTGGAGAACACGAGCACGTTTTGGTCGGCGATGATGATCAACCTGTTTTGGACGGTGATCTTTATTGCGGCGTTTTATTTTCTGTTTATCCGGCAGATGCGCGGGGGCGGGGGCGGAAATAATCCGTTCAGCTTTGGGAAGAGCCGCGCGCGGATGCTGAACCAGGACAAGAAGAAGGTGACGTTCAACGATGTGGCGGGCATCAAGGAGGCGAAGGAGGAGGTGCAGGAGATCATCGAGTTTTTGAAGTCGCCGGCGAAGTTTCAGAAGCTCGGCGGCAGGATTCCGAAGGGCGTGCTTTTGGTGGGTCCTCCGGGAACGGGCAAGACGCTGCTGGCGAAGGCGATCGCGGGCGAGGCGGGCGTGCCGTTTTTCAGCCTCAGCGGCAGCGACTTTGTGGAGATGTTTGTGGGCGTGGGCGCGAGCCGCGTGCGCGACATGTTTGAGCAGGGGAAGAAGCACGCGCCGTGTCTGGTTTTCATCGACGAAATCGACGCGGTGGGCCGGTCGCGGTTTTCGGGAATCGGCGGCGGACATGACGAGCGCGAGCAGACGCTGAACGCGCTGCTGGTGGAGATGGACGGGTTTGAGACGAACGAGGGCGTGATCATCATCGCGGCGACGAACCGGCCCGATGTGCTTGACCAGGCGCTGTTGCGTCCGGGACGTTTTGACCGGCAGATCATGATCGACCTGCCGACGCTGGACGGACGCGAGGAGATTTTGAAGATGCACGCGCGGAAGATCAAGCTGGCGGAGGGCGTGGAGCTGCGGCGGATCGCGCGCGGCACGCCGGGATTTTCGGGCGCGGATTTGGCGAATTTGATCAACGAGGCGGCGTTGCTGGCGGCGCGGTTGAATCAGGAGGCGGTGGATTACAAGGATCTCGAGGAGGCGCGCGACAAGGTGATGTGGGGTCGCGAGCGCAGGTCGCGCGCGATGAGCGAGGAGGAGCGCCTGATCACGGCGTGGCACGAGGCGGGCCATGCCATTGCGCAGGTGATGCTGGAGCACACGGAACCGCTACACAAGGTGACAATCATCCCGCGCGGCATGGCGTTGGGCGCGACGATGTCGTTGCCGGAGAAGGATGTGCTGAACCGGACGAAGTCGGAGTTCGAGGACGAGCTGGTGGTCATGATGGCGGGGCGGCTTTCGGAGCAGGTGCACACGGGCGAGATTTCCACCGGCGCGCGCGCGGACATCCGGATGGCGAGCAACGTGGCGCGGCACATGGTGTGCGAGTACGGGATGAGCTCGCTGGGCATGCAGGCGTTTGGCGAGAATCAGGAGTTGCTGTTTTTGGGTCGCGAGGTGAACCGCACGCAGCACTACAGCGAGGCCACGGCGCAGAGGATCGACGCGGAGGTGACAGCGATTTTGGAAAAGGCGTATCACCGTGCGGAGACGTTGATCCGGGAAAACAAGGAGAAGCTGGAAATGATCGTCACGCATTTGCTGGAGTTGGAGACGATGGACGGTCGCGATGTGGAGGATTTGGTGAAGCTTGGCCGCATGCGCACGGAGGAGGAGAAGGAGGCGGAGAAGGACGCGCAGTTGGTCGCGGGCGCAGTGCAGCTCGCGGAGAAAATCGAGGACGAAGAGCGTAACGCGGAGGGTGTGTAGGAATGTCTGTCCTACATTGGACATGCCGCGATTTCGCGCTGTCCCTCGACCGGGTGCGGGTCATGGGGATTGTGAATGTGACGCCGGATTCGTTTTCGGATGGCGGGCGTTTTTTTGACGCGGACGCGGCGGTGGAACAGGGGCGGCGGTTGATGGAGGAAGGGGCGGATGTGTTGGATGTGGGCGGGGAGTCGTCACGGCCGGGCGCGGAGGAGGTGGGCGCGGAGGAGGAGTTGCGGCGGGTGTTGCCGGTGGTGAAGGCGCTTGTGAAGGCCGGTGCGGTGGTGTCGGTGGACACGCGAAAGGCGGAGGTGGCGCGCGCGGCGTTGGGGGAAGGTGCGTGCGTGATGAATGATGTGTCAGCCGCGGAGGGCGAGGGGATGCTGGAGGTGGTGCGGGAGTTTGGCGCGGGACTGGTGTTGATGCGCGGCGGCGGGCGTGAATGGTGGGGAGGCAATGCTGGCGTGGCAGAGGTCGAGCTCTGCCACGGGAAGGATTTGACGTTGCAGGTGGCGTCGTATTTGGCGGGGCGTGTGTCGGCGGCGATGGAGGCGGGGATTGCGCGGGAGTCGGTGGTGATTGATCCGGGGATTGGGTTTGCGGGGGATATGCGGGAGGATGTTGTGCTGTTGCGCGGGGTGGGGGAGTTTGCGGGGATTGCGCCGGTGATGGCGGGGGTGTCGCGGAAGCGTTTTGTGGGGTGGTTGTGCGGGGAGGAAGTGGCGGAGCGGAGGGTGAGCGGGAGCGTGGCGGCGGGGCTTTTTGCGGTGGCGCAGGGGGCGCGGATTTTGCGGGTGCATGATGTGGGGGCGATGGTGCAGGCGTTGCGGGTGTGGGAGGGTTTGCGATGCTGAGCCAGGTGGGTTATTATCTGACGACGTATTTCGGGGCGGTGCTGCAGGTGGTGCTGCTGACGGCGTTGTTTTATCATTTGTCGGTGCTGCTGCGGAGCACGCGGGTTGCGCGGATGCTGCTGGGGGTGATCGCGGGCGTGGTGGTGTTTCTGGGGCTGGTGTATTTGTTGCACCTGGATGTGCTGTATCACATTTTTGAGCGGATTTCGACGTATATCATTTTGCTGACGGTGGTGATTTTTCAGCCGGAGATCCGGCGGGCGTTCACGATGATGGGGAGCCGGTGGAAAGTGTTGAGCGGGGCGAACAATCAGAACAAGGGGGAGGTGTTGCGGGAGATTTTGGAGTCGCTGTCGAAGCGGCGCTGCGGGGCGCTGATCGCGATCGAGCAGAAGGTGTCGCTGCTGGTGTTTCAGGACATTGGGGTGACGGTGGACGCGGCGTTGACGACGGAGCTGGTGTCGACGATTTTTTACAGCGATTCGCCGCTGCACGACGGAGGGATGATCATTCGCAACGGGCGGATCGCGGGGGCGAGGTGTGTGTTCCCGATGGCGCAGGAGGCGCCGGAGCTGCACCAGCTGGGAATGCGGCACCGGGCGGCGGTGGGGTTGAGCGAGGAGACGGACGCGGTGGTGCTGGTGGTGTCGGAGCAGACAGGGGAGATTTCGATCGCGCATGACGGGCATTTGTTCCGGGATGTGGAGGGGGAGCGTTTGCAGCGGTACCTGAGCGCGTTGTTCTATCGTGAGCAGCAGGAGGCGGCGGCGTGGAAGCCGTTGAAGCTGTATTATTCGCTCTTTGCGAAGAAGGAGCGGAAGGCATGAGCACGCTGGCACGGCTGAGGGATTGGGCGACGCGGGATTTTGTCTGGCTGGGGCTGGCGCTGTTTTTGGCGCTGGCGACGTATCTGCATGTGAACCGGTTGATCAGCGTGACGGCGAGCGTGCCGGTGGCGCTGGAGGTGGTGACGGAGAAGGGGTTGACGGGGATGGTGGAGGAGGTGTCGGTGGCGGAGGTGATGTTGCGCGGGACGTCGACGGACATCCACGCGCTGCAGGCGAGCAAGCTGCGGTTTAAGTTGCGTCCGCGCGGCGCGGCGGGAAACCGGGTGAAGGTGCGGCTGGAGGAGTACATGCTGCACGGCGCGGGGCGCCTGCGGGTGCGGGATATTTCGCCGCGCGAGGTGGAGGTGCTGATCACGCACGAGCGGCAGATCACGCTGGACGTCGCGCCGCCGGTGGTCGTGGGCAAGCCGATGCAGGGCCGCGTGGAGGTGACGTACGAGCCGAGGCGTGTGGAGGTTTTCGGCACGGGGAACTACCTTGACAGGATGGTGCAGGACGGCGTGATTTTGCAGACCGAGCCGATCAACATCGAACACCGGACGAAGAGTTTTTCGACGAACCTGAAGATCATGATGCCCGCGACCACGGCGGTGCGCGAGATCAAGCCGGGCGAGGTGCGCGTGGAGGTGAACTTCATCAACGACCTCGTGAACAGGGAATTTTTGCACGTGCCGTTGCGGCTCTCAGGGCCGGCGGATTCGGGCTCGGGCTGGATCGCGAGCACGAACGCGGTGACGGTGCGCGTGACGGGCCGGCCGAGCATGGTGGAGCGGCTGAACATCGAGGATATTTATGCTTTTGCGGAGTTGCAACCCGTGATTGACGGAACAACCCAGGAGGCGCCGGTGCAGGTGAAGGTGCCGAACGAAATGATCATTGACTCGGTGGAGACGCTGCCGTCGACGATCACCCTGCGCAGGACGACACGACGTGAACGATAATTCCAAAACCCCCGAACACGCCTGGCCGCGACGCTTCACGGGCATGGTCTTTTTGCCCGTGGTGGTCTTCGCCTTCATGGCGTTGCTCTCTTACGACTGGCGCGATGTCAGTGAGTTGCAGGTGCCGGTCAACACGCCGCCCGCGAATCTTTTCGGCGTGGCGGGCGCGACGTGCGTGTACTTGGGGTACCAATTTTTCGGGTTCGCCGTGTGGCTGCTTCCGTGCTGGCTGCTGGTGCTGGCGTTCGTGTTGATTTCGTCGCGCGGCAAGCGGTTGCTCTGGCGCAACATCGGGTTTTTGATTTTTCTCGTCAACGCGTCGATCGCCTTTGCGCTCCTGCCGCGCGCATGGCTGGCGGAGTTTGGCGCCGCGCTGAACATCGACCAATTCGGCGGCGTGGGCGATCTGTTCGCGGGCTGGCTGGTCGGCTGGTTCAACACCATGGGCGCGTGGATTTTCGCCGCGTGCGGACTTCTCGTCGGCTTCGTCATGGCCGTTGGCGTGCACAACCTCATCCGCGCCTTCCAGTTCCTGGTGTACAAACGCGAGAAACCCGTTGTCGAAGAGCCCGCCGACAACGACGCGCTGGAGCCCGAGCCCGCCGCGGAGCCGCAGCCGAATTTCTTCGCGCGCATTTTCCGCCGCAACAAGCCCATTGAAGAGGAGTTTTCCGATTCGCCGGTCGCCGCCGACGAACCGCCGCCGGAGTCGAAGGACGACCGCGAGCGCCGTCGCATCGAAAACCTCCGCAAGCGCGCCGACGACATCCGCCGCGCGGTCAAGGACGAGCGCAAGCATCCCGACGCCTCCGCTCCGAAACGCCCGGCCGCGCCGCGTGGCAATGCTCCGGCTGTGCCACGCCGCGCGCCCGCCGTCGAGGCCGAACCCGCGGTCGCGCCCGCGCAATACATTCTGCCGTCGATTGACCTGCTTGATCCGATTCCCAACACCAAGGCCGACCACGGCGACGTCGAAACCACTGGCACGCTCATCGTCCAGACGCTCCTCGAATTTGGCCTCCAAACCGAACTCACCGGCGTCGAGCGCGGCCCTGTCGTGACCCAATACCAGCTCCTTCCCGCGATGGGCATCCGCGTTGAAAAAATCGCCACGCTCGCCGCCACGCTCCAGCTGGTGCTTAAGGCGACCGGCCTGCGCGTTCAAACGCCGGTTCCCGGCAAGGGCGTTGTCGGCATCGAAGTGCCCAACAAAGTCGCCCAGCCCGTCACGCTCCGCGAAGTTTGCTCGAGCGAGGCGTGGGCCATGAACCGCATGGAAATCCCTCTCGCGCTCGGCAAGGACGTCAGCGGCCGCGACCTCTTTTTCGACCTCACGCAGGCGCCTCACCTCCTCGTCGCCGGCGCGTCCGGTTCCGGCAAATCCGTCGGTCTCAACGCCATCCTCTCCGGCCTGCTTCTCACCCGCAAGCCCGACGAACTCCGCCTCATGCTCGTCGACCCCAAGCGCGTCGAATTTACCACCTACAACGACATCCCGCACCTTCTCGTTCCGGTCATCACCGACCCCAAAAAAGTCGCCTTCGGCCTCCGCTGGCTCATCATGGAAATGGATCGCCGCTACAAGATTCTCCAGAAGGCGCGCGTCCGCAACATCGTCACCTTCAACAACCGCCCCGAAGCCACTCAGATCCACCTCGACCTCGAGCGCGGCGTCAGCGATCCTTTCGCGCCGCCTGCCAAGCTTCCCTACATCGTCATCGTCATCGACGAAATGGCCGACCTCATGCTCACCGTCGGCAAGGAGATCGAAGAATCCATCACCCGCCTCGCCGCCCTCTCCCGCGCCGTCGGCATCCACATGATCATCGCCACCCAGCGTCCCTCCGTCAACGTCATCACCGGCACCATCAAGGCCAACTTCCCCGGCCGCATCTCCTTCAAGGTCGCCCAGCGCAACGACTCCCGCACCATCCTCGACGGCCAGGGCGCCGAAGCCCTCATCGGCCACGGCGACATGCTCTTCCTCAACCCCAAAAACTCCCGTCTCCTCCGCGCCCAGGGCGCATGGATCAGCGAGGACGAAGTCCACCGCCTCACCGAGCATTGCCGCGGCCAGGGCAAACCTTCCTACGACGTCGGCCTCACCCACCGCATGGACAAAATCCAGGAGACCAAACCCGAGGAAATTCTGGGCATCGACGGCGACGACGACGACAGCACGCCCTCCGCCGCCGCGCTTCCCGGCGACGACGCCGAGCTCAGCGAAGAGGAAAAAATCATCCGCTCCGCCATCAACATCATCCGCGAAACCCGCCGCGCCTCCACCTCCTCCATTCAGCGCCGCCTCCGCCTCGGCTACACCCGCGCCGCCCGCATCATGGACATCCTCGAAGAGCGCGGCATCGTCGGTCCGCCCCGCGGCGCCGACCCGCGCGAAATCCTCATCGACCTCGACGGCGAAATTCCCGCCCACATTTCCGAGGTCATCAACGCCAACAACAACGACAACTTTGACGATGCGGACGACGATCCGCCCAACGACGACGACCTCGACGATCTTCCCGACATCGACGACGAGGCCGACGACAAGGAGAGATGATCCATGGCACTAGGTACAATCCTGCGCGAGGCCCGCGAACGCAAAGGCCTCTCCGTCGCGCAAGTCGCGGAATCCACCCGCATGCTCCAGCAAATCGTGGAAGACCTCGAGATCGAAAACTTCCGCCGCATCGCCGCCCCCCTTTACGGTCGCAGTTTCATCAAGCTCTACGCCGCCTGCGTCGGCGTCGACCCCGTCCCGCTCGTCGAGGAATTCAACCTCCTCTACTCCGGCAACGGCGCCGCCGCCAACGTCAAAATCCGCAACGAGGAACCCACCGTTCCCCGCGGTTACGTGCCGCCCAAACCCGTGCCGAAAGCCGAGCGCCTTCCGCCGCCCGCGCCCGCCGAAACGCTCCCCGCGAGTCCCGGGCAATTGCCCCCCGCTCCCGCTCTTCCGCCACAGAGCGACCAACCCGCGCCATTGAGCGCCGAACCCCTCGCCGACGTTGATGCGCCGCCTCCCGACGACTCCGTCATCATCGTCGACGAAAACCCCGAAGACGAAGACGACCTTTTCGCTTACGGCACCAAACCCAAAAAACAAAAGTCTGCCGCCCGTGGCACAGCCTCACCTCTGCCACACGAAGCTCCGAAAAATGGTCTCCGTCGCATTGCCCGCGCCGTTGCCCCGACCCGCGCCAAACCCGCCAAAAGCCCTGCTCCCATTCGTCCCTTCCTCCGCGACCAAACCCGTCGCCTGCGCTCGACCGCCCTCCGCTTTTGGACCGGCCTCGACAACTGGCGCCAAACCTGGCAACGCCCCCAGCCGCCCGTCTGGCTCGTCATCACCGGCGCCGGCATCCTCGCGGTCTTCCTCATTCTCCTCGTCGCCTCCCTCCTCATGCGCGGCTCCAACAAACCCGGCGGCGACGTCGCCCCGGTCTCCCGCTACGTCCTCGATCCCCCTGAATTTTACGCCGACTAAGCGACTCCTTTTGTATGCAAAGCATCGGCTTCATCACGCTCGGTTGCGCCAAAAATCTCGTCGACGCCCAGATCATGGCCGGCGAACTTCTCGCCGCCGGCTACACGCTCGCGCCTCGCCCCGAAGCCGCCGACATCCTCGTCGTCAACACCTGCTCCTTTATCCACGACGCCCGCGAGGAAGCCGCCGAAGCGATCCTCAGCGCCTGCGCCCATCGTGACGCGGGCGGTTGCCGCGCCGTCATCGTCACCGGCTGTCTTCCCCAGCGTTACGGCAAACAATTCCTCCGTGCCTTTCCTGCCGTTGACGCCGCGCTTGGCATCGACCAGCTCGACCAGCTTCCCGCCGTCATTCAACAAATCAGTCATCAGCCATCAGCAATTTGCAATATTTCCAAAAGTCCTTCCCGCGTTTTTGCGCCCCGCCATCCCACGCTCCTCTTCAGCGGCGGCCCTTTTGCTTATCTTAAAATCGCCGAAGGTTGCGCCCACCGCTGCGCCTTCTGCGTCATTCCCAACATCCGCGGCAAACTCCGCTCCCGCTCGCCCGATTCTCTGCTTGACGAAGCCCGCGCCCTCATCTCCGCCGGCGTCCGCGAACTCAACCTCATCGCGCAGGACACCACGTCCTACGGTCGCGACCTCGACCCGCGCCTCTCGCTCGCCGACCTCCTCGCCCGCCTCGACACTCTTCCCGGCGACTTCTGGCTTCGCATCCTTTACGCCTATCCTTCCCTCATCACCGACGAACTCCTCCAGCGCCTTGCCGCTTCGCCGCACATTCTTCCTTATCTCGACGTTCCCATTCAGCACGCCCATCCCGAAGTCCTCAAACGCATGGCCCGCGGACACACCGCCGACGCCGTCGCGAACCTCCCCGCCCGACTCCGCGCCGCGGTTCCCAACATCACCCTTCGCACCACCTGCCTCGTCGGTTTTCCCGGCGAAACCGAGGCCCATTTCGAACACCTCCTCGATTACATTCGCGCCGCGCGTTTCGACCATCTCGGCGCCTTCATCTACTCCCCCGAAGACGGCACTCCGGCCTTTGACTGGAAACCTGTCCCGCGCAAAACCGCCCAGGCCCGACTCGACCGTCTCATGCAACTCCAGCGCGACATCGTCCGCCAAACCCGCCGCTCCCTCCTCAACCAAACCACCCGCGCCCTCCTTCTTCGTCCCGCCAAAAACAACACCTGGCTTACCCGCGTCGAACGCCAGGCTCCCGACGTCGACGGCCTCACGACCCTCACCGCCGTTCCTTCAACCGCTCGCCCCGGCGACCTCCTGCCCGTCACCCTTACCGGCGGCCGCGGCTACGACCTCACCGCAACACCCATCTAGGACAGACCTTTTTTGTCTGTCTCTCTGAGGACGTGCCGCACGCCTCGCTTCTTCAACCTTCCGTGGCGTGGCACAACCTCCGCCCCGCCACAACCTTTCAGCCATCAGCAGCCCATGAAACCTTTCCACTTCCGTCACGCCCCGGAAAACGCCGCGTTCATCACTCCCGTTGGTGTTGAGCTCATCGGCAAACATCTCCACGTCCTTTGCATCGAGTCGCAAACCGGCATCCCCAATCAAAACGCCGTTCCGTATCTTCCCATTCTCCAATACGCCCTCCGCGAATGGATGACCCGCCAAAACATCCGGCACGTTGTCATTGGCCTTTCCGGCGGCATCGACTCCGCCGTCACTGCCGCGCTCTACGCCTCCATTCTTCCGACCGACGCCATCACCCTCGTCACCATGCCCGGCCCCTTCACCTCCGCCACCACGCGCGGCCTTGCCCAACAACTCGCCGACAACCTCCGCATTCCGCTTCACACGTTCGAGATCACCGCCAGCGCGAACGCCCTCCGCGACCAGCTCATGGCCGCCGGTTTCGACGTCTCTCTGCCTGTCTTCGAAAACATCCAGGCGCGCGAACGCGGCCGCCTCCTCGCCGCCATTGCCGCCAGCCGCGGCGGCGTCTTTTCCTGCAACGCCAACAAGACCGAAGCCACTGTCGGCTACGGCACGCTTTACGGCGACATTGCCGGTTGGTTGGCGCCGCTCGGCGATTTGTGGAAGGGCGAAGTCTATGCCCTTGGCCGCGCCCTCAACGCCCTCCATCCCGTCATCCCCGAAGGCATCTTCACGCTCAAGCCCTCCGCCGAACTCAGCCATCACCAGGACGTCACGCAAAACCTTGGCGACCCCTTCGATTACCCTTACCACGACGCGCTTTTCCGCGCCTGGACCGAACGCGACGCCACGCCCGACACCTGCCTCGCCGCGTGGCACGACCATACCCTTGCCACGCTCCTCAATTACCCCGGCCCTCTTCCAACCGACGAAGCCGCCTTCATCGCCGACATGACCCGCTGGTGGAAACTCTACCGCGGCATCGCCGTTGCCAAACGCCTCCAGGCGCCTCCCGTCATTGCCCTCAGCACCCGCCCCCTCTGATCCCCCGGGGGCGTGGCACGCCCTCTGCCACGCCACAAGCCCCCTTGTCATCCTCGTTGTCGTCGCCGTAGTCGCCGTCGTCGTTGTAGTCGCACACCACCACCGACGACTTTTTTAGCCCTCAGCCCTTAGCCCTTCCCCATGACCCGCCTCATCACCTGGCGCATCACCTCCAGCGACGCCAACACTACGCTTCTCGACCTCCTCACGCGCCGCTTCACCTACCACACCCGCGACGCCTGGCTTGCCCGCATCAGCTCCGGTCGCGTCCGCGTCGACGATCTTCCCGCCGTGCCCGACCTCCTGCTCCAGCCCGGCATGACGCTCCGCTACGACGCGTCCGACATCCCCGAACCGCCTGTTGACACCGCACTCACCATTCTCCACCAGACTTCCGATTTCATCGCCGTCAACAAACCCGGCAACCTCCCCTGTCATCCCGCGGGCCGTTACTTCGACAACACCCTTTGGGCGCTCCTCAAACGCGACCACGCCATCCCCGAACCGCTCCTCATCAACCGCCTCGACCGCGAAACGTCCGGCCTCTGTCTCGTCGCCCGCAACCCCGCGACCGGCGTTCTTCTGCGCAACCTCTTCGCCACCCGCCGCGTCAAAAAAACGTACCTCGTCATTGTCCACGGCGCCTTTCCCGAAGCCCTCACCGCCACCGGTCATCTCGCGCCCGATCCTTCCTCGGCGATCCGCAAAAAACTCCGGTTCACCCCCTGCGCCTCCGCCGACGCTAACACACAAGCAGCGACCTTTTGCGAAACCCATTTTCGCCGTCTCGCCTTCAACGCCAGCGATTGCCTTTCGTTTCTCGAAGCCCGGCCTCTCACCGGTCGCACGCATCAAATCCGTGCCACACTTTGCAGCCTCGGTTTTCCGCTTCTGGGCGACAAACTCTACGGTCCCGACGAAACCCTTTTTCTGCGCTTTTGCGACAACACGCTCACGCCTACCGACATCGCGCTTCTCCGCCTTCCGCGTCAGGCCCTTCACGCGCATACGCTCGACCTTCCGCTCGCGACGCCGCTTCATCTTTGCGCGCCGCTGCCGGCCGACATGGCCGCGATTTTTCCGCGCGCGCCGGCGTGAGACGCTGACACGATTCTCACTTTCTTTTTTGGCGAAATTCCGACATACTTCTTTCATACCTCTTCCACAAGGAATCCCATGGCCAAACAAAACCTCATCGCCGGTTTCGACCTTGGCGGCACCAAAATGCGCGTCGCCATTCTCTCGCCCGCTTGTAAAATCATCGCCCGCGCCGAAGGCAAGACGAAAAACATGGAGACCGCAAAAGCCGGCGTTGAACGCCTCACCGGCCTCATCAACGAAGCGCTCGAAGCCGCGCAAAAGCAATATCCCGACGCCCAACTTTCCACCATTGGCCTCGCGATTCCCGGCCCGATCAATCCCGCCAAAGGCCTCATCCACGAGCTTCCCAATATTGGTTGGAAAAACGTCCCCATTGTCAAGCTCATGGAAAAGGCCGCCGGCGTTCCCGTCTCCATCATGAACGACGTCGACGCCGGCATCTACGGCGAATACCACTTCGGCGCCGCGAAAAATTCCCGCACCGCGGTCGGCGTTTTTCCCGGCACCGGCATCGGCGGCGGCGCCATCATCAACGGCGTCCTTCTCGCCGCGACCGATGTCTCGTGCATGGAAATCGGCCACATCCCCGTCATGCCCAACGGCCCTCAATGCGGTTGCGGCCAGGCCGGCTGCCTCGAGGCCATTGCCAGCCGCCTCGCCATCGCCCAGCAGGCTGCCGCCGCCGCCTACCGCGGCTTCGCGCCCAACCTCAAGGAACTCGCCGGCACCGACCTCGCCAACATTCGTTCCCGCACGCTCGCCAAGGCCATCGAAGTCGGCGACACCGTCGTCGAGCAAATCGTCCGCCAGGCCGCCCGCCACATCGGCCAGGCCGTCGCCATCACCCTCAACCTCCTCGCCGCCGATTGCGTCGTCCTCGGCGGCGGCCTCGTCGAGGCGCTTCCCGAGATATTCCGCGACGAAGTCGAAGCCTCCGCCAAGGCCCGCACCATGACCGCCTACCGCAACCGCTTCAAAGTCCTCACCGCCAAACTCGGCGACGACGCGGCCATCCTCGGCGCCGCCAAATTCGCCTCCGAAACCCGCCACTAACCCCTTTGCTTCACTATGACCACCGACCTCAAGGCCGTCATCGAGCTCGGCACCACTTCCGTCCGCATGGCCATCGCCCGCCGCGCGCCCAAGGGCAACGCCTTCACCCCGCTTGAAACCCTCGACATCCCCGTCAGCCTCGGCCACGGCACCTTCACCGACGGCGCCCTTTCCCTCCCCACCATCGAGCGCTGCGTCAACGCCATCCAGCGCTTCCAAACCGTCCTGCGCGAATATGGCGTCGCGCCCGACAACCTCCGCGCCATCGCCACCTCCGCCGTCCGCGAAGCCCGCAACCGCCACACCCTCCTCGACCGCATCCGCATCGCCACCGGCCTCACCATCCACGTCCTCAACGAAGTCGAAGTCTCCCGCTTCACCTACCAGGCCATCCATCCCCTTCTCAAAACCGCCCCCTTCACCCGCTTCGACAACACCCTCGTCATCGAAGTCGGCGGCGGCTCCACCGACCTCCTCCTCTTCCGCAAAGGCCACGTCCTCGCCTCCCTCGTCGATCCCCTCGGCTCCCTCCGCGTCCACCACGCCCTCCATCCCTTTTACCGCACCCGCAACGGCTTCGACCTCCTCGAAGAATACATCGCCCCCGCCACCGCCCAGATCGACCAAAACCTCCCGGTCAAAGGCAGCATCTCCTTCCTCCTCATGGGCGCCGAACCCCGCCTCCTCTGCGCCCTCTCCAACCTCCACCCCGACGCCCACGCCATCACCAACCTCCCGCTCGACACCCTCAAATCCTTCATCCTCCAGCGCATCCACCTCCCCCTCTCCGAACTCACCGAAGAACCCGGCCTCACCGAAATCCAGGCCGAAACCCTCCTCCCCGCCCTCACCATTCTCCACACCCTCGCCCGCCGCATCGGCGCCAAAAAACTCCACGTCCTCAACGCCTCCATCCGCGACGGCATCCTCGCCGAAATGTTCGCCAACCGCCAGTGGGAAAAAGAACTCCAATCCCAAACCCTCCACTCCGCCCAATCCCTCGCCCGCCGCTACCTCCCCAACCTCCGCCATGCCACCAACACCGCCACCTACGCCCACGCCCTCCTCAACTTCCTCCGCCGCTCCCTCACCTTCCACGACCGCGACCCCATCCTCCTCCACGTTGCCTCCCTCCTCCACAAAATCGGCCTCTTCATCTCCACCCGTAACCCCTCCCGCCACACCGCCTACATCATCCAGAACAGCGAAATCTTCGGCCTCGACTCCACCGAAACCGCCCTCGTGGCACACCTCACCCTCTGCCACAACCTCGCCCACGGCGACTTCCCTCCGCCGCCCCCGCCCCTCACCTCCGCCGACCGTCCCCGCGTCTCCCAGCTTGCCGCCATCCTCAGCGTCGCCGCCGCCTGCGCCAACTCCCACGAACTCACCCCTGCCGCCGACATCACCCTCTCCGCCACCGACACCACCCTCACCATCACCCGGCACACTCACGAAGACCTCAGCCTCCTCCAGCGCCAGCTCAACGACCGCGCCACCCTCTTCCAAACCGTCTTCGCCCTCTCCATCCGCCTCCAGGCCGCCGCCGACTAGGAAACCTCGAATAATTCATTTCTCGAGAGTGGTTATCTAAATATAATTTTTTTCAACACCCGCACGTTGTCGCTTGCAATCCTTATCGTGAGGTGCTTTAATACAACAAAAGAGATAGAGAGATATCGTTAATCCACAAGTCAGGATTGCCCTATGAAATGCGTGGAAAAATCGTCACCAATATGTGGCAAGAATCGAATGGGGAAATAAAATGAAAATCAGAAACGCCAGCACATTTACAACGCTAGACGGTGTAGTCACGAGTTTTTAAGTCGCATGATCATGCCTGCAATATGGACGCATGCCAGGAATGAGGAGGTCCTCTTCGCATACCGCGTGGCCACGCCGCGCCAGCCTTTGAGTCGCAAAAAAGCGTTCTCCACCAGATGCCG
>JAVBOU010000003.1:0-11500 GCA_031550185.1 Kiritimatiellia bacterium | reverse complement strand
AAACCGTCTTGTATTGTTTTTTTGAGCGACCCCCCCCCCCGCGGGCTTTACCCGTCTAATTTGTGGGGCGGGCAATGCCCCCGGCTCAAAATGGGGGGGGGGGCCAGTGTTTCCCCCACGCCACGAGGTACTTTGGACGTTTGGCGGTTGTTTAGCGAACCATGAAAATGGTGCGAACAGGAGCCCAAATGAGGACGACATTGCCGGGCGCGCCGATGTTGTATTTGAGCGAGTAATCGGGAGGCACGTTGCGGGCATTGAAGGTGCCGTCGCGGACGCCGTCGCACGTCATCAATGTGATGAGTTCCGTGCCCTTTGGCGGCGCGCCGGTGAAGCGCAAAATGGCGCCGTTGCCCACGGTCAGGTTTTGCTGGGCGGCGAGTGGCGTGCCGCTGGCGAGGTGGTCGAGGTCGATGACCACTTCGCCGTTGAGCGTGGCGTCTTTGGTGAGGGTGAGCGTGCTGTTGCAGAGGGTGAGTTCGCCGTTCAACACATACGGGAGGCTGACGGTGGCGACGGTGTTGGAGCAGAGCATGGAGGCGGCGCTGCCGACGGCGACGCCGATGGTCAATGAACCAGTATCCTGCGTTCGTGTCTGATAGACAGTTGTGCCATTGACCATTTGCAGGAAGGCCCAGTCGGTGGGCGAGACATCGGGTTCAAAGAGGTAACTGTTGTCGGTGTAAGGATTCAATGACACACCGTTCAGGCGCAGACCGTTGTTGGCAAAGAATGTGATGTTCGTGAATTGATTGCTCAAGTGGTCGCGGATGGCAAAGCTGTTGTTGTTGTGGGTGAAGCCGAAGACGCCGTTGCGGATGAAGATGTTGCCGGGTGCGAGCGGCGTGATGGTGGGCGTGCGCGAGGAGAATTGAAGGACGCCGCCATCGATTGCGGAAATGGTGTTGTTGGCGTCAGCACGAATGACGAGCACGTCAGCTTCGATCACACCGTTGAAGCTTGCGACGACGCTGTTGTTGGAGGAGATGTTGGCGCCATTGACCGCGCCCACGAAGATTTGTCCGCCAAAGAGGATTTGTCCGCCATCTGTCACGACGATGCGGTTGTCGCGGGAATCCGTGCCGGCGACGTTGTCCCCCATGCATCCGACATAAATGGGGTGATAGTTCCACTCATTCCGGTCCCAGAAGACATCGGCGCCATGTTCGACCCGCAATTCATTGCCAATGGCGGCGGCGCCATTATATGACTGACCAATGTACAGTTCCCTGTTCTGGATGCCGCGCAGACGCCCGCCCTTTCCGGTGACCAAAATTTGATTGTCGCGTGCGATGGAGCCGGTGCCTGAAATACGCCCAATGACGAGGTGGTTGTTGATGTTGACGAATCCACCCGGGCCGACAATCAGGCGATTGCCAATGATTGTTCCTGCCCCCGCGCCACCTCCGTAACCGCCGATGGCGGCTTGATAGTTGCCGAAGCCCCTCACTTCGCCGGCGTCCGCCACATACATGGTGTTGCTGCTGGCGTTGCTGACACCAATCGAAAAAATTGACGAGGCGGCGCTGCCGTTCAGCGTGGATCCCGTCCCAACAATTTCCACGCGATTATGACTGGCGTTGTTGCCCAAGATAAAGGTGGGATTAATGACTTGTCCGCCATCCGCGATTCTCAGAAAATTGCCAACCGCACCAGAAGAACCAACGGAGATCGTATTCCGCGCGTCAAAGACGGCTGATCCGGGGAACCCCTTGCCGTCGATGACAATGGCGTTCCCGGAGGTACCCGTTCCGTTGCCGATGACATTGGGAAATCCCTTGTAAAGTTTGGTGACAACCCCCTCGCCGCCGATGACTTCGAGGCGGTTGTTGTTCGCGCCGATTCCGTTTCCAACCGCGTTTCCGGCGTCATTAACGTCCCCTTGATCCCACACTTCACTGCCATTGGTCATGCGGAAGATGTTGCCCGACGATCCCGTGCCAGATCCCACGGCCACGCCTTTGGGGTTTCGCGGCAACATGTTCGTGACGACCACGCCGTCGAGAACGAGCAGGTTGTTGCTTCCGCCGCCTTGTCCGACCCAAAGGCCTCCCTTGCCGCCGGCGTCAATCCACGACCCCGGACCGATGAGAATTTCGGTGTTGCTTTTGCCGGACGCGGGTTGCAGGAGCGCACCGTCGCCGTTGCCGAAACGCAGATAGGAGTTCGTGACAAACAATTTGCCGCCGTCTTGCGGAACCGTGATGGAACCCGTGGTGTGAAGCGAGGCGTCAATCAGCGAGAGGCTTGCACCATCCTGCCACGTCAGCGCGCTAATTTGCGACGTGCCGCCGTGCAACGTCAACGCGCCGGAGCCGGTTTTGGTCAGCGTGTAGTTGCCGGAAATTCCGCCGGTGACAAGGGTCTCGCCATTGAGGTTCCACGTCTGATTGCCGGCGAGGACAAAGTCGTTGTTGAAGGTCAGCCGGGCGGTGTTGCTCACGAGCGGGCCGGAGAGTGTCAGGGAACCGGAGCCGCGGGTGAAGGTAAACGCGCCGGTGTCGAAGTCAAGGCGTCGGGCGACAGGGGCGTTGATCGTCACGGTATTGGCACCGTCGTTCAATGAAAAATTGGCATCGTTTCCGTCGACCCACGCAACCGGCGAATTGGTACCCGTGGTGGTGTTTGCCCAGGCGCCGGCGCTGGCGCTCCAGATTCCCGCGCCCGCGCCTTTGGGCGTGGTGGTTGGGTTCCAGTATTGCGTGGCCGCGTGGCTTGCCGCGGCGGTTGCCACGATGAGAAGCGCGCACAAAGCCGTTCGTTGCGCGGTCTCGTTGCTTCTTCTAACTGTCTTCATGAGAGGACTCCGGAATTTGTATATTACACGCGCTGAATGCATGGGCAATCCGCGCAACCCAATGGTGTGGCGTGCTTTCACTGCGCATGTCAACAACCACAAGATACAGCGAAAGCATACATCACCTTCTTGTTTGCTGTCCAGTCAATTTGAGGCGATGCGTGAAGGTGGCGGGGGCTTCAACGGGATGGTGAGTGATGAGAAGAGCGGTGACAAGAGGATGGGCGGAAAGGTAATGGGTGAGGCGGTCGTAAAAGGCGCGGGTGTGGGCGGGGTCGAGATTGAGGCAAGGTTCGTCGAGGAGAAGGATTTTGGGGCGGCCTTTGAAGACGTGATCGAGGAGGCGCAGGCGTTGCTGGCCGGAGGAGAGAGCGGCGAAGGCGGGGTCGCTGGCGGCGAGGGTGGCCTGGAGTTCGGGGGAAACAAAGGCGATGTGTTTGCGGATTTTCCAGACGCTGTTGTGAAGGGTGTGGCCAAGGAGGGTGATGTCGTGGGCGTGGGCGGCGGGATGGTCGCCGCGGATCAGCGCGAAGAGTGTGGATTTGCCGGAGCCGTTGGGTCCGGTGAGGAGCCAGTGCTGGCCTTGGCGAATTTTCCAGGAGAGATTTTTGAAGAGGGTGCGGCGCCCGAAGTGGAGGGTGAGGTTGCGGATGGAAATGACGATGGAGTTTTCTGGCGGTGGCAGAGGGTGGGCATTGCCACGGGAAGAGGCGGTTTTTGAGGTGCGTGGCGTGGCAGAGGTGGGGCTCTGCCACGGCGCGGTTTTTGGTGTTTCGAGGTTGAGAGTGTGGGTGATGAAGGCGGGAATTTCGTCGGGATGGCGAAGGGTGAGGAGCATGGATTGGCCGTGGCTGGCGAGGTCGGCGAGGATGTGGCGGAGATGACGGGAAGCGTCGGGGTCAAGTCCGGCAAAGGGGTCGTCGAGGATGAGGAGGTCAGGCGTTTGGAGGCAGGCGTGGGCGAGGAGGACGCGGCGGGATTCGCCGTTGGAGAGGGCGATGAGGGGACGGGGAAGCAGTGGCGAAAGGTCGAGGGTGGCGGCGAGATGTTTGAGGCGGGCGGAAAAAGTTTTGCGGGCGGCGGTGTTTTTGGGGCGGATTTCGTAAGGGTTGATGTGGTGGACGTTGTCGTAGGAGAGGAAGGCGCGGACAGTGGGAAGGGATTCGGCGGCGCTGTGCCAGCGGGCCTGGAGGTAGTCGCCGGAGAGGAGGGATTGCTGGGCGAAGGTGAGGAGGGCGATGGTCGGCGGCGGATCGGCGAGATCGAGGGAGACGCGGGGGAGTTGGAGTTCGCCGGCGAGGAGTCGGGCGAGAAGGGTTTTGCCGGAGCCGTTGGGGCCGGTGAGGAGCCATTGCTGGCGGGGAAGGATGCGCCAGCGGAGGTTTTTGAGAAGGGGGTGGCGGTGGCAGGCGAGGGAGATCACGCGTGGAGGATTTTGTCGGGGGAAGGGAGAAGGCGGGCGTGGTCGGGGATGTCGCGCAGGACGGTGGTGGCGGCGCCGATGGAAGCCCAGGCGCCGACGCGGCGTTCGGGGATGACGGTGGTGTTGGAGGCGAGGAAGGCGCCTTCGGCGATGTGGCAGGCGCCGGAGAGGTTGGCGCCGGGGCAGATGTGGACGAAGTCGTCGAGGCGGGCGTTGTGGCCGATGACGGTGTTGTGGTTGATGATGACGTGGCTGGCGATGCGCGCGCCGCAGGAGACGACGGTGTGGGCGCCGACGAAGAGTCCGCGGCCGAGGCAGGCGTCGGGGGCGATGACGGCGGAAGGGTCGATGATGGAGAAGGGCGTCCAGCCAAGAACGGCGGCGCGTTCGGTGATTGTTTTGCGGGCGGCGTTGTCGCCGACGGCGCAATGAAAAAGGATCGGGAGGTCGAGGTTGGGGGCGGCGGATTCGGGAGAGCCGAGAAGAGGGAAACCGCAGAAACTGCCGTGATTTTTGTCAAGCGCGTCGTCACAAAATCCGATGAGGAGCGGGGCGTTGGGCATGCGGGAGAGGATCCAGGCGACTTCAGCGCCGAAGCCGCTTGCGCCAATGAGAATGAGTTTGGGGGAGTGGGGCATTTTAGTACCAGCGAATTTGAGTGACGCCGGGAATGGGGGTGAAGGTGGCGTGGACAAGGGCGGGCAGGTCGAGGGCGTCGCGGCAACTGTAGGTGAGGGAGAGGCGGATGGTGTAAACGTTGCTTTCGCTGTTAAAATCGAAGGCGGTGGCGTAAACGTGGAGACCGAGCTTGTCGAGGAGTTCGGCGCCCTGCTTGGCGGTGATGGCGCCTTTCGCGGTGGTGATGCAGAGGGTGGCGAAGCGGCGGGTGTGGAGGCGGCGGGAGACGGGGTGAAGGACGTAGACGATGATGACGGAGACCGCGAGGCCGAGGAAGCCGAGGAGATAGTAGCCGAGACCGAAAGCGAACCCGAGGGTGGTGGCCATCCAGAGAACGGCGGCGGTGGTGACGCCGCGGATGGTGCCGGTTTCGTCGTGCTTGAGGATGACGCCGCCGCCGATGAAGCCGACGCCGGCAAAAAGGCCCTGGGTGACACGGCCGAGGGTGGTGGGCTCGGTCATGGCGCCGCACGCGAGCACGGCGAGGGTGGGCGCGAGGCAGACGAGGATGGTCGTGCGCAAACCGGCGGCGTGGCCGTTGCGCTCGCGTTCGAGGCCAAGGATGATGCCGGCGGCGAAGGCGCAACCGATGCGCAGGAGGATGGTTTCAATGTCTTTCACGAGAGCAATTCCTCCAGTCTTTTGCGTGACGCCGCGGCGACGGCTTCGTACAGGTTGCCGCCTTGCGCGTCGATGCCGACGGTCAGGGGCATGCCGGTGACGTTGAGCTCCCACATGGCTTCGGCGGCGCCAAATTCATTGAGAAAATAGACGTTGGTGACGCGCGTGACGTGTCGCGCGATCAACGCCGCCGTGCCGCCGACAGCCTGCAAATAGACGCACCCGAAGCGCGCGCACGCGGCCTGCGTCGCGGCGTTCATGCCGCCCTTGCCGATGATGACGCGCACGCCGTGTTCCGCGATGATGCGCGGCATGTAGGGATTTTCGCGCGATGATGTGGTGGGGCCGGCGGCGACGGTGCGCCAGCCCTCCGGCGCCTCCATCATCACCGGGCCGCAATGATAAATCGCGCCGTCGCGCAACGACACGGGCGCGGCGTGACCCTCGGCCAAAAATTTGTGCAGGCGGTCGCGTCCCGTCCACACCTTGCCGCTCAGCGCCACGGCGTCGCCCGCGCGCAGTTCGCGAACCGCGCTTTCGGAAAACGGATAGGTCAGTGTCGTCATGGCGCGTGCGGCCCCTGCGTGACGAGCGTTTGGCTCCAGCCCAGCTTCTCGCGGAAGATTTTGGCGGGATTGTGCGAACCGCAAAAGAGGATGCGCAGCGGGCGCGCGTTCTTCGTGATCTCCAGCTCATCCGTTTCGGAAATCGGGATGTCATTGCCGTCGATCGCGACCACGAGCGGACCGCGCGCGCGCGCCACGCGCAACGTGATCCGCGCCGTGTCCTGAACGACCAGCGGCCGCGACGACAGCGTGTGCGGCCCGATCGGGCAGATGATCAGCGCGGGCGTTTGCGGCATCATGATCGGCCCGCCCGCGGAAAGCGCGTAGGCCGTGCTGCCCGTCGGCGTCGCCACGATCAAACCGTCGCACGCGTATGTGGCCACGGGCTCGTTGTTAAGCAGGCATTCGAGCCACACGAGCCTTCCCGTGCGGCGCGTCAGCACGACTTCGTTCAACGCGTCGGGGAGCGCCTGCCTGCCGTTTTTTGTCCGCAGGCAGGTGGTGAGCATCACGCGTTGCTCCTCGCGGTAGAGGTTCGCCGCAAGCTCGTGCAGCGCGGACTTGAAATCGCACTCCGTCGCCGCGCTCGTGAGGTAGCCGAGCGTGCCGATGTTGAAGCCCATCAGCGGCAGATCGCATTCGCGCATCCGCTGCGCGACATTGAGCATCGTGCCGTCGCCGCCGAGCACCAGCACCGCCTCCGCGCCGCGCGCCACGAGCTCCGCCGGCGTCTGCGCCGTGGTCTCCGGGAAATGATTTTCCGCGAGCGCGTGAAGCGTCGAGGTGTGGACGATCTCAAGCCCCGCCGCGCGCGCCATTTCCGCGATGCTCCGGATCGCGCGCCCCGCGATGCTCGCGTTGTACGTGTTTGCAATGATGCCAATGCGTTGCATGCCGATGAGTGTACCGCGCCGCCGCAACCGGGGCAAGCCCCAATATCCGTTTTCCCGTTGCGTCAAATGAAAACGACACCGAAACATAACTTCAGGTTGTGCGCAGGGCAACGTCACGTGTCCGTTCAAGATTCACCTGCCGCGTTGAAGCCAATGCAAAAACCTGGCAGCCATGATGCAGGTACAAAAAGCAAATGCTGTTGCCCTGTTTTATTCTTGCGCAAAATCAGCCGTTTTTGGTATCTTGTCCCCTTCCTGCGGCGCGTCTAAGGAGACTTCTCCCCGTTGCGGGTTTCCCAACTCACGGCCAATCATGCTTTTTGGCTTTACCTGGGCGCCCCGTCTCCGTTATACTTCCGCGCGGAAAGAGTAAACTGACAACCAACAAAACGGGACAGGACCCACCAGCGACATGAGCCAACTCGACAAAGCCGCCATCCGCAAAACCGCACAGCGCCACGAGCGCGACACCGGTTCCAGCGAAGTGCAAATCACCGTGCTGACCAAGCGCATTGAGGAGCTCACCCAGCACCTCAAAACCCACAAGAAGGACTTCAGCTCGCGCTACGGCCTCTTGCGCATGGTCAACAACCGCCGTAATCTCCTCGATTACCTCAAGCGCACGGAAGCCGAACGCCACCAGGCGCTCATCAAGACCCTCGGCCTGCGCCACTAATCCGGCGCCCCCCCCGAAGCCCCGCCCGCGTTCAACGGCGGGGCCGTCTTTCGCGGCTTTTTCATCCTCCGGCTCTCGCTCTTTCTAGTGGCCCTTTCCCGTGGAAGACCAACATGAACAACACCACCAAGGTGACCGCCAACGTCGGCGGGCAACCCGTTCTCATTGAAACAGGCCTCCTCGCGATGCAAGCCGCGGGCGCCGTCACCATCACCCTCGGCGAGACCATGCTCTTCGCCGCCGTCACCAACACCGACAAGCCGCGCGAAGGCATCGACTTCTTCCCGCTCCAGGTCGAATACCGCGAAAAGTACTACGCGGCCGGCCGCTTCCCCGGCGGTTACTTCAAGCGCGAGCAGCGCCCCAGCGAAAAAGAAACCCTCTGCGCGCGCATCACCGACCGCCCCATCCGCCCTCTCTTCCCCAACGGCTACTTCAACGACGTCCAGGTCAACATCATGCTCCTCTCCGCGGACGGCGCGAACGACCCCGACATCCTCGCCGTCAACGCCGCCTCCGCCGCCCTCCACATCTCCGACGTCCCCTTCATGGGCCCCATCGGCTGCGTCCGCGTCGGCCGCGTCAACGGCCAGCTCATCATCAACCCCACCCACGCCCAGCGCAAAAACTCCGACCTCGACCTCATCTACGCCGGCCTCCGCGACCGCTTCCTCATGATGGAAGGCGGCGCCGAGCAAATCTCCGAGGCCGACTTCCTCGCCGCCATGAAATTCGGCCACGCCGAAGTCGTCAAAATCATCGACGCCCAGCACGAGCTCCGCCGCATGCTCGGCAAGCCCGAAAAAATCGTCCACGACATCGACCCCGATCCCGAAAAACTCCAGTTCCTCCGCGACCTTGCCGGCGAACAGCTCCGCCAGGCCCTCCTCGTCCCCGGCAAGCTCGACCGCCAGAACCAGATCCGCGCCATCAAAGATCAAATGCTCGCCGCCCTCACCGCCAAATGGCCCGAGACCACCCCCGCCGCATTCGTCCAATTCTACGACTTCATCGAAATCGAACTCGTCCGCAAAAACGTCACCGACTTCAGCAAGCGCATCGACGGCCGCGACTTCACCACCATCCGCCCCCTCGTCGCCCAGCTCAACGTCATGCCCCGCGCCCACGGCTCCGCCATCTTCTCCCGCGGCGAAACCCAGGCCCTCGGCTCCGTCACCCTCGGCACTAAATCCGACCAGCAGGAGCTCGACGCCATCACCGGCGGCGACAAGGCCAAGCCCTTCATGCTCCACTACAACTTCCCCCCCTACTGCACCGGCGAAGTCGGCCGCGTCGGCGGCACCGGACGCCGCGAAATCGGCCACGGCGCCCTCGCCGAACGCTCCCTCGAGCCCGTCATCCCCGACAACTACGACTACACCATCCGCATCGTCTCCGACATCATGGGCTCCAACGGCTCCTCCTCCATGGCCTCCGTCTGCGTCGGCGCCCTCGCCCTCATGGACGCCGGCGTCCCCATCAAAGCCCCCGTCGCCGGCGTCTCCGTCGGCCTCTTCACCGCCCCCGGCAAAGAAATCCTCGTCACCGACATCCTCGGCTCCGAAGACCACTGCGGCGACATGGACTTCAAAGTCGCCGGCACCCGCGACGGCATCACCGGCTTCCAGGTCGACCTCAAAATCCGCGGCCTCACCTGGGACCTCGTCGAGCAAGCCCTCACCCGCGCCCGCGAAGGCCGCATGCACATCCTCGACTTCATGCAGACCGTCCTCCCCGGTCCCCGCCCCGAGATGTCCAAATACGCCCCCCGCATCCACACCATCGAAATCCCCGGCGACAAAATCGGCGAACTCATCGGCCCCGGCGGAAAAAACATCCGCCGCATCACCGAACTCTCCGGCGCCCAAATCGACATCGAGGAAGCCAACGGCCTCGGCATCGTCCACATCTTCGCCAGCAACGCCGAAGCCCTCGAGCTCGCCTCCCGCGAAGTCTCCGCCATCTCCGCCGAAGCCGAAGAAGGCAAGATCTACGAAGGCGTCGTCACCGGCATCAAAGAATTCGGCGCCTTCGTCGAAATCCTCCCCGGCAAAGACGGCCTCTGCCACATCTCCGAGCTCGCCGACACCCGCATCCGCGCCGTCGAAGACGTCTGCAAAGTCGGCGACAAAATGTGGGTCAAATGCCTCATGGTCGACGAACGCGGCCGCGTCAAACTCTCCCGTCGCGCCGCCATGCAAGAGCGCGACGCCCAAAAACGCGGCGAATAAAACCCGAAAAAAAACTCCCTTGTGGCGTGCAGGACTCTTGCCACGCCACAAGCGTTTTGTTTTGAATGTAAGACAGACATTCTTGTCTGTCGCTGGTGTCATGGACAAGAAGAGACTCGTTGGGACATAAGCACAGAAACGTTTACCCACTCACCGTCAGCGTCGCATGTATGGAGTGCGGCGATTCATCGCCGCACTCCATAATAGACGATAACCGTCAGATCCCAACAGGTTTACTGGAAACACACGTATTGTGAGAATGATTTTTTGACGGTTGACAGTCAGGCTTCTCCGCATTACATTACTCATGAGTGCTTTGTCGCCACAATTCGAATGTCACTGATTGCTCACACCCATCCATAAGGAGCCTTCCATGAGTTGCAAACTCTCCATTCTTGCCGCCTGTATCATTGCCGTGTCGCTCCATGCCGCCACTCCAGAAGCCGCCATGAACGCCGTGCGCGTACCAAACGCCGACAGTGTCGTCGTCATCAACGTCGCTAAAATCAACGCTTCCGCATCTTTCAAACACGCGTCATTTTTTTACGAAACACTCCTGCATAACATAGCCCACAAAAACGGCATCACCGATCAGCTCGAAAAAGTCCAGAACATTCTCAAAACCGAAAACCTCACGCTTGCCGATGTGAAGACATTCGCCTTCTATGGGTCCGAAAAAAAACGGAATGAACAAATACGCCAAAGAACAAAAATGATGCAGGAGACCAGCCAAACCGACAACGATCGAAGCGATACCGAAAAGTCTTTCGAGCCCCTTGCCACCCCTGTCTGGGTCTCGGCGATTCTTCTTGAAAAACCGTTGAAGCCGGAGACCTTCAAAAAACTGGCGACTGCGATCATGCAACAGAAGCCAAAACAGTCCTTTATCAGCGTCTCCATTGAAGTCATGGATAAAAGCGTGCGCCGAACAGATGGAAATACGTCCTACCTCATCGCTCTGCTCGGCGATGACAAAGTGATCTACTCCGGCGACGAGCTGAGCGTAAAGGCGGCGATCAGACGCGCTGAAGCCGACAGACGCGCCGGTGATTTGCCGCTGATGGAAACGTTGCTCGACGACAAACTCACCCAGCGGGATCTTTATGTCGCCTCCATTCGAGCGGAATATTTGAATCCCGAATATATCCCTCCTCCACTTTACTTCGTCTTCAAAATCATCCCAAACGCGCCCGAGTCCATCAGAAACGCCGCCAAAGCCTTCACCAACTCCAGCATAAGCATGGATTTCACGGACAAGCAAACCGCCACAATCAATGTCAACTTTGACGCCCCCGAACCCGCCGCAGTCTTCGGCGATTTTCTCTCCGGCATGGGCATTTCCGGCATAAAAACCGCCTTGAACACCCTCGCCGGCGTCAACATGCCTCTCATGGAAACCCTGAAAACCTCTACGGACGGCAAAACCGTTTCCCTCACCTGCGAGATCTCCATGCAAGACATCGACATCCTCGAGCGTGCCATTGAAAACTGAGGTTGCAGCCGGCATATTACCAATATTCCCTCTGACTAACGTTGTAGCGGCGTAGCACAGCAACGTCGCACATCAGACGATGGGGCGCGACCGCCGGGCGCGCCGGGGATTGGATAGACGGTT
>JAVBOU010000203.1:0-5890 GCA_031550185.1 Kiritimatiellia bacterium | reverse complement strand
CCAACACCACATCTCGTTGTACCAACAAGTCACCTCGGCGCCCGTCCCACCGCGCTCCCCGCTCGCAGCCCCCCGGCTGTTTTGTTGCTGGGCCGCCTTTATTTTGCGGCACCCCCCCTTTTGCGGCGCGCGCCCCCCCGCCCCCTCGCCCTCCAATTGGAAGCTGGTTTTGGAACAAGTCTAATGATTCACCGGGTGCCGCGCGGGGTGTTTTTTGCTACTCCGTTGTTTGCACTCCACGCGGCATTTTTGAAAGGTTCGCCATGACCGCCTCCAACACCATCAAAACCCTGCTGAATGAAACCAAGCTCGGCATCGACAAACTCAAGTCCATCCCCGTCGCCCATCGTGTCCTGATTCAAGAGGCGGTTGGCGTCGGAAAGAACAGGCTGGTCGAAAAAGTGGTGGCCCCACCACAAATCACGCCCCACAACGTAACGGTTGGTGCTGGGTTTCATTTCGCCACCAAGACGACCTTGGCTCCATGCCACGTATTTGCTCCCGTCCCAGCCGCCGGGTTCCGCGCCTTCAAGATGGAAGCTGGTCGGCGGCGGGTTTTGCGTGTAGTAGTTTTGGCCGTTGGAAATTTTTTGCAGGTAGCCGTCGAACAAATTCAATCCGTCGGTGACGGTGATGATCTTGCCTTGCCAGTCGGGGCCGTGCTCGACGCACACACAGCAGTCCGACTCCGGAACGTCCATCAGTTTCAAGGGCAGCAGGTCGGGATCGGGCGACGTTTGGCCGGGCAACATGAACTTGGAGGCGTCCCGATCCTCGCGCGGCGCGGTGCCGTTCATTCTGCCCAAGTCCCAGTTGTTGTTCAGCCGCAACCCCGTCACCGGAATGCCCGCGCCGGTCGTGGTGTTGGTGACGATCGTCCCGCCGGTGGATTGGCAGGGAGGACAACCCGACCATGCGTTGCAATCCGGGCAACCGCCACAATGGCAATGCGGCCCGCACACGCAATTCACGTGCGGGTTACACGGCTCCGAAATTTCCTCCGGCTGGTCTTCGAACGCAAGGCAACACCCCATGCCAATCTCCGCAAACGCCTTGCCGTTGATGCGTGCCTCGTCCACCTGCGCTTTGATTTCAAACAAGCACCGCAGTGTCTGCCTCGCGCCAGCGCGTATTTCTCCGGGTGGTAACGTCAGTTTGTACGCCTTCCAATTTTCATACGCATTTTCGTTCATCCCCACCGTGATGTTGCGCTTGGATGATCGCCCCGGCAAAACGCCGTAATTTTTGCGCGCCTCCCACGACCAGGACAACTCACCGCTGTTTTTCACCACCACGTCCGTCAACGTGCTTTTCACCGTCGCCGTCACGCCGCAGTTTTTGTGGATGCAACCGCCGCGCTCCGCACTCAACTCCACCCGCCATGTTTCGATCCGCTGTCCTCCGCCATTCGCCGACATCGGCATGAACCCGCCCGCTTCCTCCGGCACCACAAATTGCCCCGTGAAACCCGGTAACTCTGCCACGATTCCCTCCACCGGATTGATCGCCACCTCGACTGCCAAACCCGCCCCGCCTGTCAGCCCCAGCAACCGCTCCACCACCACGTCAAACGCCTGCCCCGAACGCAACACATACTGTCGCGTCCCTCGTCCCGCGTGAACCACCGGCCCGATCCGCACTTGCGCGTAACCCGCGCCCGGCCCCGACATCGACAGCGAGATCACCGTCACATCCCCCGCCACCCGGTTCGTCGCGCTGTGCGGCATGGCCTCCAACGGCGAATAGCCCAACTCCACCACCTGCGCGTCCGTCAGCGGCAGGTTGGCCGGATTCGTCGCCTTTGCCAACGGATTCGCGCCGCGAATGTAGCACTCCCAAAACGTCAGCCCGTTCGTCGCGGTCAACATCCCGATGTCCGCCGAAACCGGAACCAGCCCGTACCGCAATTTCCACGCATCCCCGATCCCGTCCCCCGCCGTGTCCACCACGCGCCAGTCTGCCGACGCCTGATACTTCGCCAAAGCCGTCATCCCCGTGTCATACCGGCGGCTTCCCGCGTCCGCCGGATTGCTTTTATCCATGAACACCCGGTCTTCAAACTCATTCGGAATGCCGTCGCCATCCCAGTCATTTTCATCGACCTCTCCACTTCCCGTCGTCTCCTCCCCTTCATTCACCGCCAGTGATGATGTCGAACCACTGCCATACAACCCACCAATAAAATTTACCACATGCTCGATCGTGTCCGGTTTCATCGACCCGAACGCCGCGATCGCCACCACCAGCGAAACAAACGCGATTTTTTTCGTTTTCCTCTCTGCGCCTGCTCGGTGCCTCCGTGTCGCTGTGCGGAACAACAACCGCGCCAACCACCCCGCCGCCGCCAACACCCACAACCCCAACAACAAAACCTTCATGACAAAAATCCTTCCACCGGTTACCTTTTACCTGTTAATTGTCACCTGTTACCTGTTCCTGGTTACCTGATCATGAAAATTGTGGCCCACACGCCGTGAGCCGAAAACCCCGGAATGCTTTGCGCCGCACGGCGTTCCTCGTCTTTCGTCGGCGCAACCCCTGAAACATTCCACTGTACTGCCAGCGCACTCTCCATCCCCCGCAACACCTTCTCCGATGGCTCCCCACCACCCAGCAAAACGGCCTCGTGGATGACACCCGAAAAACCCCGCCGCCACGCCAGCAGCCCCGGATCATTCCCCACCACCGCGTTCGACAGCGGCATTGACGCCGGAAACACCGCCGTTACGATCTGCTTCTTTCCGACCTCCAGCGGTGCACCCTCCCTGCCGTTCACATAAACCCGCACCCCACTTGCCGCCCCCACTCCGTCAAACTCCCCCTCTTCCCCGCCCAATGGCCTGTTTGCCAGCCGTACCGCTCGCTCCCCTGTAAATAACGCTTCCCGAACCCGCAACTCCTCCGCCTCCACGACCATTACCAAACTCCGAATCTCCACAGTGTTTTGGCTATCAAAGAAGTGCTGGACGCGGCGGGCGAGTCGGGCGAGGGCGAGGGGGTCGCGGGCCTCGTAGTTGCGCTTGAAGGCGGCCTGGGTGCCGAGGAGGCCGGGCATGGCGAAGGCGAAGAGGCTCCAGAGGTCGAGGGGGGAGTTTTCGACGGGGGTGCCGGTGAGGATGAGGCGGTGGGTGGAGGGGAGGCTGCGGGCGGCTTTGGCGGTGAGGGAGAGGGGGTTTTTGATGTGCTGGGCTTCGTCGAGGATGATGGCGTGCCAGTGGGTTTTTTGGAGCTCGTCGGCGTCGCGGCGGAGCTGGGCGTAGTTGAGGATTTGGAGATTCGGCGATTTTGATTTTTTGGATTTGCCGGATTTGGGAAGGAGGGCGGGGGCGAAGCGGGTGGTTTCGGCGTGCCAGTTGGGGACGACGGATTTGGGGCAGATGATGAGGATGTTGAGGCTGGGGTTGTCGTGGGCGAGGTGGAGAAGCCAGGCGAGGGCCTGGACGGTTTTGCCAAGGCCCATGTCGTCGGCGAGGATGCCGCCGAGGGAGTTGGCGGCGAGATGGGAGAGGAAGTGGAAGCCGTCGGTCTGGTAGGGACGAAGGGTGGCGTTGAGATTTTTCGGGAGGGGCGGAAGGGGGATGGCACGAAGCTGTTCGAGGCGGGTGCGGAGGTGGTCGGCGTGGTGTTCGGGCAGGAGGCTGAGGAGGCGGTCGTCGGCGAGCTGGAGGGTGTGGACGCGCTGGTGGTTGCCGGGCTTGAGGGAGGCGGGATCGAGGCCGAGGTTTTGGATGTGTTGGGTTTGCTCGTCGGTGAGGCTGATGCGGGCGCGGCGCCAGCCTTTGCCGGAGAGGAAGATGAAGCCGCCGCGGGCGTCGAGGAGGAGCTGGAGCTCTTCGGTGGTGAGGGTGGTGTCTTCGGGACGGAGGGTGAGGTGGAGGTCAAACCAGTCGGTGCCGCTGGACGTGGGGTCGAGGTCGAGGGCGATGTGCATGTTGTCGGGCTCGCGGAGGAGAGGGGCGAGAAGCGGGTCGCATTCGAGGTCGATGCCAAGCTCGCGGGCGCGGCGACGTCGAGGTGCATGTGCACCCGCACGACTGGGCCGCGCACCAGCACCACAAAAGCCCGCTTTACGCCAACCTCATCGCGCACGTCACGTATCATCCCGGCGCGCGGCCCGCGACGCTTCCGGCGTGCGCGCATTGTGTCGCGCTCGCGCCGCTGCTGGCAGGAATCCCCGCGTTTTCATTTGACGAGATCGACGTGACGCTGTATCCCCATGCGGTCTTCCCGCCCGCGCCGCGGACCGCGAGGAGATGATGGCGAGCCTGCACGGTTATTGCGCGTGCTTCGACGGCGTGGAACACTTTGGGACGGACGAGGAGGAGCTCGCCTACTACCTTGCGCTGAACCGTTACCATGCCGTGACGTCGCCGGCGTTCGAGGCGCGCGTGGAGGAGGAAATGGGTGGCGGCGTGGTCGGCCAGGAGGCTCGCAAACAGTTCGCCATCAAGGACTTCGTGCACCACGTGATCCGCATTCTGGAACGCACGGGCGCGCTGGGAAAACTCATCAGTGTCGGCTTTTCGGACGACGATCCTGGCAACATCCCGCCGTCACGGCGTACATCGCGTCGGAGCTCAAGAGCCGTTTCCCGACGGTGAAGTTCGTGGTGTACGACACGTCGGCACCGAACCTCGAAGGCGGCCGCAAGATCACGGTTTCCGGTCAGCTCGACCTGGGATTGTGATTCAGCCAAGCTTGAAACACATGCGGGTGGGCGGATGTTGTCGAAAACCACCGCATTGTCTTTGATCGGAAATCCAGGTCACGCGAGCATCTCGCGCCAGCGTTGCCGGGTTTCCTCGGAGGGCGGCTGCGTTTCGGGAAGCGGGCAAACCAAACCAAGGTTCGACCACTTCGCGTTGCCGATCGCATGATACGGCATCAGGTCGACACGCTGAACCACGGGATGCTCCGACTTCAACCGCCGCAACGTGGCGAAATGCTCCGGCGTGTCGCTGACGCCGGGGATGACCGGCGCGCGGAGAATGACGGGCTTCTGAAGTTGGTTGAGGCGCGCGAGCGCGGCCAGCGGCGCGGCATTGGAAAAGTGTGTGTAATGGCGGTGGAGCGCGTCGTCGCTGAGTTTGAAGTCCAGCAAAAAAAGGTCGACCAGCGGCGCCAGCGCATCCAGCCGCGCCGGCGCGACAAGCCCGTTGGTTTCGAGAACGGTGTGGAGACCGTGCTTGTGGCAGAGCCCGAGCATTGCCACGAGAAAGTCGAATTGCAACGTCGGTTCGCCGCCGGAAAAGGTGACGCCGCCGCCGGAACGGTCGTAATACGGCTTGTCACGCAACAGCGTGGCGAGGATTTCGCCGGGCGTGACGCGTTGCCCGATGCGCGTGATGAGGCCGAGCGGGCAGGCGTCGGCGCACGCGCCGCATGCGTTGCAGTTCGCCATGTCGAGCCGGCGTGTCGCATCGTCAAACACATGCGCGCCACGCGGACAAACGCGGCCGCACTCGCCGCAACCGGTGCATTGCGCGAGGTTGACGCTGATCTGCGGTTCCGCCGCCATCGATTCCGGATTGTGGCACCACGCGCACCGCGCGTTGCATCCCTTGAGGAAAACCGTGGTGCGGATCCCGGGTCCGTCGTGGAGCGAAAACCGCTGGAGGTTGAAAATGAGGCCGGTCATGTGAAAAGCGCCACCCTACCCAAAACCCGGAAAATTTTCAACGTGAAATGATGATGCCGTGGCGTGGCAGGGATTCTGCCACGCCACGGCGGGCGTTTTCGTCGGGGTGGCGTTGACCGTCACGGAGCGGGGACGTGGTAGACCGGGAAGTGGTGCTTTTGGGGGTGGGGCTGGTTGGCCGGGTGGGTGGGGGGGGTGGTGGCTAAGCCAACGCCGAGGAGGGAGACGCCGGGAGGCGTCAGGAGGACGCCG